>JAZKHL010000067.1:0-2269 GCA_040385365.1 Pseudomonadota bacterium | reverse complement strand
GCCAGTCGGCGGCGAAGTCGATCGGGAAGCCGGGGTTCCAGCCGCCGAAGAACAGAATGCTCATCATCGCGCACATGAAGATGATGTTCACGTACTCGCCCATCATAAACAGCAGATAGGGCGTCGACGAATATTCGACCTGATAGCCGGCCACGAGCTCGGACTCGGCCTCGGGAAGGTCGAACGGCGGGCGGTTGGTTTCAGCCAGCGCCGAAACGAAGAACATGATCGACATCGGGAACAGGGCCACGATCAGGGGCCAGGTGTCCGCGCCGCCGCCGAAGGCGTACCAGTTCCAGATCCAGCCGCCCTGCGAGGCCACGATGGTCGACAGGTTCATGCTGCCGGCCAGCAGGATCACATTGATGATGATCAGGCCGATCGAGACCTCGTAGCTGACCATCTGGGCGGCGGACCGCAGCGAGCCCAGGAACGGGTATTTCGAGTTGGACGCCCAGCCGCCCATGATGATGCCGTAGACGCCCAGCGAGCTGATCGCGAAGACGTACAGGATGCCGACGTTGAGGTCGGACACGACCCAGCCCGGCGCGAACGGGATGACGGCCCAGACTATGAAGGCCGTGATCACGGTGATGATCGGCGCGATCAGGAACACCGCCTTGTCGGCGCCGGCCGGTACGATGATCTCCTTCAGCACGAACTTGATCATGTCGGCGAAGGACTGAAGCAGGCCGAACGGGCCGACGACGTTGGGGCCCTTTCGCATCTGCACGCTCGCCCAGATCTTGCGATCGGCCAGCAGCAGGAAGGCGACGGCGATCAGGATGCCGACGGTGATCAGCAAGACGGCGCCGGTCGTCGCCAGCGTCCAGCCGGCAGGCGTGGTCCAGAAACTCTCGGTCATCGGCTACTCCGCCGCCAGCAGGGCGGGAGCCACGCGCTGGGCGCTGAGCTCGGCCATGGTCGCGCTGGCGCGCGCGATCGGGTTGTTCAGATAGGGGTCGACGACGGCCGAGGTGAACGGCATGTCGCCCAGATCGCCCTTCTTGCCGAGGCCGGCGACGTCGAACAATCCGGCCGGCGCCAGGTAGTCGATGCGGCCGAACGTCGGATGATCCGCCATCAGCTTCGAGCGCAGCTGATCAAGCGTGTCGTACGGCAGGGTCTGGCCGACGCGCTCGGACAGGGCGCGGAGGATGGCCCAGTCTTCCTTGGCCTCGCCCTTCGGGAAGACGGCGCGTTCGCCCATCTGAACCCGGCCCTCGGTGTTGACGTAGAGGCCCGACTTCTCGGTCCAGGCGGCGCCCGGCAGGATGACGTCGGCGGTGTGCGCGCCGCGATCGCCGTGGCTGCCCAGATAGACCTTGAAGGCCTTCGACGGGCCGGTCTCGATCTCGTCAGCGCCCAACAGGAACAGGACGTCCAGCGCGTCGGGCTGGACCATATCGCGGGCCGTCAGGCCGCCTGACGCGGGCACGAAGCCCATGTCCAGCCCACCGACGCGAGCGGCGGCGTGGTGCAGCACGTTAAAGCCGTTCCAGCCGTCCTTGACGACACCCAGCTTCTTGGCCAGCGCGCCCAGAGCGTTCAGTACGGCGGGGCCGTGCGCGCCGGTCAGCGCGCCGGAGCCGACGACGATCGCGGGGCGTTCGGCGTTGGACAGTGCGTCGGCGGCGGCCTTCGGCAGCTTGGCCAGTGTCTTGGCGCCACGGCCCAGGGCGTCGAAATCATAGGTCAGATCGGCGGCGTCGCCGATGACGCCGACGCGGGTCTTGCCGGCCAGCCAGCTCTTCCTGATGCGCTGGTTCAGCAGCGGACCTTCGGTGCGCGGATTGACGCCCACCAGCAGGATGGAGTCCGCCTCTTCCAGCCCCTGCAGGCCGGTGTTGAACAGCCAGCCTTCGCGCGGGCCATAGCCCAGGGCCGATCCATCCTGACGGCAGTCGGTGTTCGCCGATCCCAGCGCGCGGAACAGGTCCAGCGCCGCCTTCATCGATTCCGCATCCTGCAGGTCGCCGGCGATGACACCGATGCGGTCAGCCGGGGCGGCCTTCAGCTTCGATGCGACGGCGTTCAGAGCCTCGTCCCATGAAGCGACCCGGAGCTTGCCGTTTTCGCGCACGTAGGGCCGGTCCAGGCGACGCGCCTGCAGGCCATCGACGACATAGCGGCTCTTGTCCGACAGCCACTCCTCGTTGATGCCCTCGTGCACGCGCGGCAGGATGCGCATCACCTCGGCGCCCTTGGACTGGGCCGAGATGTTGGAGCCCAGGGCGTCCATGACGTCGATGGTCTCGGTCTTCTTCAG
>JAZKHL010000066.1:0-4850 GCA_040385365.1 Pseudomonadota bacterium | reverse complement strand
CCGCCGAGATGCAGACCTCGGCCTCCAGCGTCTCGGCCTTGCCGCCGGCCTCGATCGCGACCTGGACCCCCTGCCCGCCTTTGGACACCTTGGTGACCTTGCATCCGGTGCGGAACTTCATCCCGCGCTTCTCGAAGGCCTTCTGCGCGGCCTTGGAGACCTCTTCGTCCTCCACCGGCATGATGCGATCGACCGCCTCCACGACGGTAACTTCCGCGCCCAAGGCTCTGTAGAAGCTGCCGAATTCAATGCCGATCGCGCCCGATCCGATGACCACGATCGACTTGGGCATGGACTTGGGCGCCATGGCCTCGCGATAGGCCCAGATGCGGTCGCCGTCAGCTTCCAGCCCGATCTGCGGGATGGCCTTGGCCCTGGCGCCGACGGCCAGCATGACCGCCTTGGCCTCGACCGTGCGCGATCCGCCGGCCTTCAAAGCGATGACTACCTTCGGGGCCGCCACGCCCTTCTCCAGCTTTGCCGAACCCTCGATCACCTCGATCTTGTTCTTCTTCATCAGGAAGCCGACGCCTGAGTTCAGCTGCTTGGCCACGCCGCGCGAGCGGGCGATGATGGCGTCGAAGTCGAAGCCGACATTCTCGGCCGACAGGCCGTAGTCCTTCAGGTGGCTCAGGCTCTCGTATTTTTCACCCGACTTCAGCAGGGCCTTGGTGGGGATGCAGCCCCAGTTCAGGCAGATGCCGCCGAGGTTCTCGCGCTCGACGATGGCGACCTTCAGCCCCAGCTGGCTGGCGCGGATCGCGGCGACATAGCCGCCGGGTCCTGAGCCGATGACGATCAGGTCCAAGGTATCAGCCATTCTGGATCAGCTTCTCGATTTCGGGCGCGATGGCCGCCGGCTCGACCTGAGGCGCGAAGCGGGCAACCACCCTGCCCTCGCGGTCGGTCAGGAATTTGGTGAAGTTCCACTTGATATCGCGACTGCCCAGGAAGCCGCGTTTCTGTTCGGTCAGCCAGGCATACAGCGGATGCCGGTTCGGGCCGTTGACCTCGACCTTGTCGAACATCGGAAAATCGACGTCGAAGGTCGCGCTGCAGAAGGATGCGATCTCGGCCGCCTTGCCCGGCTCCTGGGCGCCGAACTGGTTGCAGGGAAAGCCCAGCACCTCGAACGACTGGTCGGCGTACTGGCGATGCAGCGCCTCTAGCCCGGCGTACTGGCCGGTGAAGCCGCATTTGGACGCCGTGTTGACGATCAGCAGCGCCTTGCCTCGGAACCGGTCCAGCGGGACCTCGGTCCCGTCGATGCCGGTGGCGGCGAAGTCATAGATCGAGGCCATGACCGCGCCCTATGCCAGCATCGTGACGGGGTCTTCGATCAGCGGCTTGAAGGCCTGAAGGAAGCGGGCCCCTGTCGCGCCGTCCACCACGCGGTGATCGCAGGTCAAGGTGACGGTCATCACGGTGGCGACGGCCAGCTGGCCGTTCTTGACCACGGGGCGCTGCTCGCCCGCGCCGACGCTCATGATCGCGCCCTGGGGCTCGTTGATGATCGAGGAGAAGGACTTGATGCCGAACATGCCGAGGTTCGAGACGCTGAAGGTGCCGCCCTGGAACTCTTCGGGCTTTAACTTCTTGTCGCGGGCGCGCTTGGCCAAATCCTTAGATTCGACAGCGATCTGCGACAGGGACTTCGTCTCGGCTTTGAAGATGATCGGGGTGATCAGGCCGCCGTCGATCGCCACCGCCATCGCCACATCGGCATGGTGGTGCATGGCGATGCCTTCAGGCGAATAGCTGGCGTTGGCCTCTGGAACGAGCTTCAGGGCCATGGCGGAGGCCTTGATGACGAAGTCGTTGACCGAGACCTTCACGCCCGACTTTTCGAGCATCGCGTTGACCTTGGCGCGGGCGGCCAGCAGCGCGTCGATCTCGACGTCGATAAACAGCGGGAAGTGCGGCACCTGCTGAATCGAGCCGACCATGCGGCGGGCGATCGCCTTGCGCATCCCGTCCAGCGGGATGAGGTCATAGCTGCCGTCCGGGATGCCCATGTCGGCAAGCGACTGGACCTTGCGGGCTTCGATGCCGACGGCGGGCGCAGCGGCTGCGGTCGGACGCGTGCCGCCCTTGCCGGCGGCTTCGACGTCGGCGCGGACGATGCGGCCGTGCGGGCCTGAGCCCTTCAGCGAGGACAGGTCAAGACCGGCCTGTTGCGCCAAGCGGCGTGCGAGCGGCGAGGCGAAGACGCGCTGGCCCTTATCTCCTCCCCTTGGGGGGAGAGGCTGCGCAGCAGCCGAGGGGGGCGTGTCAGACTCGGACTTGCCCCCCTCTGGCGGCTCTGCCGCCTGTCTCCCCCCAGGGGGGGGAGATTTGGGCGCTTCGGTCTTCGGAGCTTCGGCCTTGGGCGCCGGAGCGACGGCGCCGCCCTCCTCCGCCAGACGCGCGATGGGGGTGTTGACCTTCACGCCTTCGGAGCCTTCGGGGACCAGGATGTCGGTGATGGTGCCCTCGTCGACGGCTTCGACCTCCATAGTCGCCTTGTCGGTCTCGATCTCGGCGATGACGTCACCGGCCTTGACCACGTCGCCGGCTTTGACGTGCCATTTGGCCAGGACGCCCTCTTCCATTGTGGGCGACAGGGCGGGCATCAGGATGTCGGTCATGCTTCGCTCTCGGTCTCGGCGATTGTCTTGAAGCCTGGGCCAGCCAAGGCGGCCTCGAGCCCGGCGAGCACCTCGCGATAGGTTTCGTCCTCATCCAGACCCTTGGACGCATGATAGACGTGGGCGACGTTTCGCGCCGCGATGGCCAGCATGGTGCCGTAGTCGCGAGGGTTATCGAAGGCGGGCTTGATCGCCATCACGGGTTCACCACGAGACCACCAAAAGCGCAGCATCTCGACCGCGTCCGGGTCCACGGACACGCTGTCGGGGACAGTCAGCTGGAATTCCGGCGGTTCGTTGCTCACGCGCTCACCTTTGCGACGACCCAGGCGCTCCCCAGATAAGTCATTGAGCGACCCTCTTCAGCGCCGCCGCCTCGCCGTTGGCGTGGCCCTGCGCCCAGCCCTGCTTCAAAGCTTCGAGCGCTTGGGCCTGGGTAAAGCCGCCGCGTTGTTCATAGGCATAGGCGAAATGCCAGCAAAGTTCAGCCAGCAGCTCTCCCATCGCCCGCGGATCCTCATAGGCCGGGCGGCACAGGATCGTGGGACCGTTCGGCCCGATCCAGACTCGCGTCAGTTCCAGAACAGAACCGTCGGTCGGGGCCGTTGCGATGCCGTCCGGCTCGGGAAGGGCGTAGGCGTGCGTCATGCCATCACCGCCTTGACCGCCTTCACGATCTTGTCGACGCCGGGCAGCGACAGGATTTCCAGGTTGGCGGCATAGGGCAGTGGCACGTCTTCCTGGTGCACCCGCATCGGCGGGGCATCGAGGTAGTCGAAGGCGTGTTCGATGACGCGGGCCACGACCTCGGCGCCGACGCCCATCGGGCCCCAGCCTTCCTCGGCCGAGACCAGGCGGCTGGTCTTCTTGATGCTCTCGACGATGGTCTCGTGGTCCAGCGGCCGCAGCGTGCGCAGGTCGATGACCTCGACCGAGATGCCGTCGGCTTCGAGCTGCTCGGCGGCCTGGAGGGCGAAGCCGACCATGCGGGCGTGGGCCGTGATGGTGACGTCGGTACCTTCCCGGCGGACCTTGGCCTTGCCGATCGGGACCAGATAGTCCTCGACGTCCGGCACGTCGAACTCGATGCCGTACATCATCTCGTGCTCGAGGAAGACGACGGGGTTGGGGTCGCGGATCGCGGATTTCAGCAGGCCCTTGGCATCGGCCGCGTCATAGGGGGCGACGACCTTCAGGCCGGGCACCTGGGCGTACCAGGCGGAATAGTCCTGGCTGTGCTGGGCGCCGACGCGCGACGCCGCGCCGTTCGGACCGCGGAACACGATGGGCGCCCGGATCTGACCGCCGGACATGTACAGCGTCTTGGCGGCGGAGTTGATGATGTGATCGATCGCCTGCATGGCGAAGTTGAAGGTCATGAACTCGACGATGGGCTTGAGGCCCGCCATCGCGGCGCCGACGCCCAGGCCGGCGAAGCCGTGCTCGGTGATCGGGGTGTCGACCACGCGGCGGTCGCCGAACTCCTGCAGCAGCTCGCGGCTGACCTTGTAGGCGCCCTGGTACTGAGCAACCTCCTCGCCGATCAGGAAGACGGCTTCGTCCCGACGCATTTCCTCGGCCATGGCGTCGCGCAAGGCGTCGCGCACGGTCGTCTTGACCAGCTTGGCGTCGGCGGGGATCTCGGGATCGCGCAGGACGACCTTCGGGGTCGGCGTGTCGGTCTGGACCGGCGCCTTCTCGGGCTCGCCCGACTTCGCTTCATCCGCATCAGGCTTGGCCACCGGGGCCGCGACCGAGGCTGCCTGGGTCGCGGGAGCGGCCGCGCCGTCTTCGCCCGCCATCCGCGCGATCGGCGTGTTGACCTTCACGCCCTCGGAGCCTTCAGCCACCAGGATTTCGGCGATTTCGCCTTCATCGACGGCCTCGACCTCCATGGTCGCCTTGTCGGTCTCGATCTCGGCGATCACGTCGCCCGCCTTGACGGTGTCGCCCGCCTTGACGTGCCACTTCGTCAGATTGCCCTCTTCCATCGTGGGCGACAGCGCCGGCATCAGGATGTCGGTCACTGAGCGTTCTCCAAGACGGGGGTCTCCACATAGACGTCGGTATAGAGCTCGCTCGGGTCCGGCTCCGGGCTTTCCTGGGCGAACTGCACGGCCTCAGCGACGATGGCCTTGATCTCGGCGTCGATGGCCTTGATCTCGTCCTCGGTGACCTTGGCGGTCTCCATCAGGGCCTTGATGTGGTCGATGGGGTCGCGGG
>JAZKHL010000065.1:0-8394 GCA_040385365.1 Pseudomonadota bacterium | reverse complement strand
CGATCTTCATCCAGTCCGATTGCGTCCGCCGGTTCTCGCCCCGCGCCCGCACCGCCCCGGCCGCGCGAATGGCCCCGCCGGACAGCAGGATATGCTCCGTCAGCGTGGTCTTGCCAGCGTCGGGGTGCGCGATGATGGCGAAGGTCCGCCTGCGGGCGGCCTCCTGTTCGAGGGTGAGTTTCGACATGGGCGCGGGAGGTAGCGCGGGGCGCCGCCAAAGTCACGCAGAGGCTGGACGAGGCGTGCTCTCAAAGGTGCGTCGATAAAATCCGCAAATACCCCCTCGTCATACAGGGTCTTTAAGCGCATCCGCGGCCTGTGAGACGTTCAGGACGCGAGCCGGACGCCGCAGGGAAAGGAAACGACCATGGCTTTGCTCGGGTCTGCACACCGCATTTCCGTCGCCGGCGCCTCGGCGCGGTCTTCGCCGCAACGAAAACTCCATCCGTCGATCTGTCTGTTGACGGGTTTCGGCTTCATCGTCGGCAGCGCGCTGGCTGTGCACGTGGTGTTCAACGCGCTGATCTGACGCGACCGCGCCGGTCGAACGTCAGCCGCCGGGCGCCTCGCCTTCACCGTCCGGGCCCTGCGCAGGCGGCGCCTCGCCCTGATCTTGCGCCGCAAGCCCGGCGTTGGAGCGCGCCTGGGCGATCATGGTCCGCGCCGTGTTGCGGATCGGGTTGGCGTGCGGACTGTTGGCGACGGGGTTCAGGATGGCGATCGCCTCGGCATCTCGGTCCCGCGCCATCAGCGCACGGGCGTAGCGCATCCTGACGTCGAACGATTGCGGCGCCAGTTCATTGGCCACGAGCAGGGTCGAAAGATCGTTCGCCGAAGGGTAGTCCGCCGCCCGGCTGCGTGACCGGTCCAGGGCGACGTAGGTCTGGAAATCGAGTGGATCCACGGCCAGTGCCCGCGCGAGATAGCCACGCGCCTGACGCACCCCTGCCGTCGCGGCCGCCGGGTCGGTCTGGTCCGCCGATTGATCCAGCAAGACTTCGGCCCCGAGGCGCAGCGCGCGGGCGTCCTCCGAGCCATCGGCGAGAAGGGGCGCCAAGGTCGCAAGCGCGGTGGCGTCATCCCCAGAGAGTCGTTCGGCCCTGGCCTTGGCGCGGAGGCTGGCGGGGCCGTCCGGGTCCACTGTAGCGGCGGCCATGGCCTGGGAAATCAATCCGGCCTTGGCCTCGGCATACTCGGTCCGGGCCTCCGCGAGACGTCTTGCATAGGCGGCGTCGGACTCGTCGTCCCTTCGCGTCAGCGAAATCTCGTCGTCGTTGGGGTTCATCCTGTCCAGCCGCAGGTCGAGCCAGGCCAGACGCCCTTCTTCCGGCGTCAAAGGCGTCACCTCAACGTCGGGGTCGGGCACCTCGATCTGCGGCGTCAAGTAGGTGGTGGTGCCCATGACGTAGCGTCGAAGTTCGGTCTGCAACTGCGCCGTCGTAGAGCCGACCGCGGCGGCCATGGCGTCGGCGGGATCGGCGCCTCCCGCCACGGCCGCCAGATAGGTGCTCAGCTGTCGCGTGCGGACTGGATCGCTGAGGAAGTAATGGGTCAGGGCTCCCGCCTGGGCGTAGTAGTCGGCCCCCCGGAAACGACCTGTGGGCGAGACGCGCCAGCGCAGAACGTCCTCCAGCGGCGGCCATTCGTTGAACGCCCCCCTCAGCGAGCGCATCCGCCCTTCGCTCAGTCGGCCGATCTGAAAGCGATCCTCATTGATCTGGACCGTGGCGTAGTATTCCGCGAAGCCTTCGACGAACCAGGCCGGATAGGCATTCGACGCCATCTGGAACATGAAATGGTGGCCGTACTCGTGGAAGATCACGTCGTCGGCCATCGGGCTTTCGGTGTTCGCCACGGCATGAATCCGACCGCCGGTTGGCGAATAGAAGCCGCCGACGGTGGCGCCGATGCCAGGAGACGCTCGCCGCATGTCGGCCTGGCCCTTCGCCATGTAGATTTCCAGTTTTGGAATCTCATGATCGACCTGGATGGGATAATAGGTGCGTAGAAGGGCGTCGAACCGCTCAACCTTCAGGGCATAGTTGCGGATATCGCGCGCCGAGGTGTCGCCGTAGATAATGAAGTGGTCCGTCTCGGCCTTCAGCCACTCCGCATGAGCGCCGCCAGCGCCCCCCAGAGAGATAAGGCTCGCGACTGCACCGCAGAGAACCCGTGAATGCCGACCCATAAGAAACTCCTCACCCCTTCGAGGCGCCGAGCATTGGCGATCGACCTGCGCGTGTAAAGCGCCCTATGCCGCCATTCGGCCCCAGACGGCGCGGTCGGCGGTGACCGCGTTCAGCGTGCCCCGGCCGTCGCGGGTCTTCAGCTGACGCAGCACAGTGGCGGGCAGGGCGCAGAACAGGGGCTCGACCAACGCCGGGTCGCAATCGGTCTCGGGTGCCGCGAACAATGCGGCGTTGATCTCAGGCGACCGATCGTGGATCAGCCAGGCCAGACGACGGGCGCGCTGCGGGTCGTTGCGATGCATCAGCGGGTCCTCGGCGAACAGCTCGCAACCCAGCTCCATCAGATAGTCGAACCCCAGCTTCTCGAACCGGCGCGCGTCGGCCGACGTGACCGGAGAGGCCTCGTCCAGGTCGAACACCACGTCGTTCATGAGGAAGAGCATATGAGGGCACTCGCCTGACGCCGACGCTTCTCGCCGACCTCCTGACCCTAGACCCGAGGGG
The DNA here is from genome assembly GCA_040385365.1 of Pseudomonadota bacterium. Classification (GTDB taxonomy): domain Bacteria; phylum Pseudomonadota; class Alphaproteobacteria; order Caulobacterales; family Caulobacteraceae; genus Brevundimonas. Next base: position 5,701 of record JAZKHL010000065.1, on the reverse strand, counting down.
TTTTCGGTTCGGTGTCTGAACGGGGTTAGCAAGGGGTTAGGGCGGCCGACGCCTCAGTCGGCGACCTTTTCCGTAATGAAGTGACGCCCCTGCCGGTCCTCGATCTCCACCACCCAGAGGTCCGGATCGTAGCCGCGCTGACGCTCGATATAGGCGTCGATGTCCGTCTCGCTCCCGGTCACCGGCTGGATCCACAATCGATCGCCGTCCTGACCGAAGGCTTCGGAAAAGGCGCGGGCCGTTCGCTCTGACGTATTGTAGGCCTTTACGATCACCGACCCCGCGCGCGCGTCGCCCTTGCGCACGACCGTCGCGTTCGCGCCTTCGATCTGGGCGCGGCGGATCAGGGCGCCGACCCACAGGTCTGAGTTCAGAAGCAAATCGGTAACCCTGCTCGGAAACGGGACCGGAACGTCGCGGCGCTACGGTAGGCTCATGACGATAGGCCTTTCCCCCCGCACCGCCAGAGCGATCGCCGCCGCCGTGATGTTCGCGGTGACCCCGGTTGCGGCCTTCGCCAACGGCACGGGCACCTATTACGACCGCAGCTTCGTCCTGGCCGCGCACGAGAAATGCCGCCTGTTCCGGGCCCCCGTCGCCGGGGCCCTGTCGGCCGCGACGCTGCAATCGCGCGGTGCGGCCTTGCGAGCGGGAACGCCGGAAGCGACGCTGAACATGACGGCGAGCCGCGCCCAGTCCCGGGCGCGCCAGGTAGCCTGCAGCAATCCCGAACTGGCCATGGTGCGAGACCGCGTCGCCGACGCCTTCGCCGGCTGGCAGCGTATCCCGCGCATGGATTTCATCGGCGACAGGGGCGCCTGGACCGCCGACCGCGTGCGGCGCGAGACGGCGACCTGGCGGCTGAAACAGGATTCCGTCACGGGCGCCTCGCCCGTCAGGTTCGGTCTCAGCGCCGCGCCTCCCGGCGCCGGCAACGTCTTTCAGGGCGAAGCCCTGTCCGCCGTCGTCTCCTTCGTCGGTCGCCCCCGGCCGTATGCCGCGCGCCTGGTCATGCGCGATCCGGCGCTCGCCGCCCGGCCCTGGCTGACCGCGTCCGGCGGCGCCGTCCTGCCGCCCGAGAACGCCCGCCAGCAGGTCTGGTCCGCGGGCACGGCCCCCGCCGCCGCCACCCTTCTGGCGACCGGCCGTGCTCAGGGCGAGACCTGGTATTTCCCGACGACCGGCGGCGACCGCCTGGCCCGCCTCGACCCGCGCGAGCCGTTCCTGGTCCAGTTCCTGTTCCGCGACGGCAGCGTCGCCACCGCGACATTCGAGGCTGGCGACTTCGCCGCCGCCCGCGCCTTCGTGGCGATGGGAACGGTCTAGGCGCGCAGGATTTTCGCCATCGGCCGTCCCTTGGCCAATTCGTCGATCAGTTTGTCCATGTATCGGATCTCGCGCATCAGCGGCTCCTCGATATTTTCGATGCGAACCCCGCAGATCAGCCCAGTGATCCCTTCGCGCGCAGGGTTCAGCCGGGGCGCGCGGGCGAAGAACGTCTCGAAATCCCTGCCGTCTTCGATCGCGGCGTCCAGGCCGGCCTGATCGTAGCCGGTGAGCCAGCGTATCACATGATCGACCTCGGCTCGGGTACGATCCTTGCGCTCGACCTTTGCGACATAGAGCGGATACACGCGGGCGAAACTCATGGCGTAGATGCGATGGCCGGCCAAATCAGCCTCCTGCGTTGAAGGGGATCACCTCCGCGCCACCTTCGGGGGCCGCCGCCCGCACCGCAACCGCCACCGGCAGCCGCACGGTCACCGCCGTGCCTTCACCCAGGGTCGAATCCAGGCTCATCCGCCCGCCGTGCAACTCGGCCAGCGACCGCACCAGCGAGAGCCCCAGCCCCGTCCCTTGCGCCTTCTGCTCGGCCCCGCCGGCCTGTTCGAACGGCCGGCCCAGACGCTTCAGATCGCGCGCGGCGATGCCCACGCCCGTATCGGCCACGACCAGCTCCAGATACGGCCCGATGGTCTCCAGCGTCAGGGTCACCGTCCCGCCCGCAGGCGTGAACTTGATGGCGTTGGACAGTAGGTTCAGCGTGATCTGCTTCAGCGCCCGCCGATCCGCATCGACGGTCATCGTGTCCTCGGGCAGCAGGCTGGACAAATTCACGCCCTTGTCCGTCGCCGCCATTCGCACCAGCGTCACCGCCGCCGACACCACCTCGCGGGCGTCGAACGTCTCGCGCGACAGCTCATAGCGCTCGGCCTCGATCTTGGAGACGTCCAGCACGTCGTTGATCAGGTCCAGCAGATGCCCGCCGGCTTCATGGATGCTGTCGGCGTATTCCGCGTATTTCGGGGGCAGGGGGCCGAAGATGCGCTGGCGCATGATGTCCGAAAACCCCAGCACGGCGTTCAACGGGGTCCGCAGTTCATGGGACATGTTGGCCAGGAAGCGGGTCTTGCCCAGGTTCCGCGCCTCGGCATCGGCGCGGGCGGTCTCCAGTCCGATCTCGGTGGCGAACTGGCGCGTGGCGTCGAAGGCTTGGGCGATCAGGCGGGACGAGGCCTCGTTGTCGTCCAGCCGGCGCACGATCAGATTGACGCGGCGATCCAGCGCCTGGCGCGGTGCGAACACCGCCTGGCCCTCCTGTCCCGACAGCGCGCGGTGGAACGCCGCCAGGATCGCCGGGCGGTCGGGCGCATGGACGGCGGCGATCAGCCCCTGATCATACAGGGCGTCGATCTCCAGCGACGGCGGCGCGGTCCCATAGGCGGCGAGCAGGCGTCCCGACGGCTCCAGCACCAGGGTCAGGCCGGGCTGGCGCGCCAGCAGGACCTCGATCCGGCTCGTGCCCTCCTCGGCGGCGATCAGTCTGGTCTCGCGCAGTCGCCACGCCAGCCTCACGGCCAGAGTCGCCGCCCCCCCCGCCAGCAGCGACGAGATCGCGGCCATGGTCGTCGCCGGCGCCGGCGGCCCGATGACCCAGGCGGAAGCCTGTCCTGCGAAGGCCGCGACCGCTCCGCCCAGCGCGCCGGCCTGCGCCAGTTTCGCCCCGTGCCGGGGTCCGCCCAGCGCCAGACCCGCCACGAACGGCATGATGATGAACCCGACCAACGGCCCGGCCAGTCCTCCCGACAGCACTGCCGCGGCCATCGCCGCCAGCGTCCAGGCCATCAGGACCAGCCCCCGCTCGCCCGTCCCGTCGCGCCCCAGCAAGGCCAGCCCCGCCAGTCCGGGCAGGGCCATCGCCACCGCCCCGACCAGCGCCGGGCCGCGCAGGGCGTCCAGCCAGACCGCCACGCCCGCCATCGCGCCGACGCAGATCGCCCAGCCGACATGCCAGGCGGCCAGAGCATTCAGCCCATCGACCCTGCGGGCCGGCGGCGTCTTCTGCGGCGGATCGGCGGGGGTGGGCGACAAACGGGGTTCCGGGCTTCAGCGGCGTCCGGACAGGGGAGGTCGCCGGACCGGCGAGACTAGCCTTGGAGACGAGTCGTCCAAAGCCCGCTCCCGCAGAAGGCGACTGGTTTTGGGGGACGCCGACGCCACGAACGGGGACGAACGCCGCGGTTGTCGTTAACCCGCGACCCGCCTATCCAGCCCGGATGACCGATCCCGCCTCCAGCATCGACGACACTTTGGCCGAACTGGTCGAGGATTTTGACGTGCTCGAGGACTGGGAACAGCGCATCGCCTACATCATCGACCTGGGCAAGGATCTGGCGCCCTTGCCGGACGAAGATCGCACCGAGGCCAACAAGGTCCCCGGCTGCGCGGCCCAGGTCTGGCTCGCCTCGGGCCACGAGGGAGACCGTCTGGTCTTCCGCGCGGATTCCGACAGCGCCATTTCCAAGGGCAATGTCGCGTTGCTGCTGAAACTCTATTCCAACAGAACCGGCCCCGAGATCCTCGCCTTCGACGCCAAGGCCGCGCTCGACCGGCTGGGCCTGCCCCAGGCTCTGACGCGTCAACGGGCGAACGGCCTGAACGCCATGGTCGGCCGCATCCGGCAGGAGGCGATGGCGGCGAGCTGAGGGGTTTTCCCTCCCCGTCACGGGAGGGACGCTGGAGCGAAGCGAAAGCCGGGTGGGCAAGGATCGTGAGTGCGCGCCTTTCACAGGGCCCCATCCGTGCTCGGCTGACGCCTGGCGGTCCCTCCCTATGGACGAGAGGGAGAACCGTCCGGTCACCCGATCCCGTAGTGCTTCGCCAGCGTCGCCAATCCCTGCTTCAGCAGATCCTTGCCCGAGCGCCGCCGCAGCCCGAACTCCTGCTCAGCCAGTTGGATCGACCCGCCCCGGATGCAGATGTGCTCGACGAAGCCTCGCGCCGCACCGCACGCCTCCAGCGCCCGCGCCACCCGCCGCCCCGCCGCCAGCGCCCGGTCGCCCGGCTCGACCCGCGCCGCCGATCCTCCGCCGCCTGAGCGGGGCAGGGCGTCCCAGCGCATGGTCATGGATGGTCCCGACTGTGCGATCTCGGCGTCCATCCGCAGGCGCTCGGCCGCCGCGACCTCGGCCGGGGTCAGCCAGGGCCGGCCTTGCGCATCCGTACGGCGCGCCAGCCAGGCGACCGGGCTTTCGCCAAGGTTGGCGCGGCGCGTGACGATGCGGCCGTCCTCCAGCACGACCGACCGGTGTCCCTCGATCCGCCCCGGCGCGCCGACGGCCCGGTCCGGCTCCGTCTCCCGCTCTGTCCGCGCGACCCAGCCGCCGCCCGGCCGAGCACGCAGCCCTGGCGTCTCGATCAGCGCCCGGAAGTCCGCCTCTTGCAGCGTCACCATCGCCCGCGCCCGCCGATCCGGCCCGATCCGCACCGGATAGCCGCCGGCTGCCGCCACATCGATCCACCCGCCCGAGCGGCCCAGCAGCCCCCGCGCCCGCGCCAGCGTCCCGCTCATGCCGCCTCCGGCAGGCCGGCGGGCGGCGCCTCGCAGATGCCCCGGATGGTCTCTTCCAACTCGTCCAGCAGGGCGTTCAGATGCGGTTCGTCGCGCGCGTCCTCGATCTTCTGACAGGCGCGGGCGGCCGTCTGGCGGTTGACGGCAAAGGCGTGGCCGACGCGCTCCATCTGCCATTCCATCGAGACATAGGCGAGATACATCGACACTCGCCGCGCCCGCAGCGTCGCCGGCGGCAGACGCGTGCCGCGCGCCACGGCCTCGACCGGCGTGTCCAGCCGGATGGCCACGATCTGCATCACCAGGTCGGCGCGGCGCTTGTCGGCCTGCGCCACCGGCACGCGATAGGGTTCCCTCACCAAATCTCTCCCATCCACAGATCCGTTTCAGACCCGCGAGTGCGGGTTCAACGGTGGGTAGGAATATGATCCTAATACACGTCAATCGCGGACGCATCCGCCACAGGTGTTAACGGGGAGGACCGCCACCACGCGGGCCTCGTCCGACCTCCGCCACAATAAATTCGAATCGTTGACTCACGACTCTCGACGCCGATTCGCAAATCAGCCTACGATTCGCCTCATCGGGGTGCTGTTAACGGTTCTTAAGGTTTTGACCGGTTAACTCTCGAACAAGGTTACCCGGAACTGACGACCGGGACATATGGTCAAGCTTTGCCTGGAGGGGCTCGAATGCGCGTTCTGCTTATCGAAGACGATCACGCGACAGCGCAAAGCATCGAGCTGATGCTGAAGTCGGAAGGCTTCAACGTCTACACGACCGACCTGGGCGAAGAAGGCATCGATCTGGGCAAGATCTATGACTACGACATGATCATGCTGGACCTGA
>JAZKHL010000064.1:0-10046 GCA_040385365.1 Pseudomonadota bacterium | reverse complement strand
CCCAGCCAACCCAGACCCGCCCGGCCCCGGCCAGGCGGGTTTTCTCTTGCCCGAAAACCAATCCATATCCCCGAAACGGACCACCCCGATGCCCCACTCCGCCCATCTCGCCGTCGTCGACAAACCGCTCGCCGCCCCCGCGCCCGCCGCCGAGGTCGTGGTGCTGAAGTTCGGCTCCTCCATCCTGCAAGACCAGTCCTGCGCCCCCGCCGTGGCTTCGGAGGTCTATGGCCATGTCCGCGCGGGTCGAAAGGTCGTCGCCGTGGTCTCGGCCCTGGGCGGCCACACCGATAGGCTTCTGGCCGACGCGAGGGCGCTGGGCCTCGATCACCAGAACGACCTCCTGCCCGGCTATGTCGCCTTGGGCGAGGAGAAGGCGGCGGCGCTCGTGGCCATCGCCTGCGACCGGATCGGGCTGGACGCCGCCGCCCTGTCGGTGCGCGAGCTCGGCATCGTCGCTGACGGGCCGGTCGAGCACGCCCATCCGGTCTCGCTGCGGAGCGAGGGCCTGCGTCAGGCGCTCGCCGACCATCAGGTGGTCGTGGTGCCGGGCTTCGGCGCAGTGGGCGCCAGCGGCCGGGTTGTGCTGCTGGGGCGCGGCGGATCGGACCTGACCGCGGTCTTCCTCGCCGCTGAACTGGGCCTGAACCGCGTGCGCCTGGTGAAGGATGTCGATGGTCTCTACGACCGCGATCCGGCCTCGGCCTCAGGCAAGCCGCTGCGCTACCGCCGCGCCAGCTGGGACGACGCGCGTCGTCACGGCGGGGCGCTGGTCCAGCATGACGCGATCGACATGGGCCATGAGCGATCCGTCGAGATCGAGGTCGCCGCGCTCGGCCGCGCCGATTGCACCGTGGTGGGCGACCACTCCGCGCCTCCGGGCCCCTCCGTACCCGACGCCCCGTTGAAGGTCGCCATCGCCGGCTGCGGCGTCGTCGGCGGCGGGCTGCTGGAGCGGCTGCTCAAGGACAGCCGGTTCCAGGTCGTCGGCGTGCTGGTGCGCGATCCAAAGAAGCCGCGTGACGTCGCGGCGCCCGCCGAACTGTTCACCGCCGACCGCGAGGCGCTGCTGGCGCTCGAGCCAGACATCCTACTCGAAGCCCTGTCGGAAGGCGGGGCCGGTCACGACCTGATCCGCTGCGCCCTCGAGCGCGGTATCGACGTAGCCAGCGCCAACAAGCAGGCCATCAGCCGTGACCCCGCGGGGCTTGCTGAGCTGGCCAGGGCCAACGGCGCGCATCTGTCCTATTCGGCGGCGGTCGGCGGCGGCGCGCCGATGATCGAGACCCTGCGCGCGGCCAAGGCGGCCGGACCCATCAAGGGGTTCGAGGCGATCTTGAACGGCACCGTCAACTTCATGCTGACGCGGCTCCAGGCGGGCGCCGACTTCGCCGACGCCCTCGCCGACGCCCGCGTCGCGGGTTTCGCCGAAGAGGATCCGTCGTCGGATCTGGAAGGCCGCGACTCGGCCGCGAAGGTGCGCTTGCTGTCGTTCGAGGCGTTCGGCCAGACCCCAGCCGAGGCCGACGTGCCTTGCGCCGTTCTGTCGGAGGCTTTCCAACCCGCGGGCCCGGTTCGGCAGATCGGCGCCTGCTTCAAGGAGGCCGATGGGTTCAAGGCGTCGGTTTCGCTTGACGAAGGCCTCGACGATCCGTTCTTCCAGGCGCTGGACGGGGAGCGGAACGGTTTGAAGGTCTACGGCGAGGACGGGCGGGTGTGGTCGTGCAAGGGGCGGGGCGCGGGCCGCTGGCCGACGACCGAGAGCCTGTTGGCGGACCTCGCAGACATCGTGCGCGCGCGCCACGCGTCGTTGGGGCACCACTGATTGGCCGTCTTTACTCCGGTTTCGGACGATCAGGCTGAGGCCTTCCTCCGGGGCTATGATCTCGGCCCCTTCCGGTCGCTGCACGCGATCGCGGAAGGGGTCGAGAACACCAACTATCGGCTGGAGACCGGCCCGGAGACGGGAGGGGCTCGTCATGTCCTGACCCTGTTCGAGGCGCGCACGGATGCGGCGTCCCTGCCCTTCTGCCTGGGCCTGACCGATCATCTGGCGGGGCGTGGATTTCCCGCCCCGCGCCCGGTGCGAAATCGCCACGGCGACTGGGTCGGGACGCTGAACGGCCGCCCAGCGGCGGTGATCGAATGGCTGTCGGGGGCCTGGCTGCGAGAGCCCTCAACGGCTGAGGTCGAGGCGGCCGGAGCCATGCTGGCGCGACTGCATCTTGAGGCGCAGGGGTTCGCGGTCGACCGGGCGAACCCCGTCGGCCCTGTCGTCTGGCGCGCGCTGGCGGACCGGTCGGCGACAGCGGCGACTGGTGAGGATCGGGATATCCTGGACGGCGTCGAGGCGGCGCTGGCCTGGCTGGGTGATCCGTGGACGGAGGACCTGCCGCGCGGACCGATCCACGCCGACTATTTCCCAGACAATGTGCTGTTCCATGATGGAGCGGTGTCAGGCGTCATCGACTTCTATTTCGGCTGCACCGACGTGTTGGCCTACGATCTCGCCATCGCCCTCAGCGCCTGGGGTTTCGACGGCGCCGGCGTCCCAATACCCGGCGCGGTGGATGCCTTTCGACGCGGGTATGAGACCGTCCGCCCGCTGACGAGGGCCGAGGGCGCCGCCCTGCCGCGCCTCGGCGAAGCCGCAGCCATCCGCTTCACCCTGACCCGCCTGCACGACCGCATCTTCCACGATCCCACGAAGCTAGTGACGCCGAAGGATCCGGGGGCTTTTTTCCGCCGGGCAGCGTGGTGGCGCAAGGCCGCCTAGACTGCAAAGGCTCTGACCGCCGCCAGCGCCGCGCCTGCGTCCGTCCCAATGACCTCGAACCGCTCCGCCCGGTCGCCCAGGTCGCGGATGACCTTGGGCGGCTCGGGGTCGAACCCCAGCACCGGTGCGACGTCCTTGCCGAACTTGGCGGGGTGGGCGGTGGAGAGGGCGATGACGGGGCCGCGCGAGCGGTCGACGCCGCGCGCGGCGTGCAGCGCCACGGCGGTGTGGGGGCAGACGACCTGACCCCAGGTCGCGTGCGCGTGTGCGATCTGGGTCCGCGTGGTCGGTTCGTCGACGGAGACGGCGGAAACCTCGGCGCGGATGGCGGCGAGCAAGGAGTTGGGCATCGTGACCGAGCCCTCGGCGGCGAAGGTCTCGAACAGGGCACGGGTGGCGACGGCGTCGCGGCCGGAGGCCTCGAACACAAGGCGTTCGAAGTTCGACGGGGCCTGGACGTCCATGCTGACGCTGGCGGTCTCGACAGCGGCCTTTCGGGCATAGATCCCGTCGTTGATCGCGCGAGCCAAGGCGTCGTTCTGGTTCACAGCCGCGACGAAGCCTGCGACGGGCAGGCCCATCCTCTGGGCCGCGATGCCGGCGAAGGCGTCGCCGAAGTTTCCGGTCGGCACGACGAACACCGGGGCGCGGGTCTCGCCCATGGCGGCCAACTGCGACACGGCCGAGACATAGTATGGGATCTGGCCCGCCAGCCGCGCCCAGTTGATCGAGTTGACCGAGCTGAACCGGCCGTGGGCGCGCAAGGACTCGTCCGACAGCAGGCCCTTCACCAGCCGTTGGCAGTCGTCGAAGTCACCCCGGACGGCAAGGTTCAGCACATTGGGCGCATCGACCGTGGTCATCTGGCGGCGCTGGACGGCGGAGACGCGCTTGTGCGGGTGGAGCACGATCAGTCTGACGCGGTCGGTGTTGGCGAAGGCCGCGACGGCGGCGGCGCCGGTGTCGCCGCTGGTGGCCGTGACCAGGGTCAGCCGCTCGTCGGATACGGCCAACGCCTCCGACGACAGGGCGGCGGCCAGCTGCATCGCCAGATCCTTAAAGGCGGCGGTCGGGCCGTGGAACAGCTCCAGCATATAGAGCCCGTCTTCCAGCCGGACGAGCGGCGTGACCTCTGGCGGGGCGAAGCCGGCGGTCAAACGATCCAGCGCACGGTCTAGCGCGCCGGCCGGCAGGGCGTCACCGATGAAGGGCGACATCGCCGCCCTGGCCATGTCCGCATAGGCCTGACCAGTCGCCCAGACCTCGGCGCCAAGCTTAGGCCAGGCGCACGGCATGTAGAGACCGCCATCGGGCGCCATGCCGCGCAGCAGGGCTTCCGCGAAGTCGGTCCAGGTAGTGTCGCCTCGGGTAGAGACGTAGCGATCGGGGATCTGGGACATCGAGGTTCTGACTAGCCAGCGTGGCCGTGGACGTCATCTGTTTTAGAGCAGAAACAGACTGCGGGACCGCAGAAGTTCCACAATATCCTGCACCGCCTCTCCCGGCGTCACGGCAGCCGTCGGCACGGTCAAGTCCGGCTTCGCGGGCCGTTCATAGGTGGAGCCTAGCCCAGTCAGGTTGGTGAGGGCGCCGGCGGCGGCCTTTGCGTACAGAGACTTCGGATCGCGGGCGAGGCACACGTCCAGAGGAGCGTCCACGAAGACCTCGAGGAAACCATCTCCGGCCAGTTCGCGAGCCATGGCGCGCTGGGCCTGGGTCGGGGAGATCAAGGCGCAGATGGCGATGACGCCGGTGTCGGCGAACAGACGCGCGACCTCGGCTGTGCGGCGCACATTCTCGGTCCGGTCGGCGTCCGAGAAGCCGAGATCGCGGTTCAGCCCATGGCGCAGGTTGTCGCCATCGAGGAGAACGGTGCGGATCCCGTCGGCGTACAGGCGACGTTCCAGGGCGGCTGCAATGGTCGATTTGCCCGAGCCCGACAGGCCAGTCATCCACACGACGCCGCCAAGGTGGCCGGCTTCGCGCTCCTTGGTCGCACGATCGACGGCAGTCGGCGCGAAGTGAATGTCCGTGGGCTGATCGACGGCTGCCAGCGCGACGCCGGCGGCGACGGTGGCGTGAGTGTCGCGGTCGATCAGGATCAGGGCGCCGGTGCCCGGATGGTCGGCAAAAGCGTCGAAGGCGATGCGGCCGGTCAGGGAAATCGTGCGGTCGCCGATCGCGTTCAGCGACAGGGCTTCGTCGGGACCTGTCAGGCGGGCCGGGATGACGGCCGTGCCCATGCGGAGCAAATAGCTGCGGGCGGGATCCAGGGGTGTCTCGTCCATCCACAGCAGACGGGCGGTGAAGCGATCGACGGCGGCAGGGCGGGCGGCGGCATGAGCGATGACGTCGCCGCGCGCGATGTCCACGTCCTGGTCAAGCACCAGGGTGACGGCGTCGCCGGCCCTGGCCGAGCGGGCATAGGCGCCGGCGCGGACGATGTTGGAGACGGTCGCGGTGCGGCCGGAGGGGGCGACGACGATCGCGTCCCCGACCTTGATTTTGCCCGAGGCGATCGATCCGCTGTAGCCCCGGAAGTCGGCGTCGGGGCGGCTGACGTACTGGACCGGCAGGCGGAAGTCGGCGTCGGCGAGGCTGCCTTGCGTATCGGCGGCTTCGAGGGCTTCCAGCAGGGTGGGGCCTTCGTACCAGGCCGTGGTCGATGAGCGACGGACCAGGTTGTGGCCGTGGCGGGCGCTGATCGGGATGGCGGTGACGGAGGCCAGGCCCTGTTCAGCGGCGACCTCGGCATAGGCGGTCTGGATGGCGTCGAAGACGGCGGGGTCGCCATCGACCACGTCCATCTTGTTCACCGCCAGGATGACCTGGCGGATACCGAACAGGGAGACGATGCGGCTGTGGCGGCGGGTCTGTTCCGACAGGCCCTTGGTCGCGTCGACCAGGATGACGGCAAGGTCGCAGGTCGAGGCGCCGGTCGCCATGTTGCGGGTGTACTGGGAGTGTCCCGGCGTGTCGGCGACGATGAAACTGCGGCGCGGCGACGAGAAATAACGGTAGGCGACGTCGATGGTGATGCCCTGCTCGCGCTCGGCGGCGAGGCCGTCCAGCAGCAGGGCGTAGTCGGCCGCGCCGCCGTCCGTGCCGAAGCGGCGCGAGTCGCGGGCCAGCGTCGTCAGCTGGTCCTCAGGCACTTGGCCGAGGTCGAACAGCAGCCGGCCGATCAGGGTGGACTTGCCGTCATCGACGGAGCCGCAGGTCAGGAACCGCAGCAGGTCTCGGGACCCCGCGGGGAGCGGGGACGGGCGCACGGCGAAGGCGGCGCCGTCCATCAGAAATACCCCTCGCGCTTCTTCATCTCCATCGAGGCCGAGCCCTCGCCGTCGATGAGGCGGCCCTGGCGTTCGGAGTGGCGGCTGGCGTTCAGCTCGGCGATGACGGCGTCCAGCGTCGTGGCGTCGGATTCCACAGCGGCACTGAGCGGATAGCAGCCCAGTGAGCGGAAGCGAACGCGGCGCAGTTCGATCGTCTCGCCCGGCAGCAGCGGCATGCGGTCGTCGTCGCGGACGATCAGTTGGCCCTGGCGGATCACGGTCAGGCGGGGGGCAGCGAAATAGAGGGGGACGACCGGGATGGCCTCGGCGCGGGTGTATTCCCAGACGTCGCGTTCGGTCCAGTTGGACAGGGGGAAGACGCGCAGGGATTCGCCCGGCTCGATCCGGGTGTTGTACAGCCGCCAGAGCTCGGGGCGCTGGCGGCGGGGGTCCCAGGCGTGGGCGGCGTTGCGCACCGAGAAGATGCGTTCCTTGGCGCGCGAGGCCTCCTCGTCGCGTCGGGCGCCGCCGAAGGCCGCGTCGAAGCCATGGGCCTCCAGCGCCTGTTTCAGTCCTTCCGTCTTCATCACCCGGGTGTGAGTTTCGCCGCCGGAGCGGATGGGGTCGACGCCACGCGCCGCGCCTTCGGGGTTCACATGCACGATCAGGCGGACGCCGTAGAGGTCGGCGATGGCGTCGCGGTGGGCGATCATGTCCCGGAATTTCCAGGTCGTGTCGACGTGCAGCAGGGGGAAGGGGATCGGGGCGGGGAAGAAGGCCTTCTTCGCCAGATGCAGCATGACGCCCGAGTCCTTGCCGATCGAATACAGCATGACCGGGTTGCGGGCGGTGGCGGCGACCTCGCGGATGATCTCGATGGCCTCGCTTTCGAGGCGGCGGAGATGGGCGTTGGGCTCGACTGTCGTTACAGACGGCGAAGTCAGGGTCAGTTCGGCGTGCACGGTCGGTCCTCGGCGGGGTCCGGTTCAGTGCGCCACCTTGGCCATGCCGTCGAACGAGCATTGATGGACGGCGGTGTTAGATTTTCTTCTTTCGTCGTCCATCGAGCGGTGTCGCCTTGTCATCCCCGACTCAGCGAAGCAGAGATCGGGGACGGATGGTGATCTCCGTTTCAATCTCCCGGTCAGTCCGCAGGGCTGAGCCGGGAGGCGCGTAAGTGGGCCGCCCTCGGTCCGGTTCGCCAAGCGGCGCCCGGACCTGATTTGTCGTTTGTTGGCCGTCCCGGATCTCCGCTCCGCTGTGTGCGGGGTGACAAGCGCCAGGATGTGCTACAGCGCATCCATGTTATTGTCATGATCGACCGCCTGACGCTTCAGCCAGGCGGTGAAGGCCAGGGCGCTGGCGGAGGCGGGGCGGTCGCGGGGCATGATGACGTGGTAGGCGAACCCGACCGCCTCCGACCCATCCGCAAAGGGCGCTACAAGGCGGCCTGAGGCGAGGTCGGCCTGGGCCAGGGTGCGTTTGGCCAGGGCGACGCCGCGACCGGCGATCGCGGCCTCGATCAAGAGACTGGACTGGTTGTAGCGCGAGCCCCGGCGCGGATCGGGGTGGCGGACCTTCCTCGCCTTCAGCCACATGGCCCAGTCGGGGCGGCTGGGGTCGGTGTCGGACGACACGTCGTGCAGCAGGATGTGGTGGATCATATCGCCGGGCGACTGGATCGGATGGTCGCCCTTCATCAGGCGCGGCGCGCAGACGGGCAGGACCGTCTCGGTCATCAGCAGTTGCGAGACATGGCCGCCATAGGCGCCGGGACCATAGCGGATGGCCAGGTCGGCGGCGCCCTCGGTCAGATCGACCGGCTCCATGTCGGCGGAAATCCAGACCTCGATCTCCGGATGCGCGGCGTGGAAGTCGTCCATGCGCGGCATCAGCCATTTGGCGGCGAACGACGGCGGCACGCTGACCGATATCTGGCGACGGCGGGGTGGTTCGCGCAGCAGGGCCGAGGCGTCCATCAGCCGTTCGAACCCTTCGCGCAGCAGGGGGGCGGCGGCGCGGCCCAGGTCCGTGATCTGCAGCCCCTTGGCCTCGCGCTTGAACAGGGGGCCGCCGACGGTGTCCTCGAGCAGGCGGATCTGCTGGCTGACGGCCCCGGGGGTGACCGACAGCTCGTCGGCCGCGCGGGTGAAGTTCAGGTGCCGGGCTGCGCTCTCGAAGGCGCGCAGGGCGTTGAGGGGAAGGAGTGGTCTGGCCATGGCCGTTAGAAATCCTATCAGCGCCGCAAAGACAATCTGATTTGTGAAGCTTTGGCCGGCGGGTGGATACCGAATGGACGCTGGTACCGCCAAAGCGGCCTGCGCGGAGCTTCAATTCTCATGCGCGTCTTCCTCGCATCCATCCCGCTAGAGAACACCAGGGTCGTCGTCATCGGCGGCGGCGAGGCGGCGTTGGCGAAACTCAGGCTGTTCGCCGACAGCCCGGCCGAGGTGGTCTGGTTCGCGCCGGACGCCGTACCCGAGGCGACCGGGATGCCGCAGAACGGGCTGACGCCGCAGCAGCGGACGCCGGGCACGGACGATCTGGCCGGGGCGCGTCTGGTCTTCATCGCGCTGGAGGACGGCGACGAGGCGGCGCGGCTGGGTGCGGTCGCACGCGGTGTCGGCGCCCAGGTCAATGTCGTGGACCGCCCCGCCCTGAGCGATTTCCAGACGCCTGCCTTGATCGACCGGGACCTGGTCGTGGTGGCCATCGCCACGGGCGGGACGGCGCCGATCCTGGCGCGGGATCTGCGCTCGAAAATCGAGGCGGTGCTGCCGGCGGCCCTGGGGCCTTTAGCGAAACTGGCGGGCGAGCTGCGCGATACGGTCAAGGCGACGGTGCCGGATTTCCTGGCGCGGCGACGGTTCTGGGAACGAGCCTTCCGGGGCTCGGCGGCCGATCTGGTCGGGGCGGGAAAGCCCGCTGAGGCGCGGCGCGAGATGCTGCGGCTGCTGAACGTGGCGGCCCCCGACCAGGGCGTGGTGCATATCGTCGGGGCGGGGCCGGGCGATCCGGAGCTGCTGACTTTAAAAGCCCTGCGGGTGCTGCAGGATGCCGACGTCATCATCCACGACCGGCTGGTGCCCGAGGCGGTGCTGGCGCGGGCGCGGCGGGATGCGCGCCGGCTGTATGTCGGCAAGACGCGCGGCGATCACTCCGTGCCTCAGGATCAGATCGAAGCCTTGATGGTCGACGAGGCCCGCGCGGGTCACCGCGTGGTGCGGCTGAAGGGCGGCGATCCGTTCGTCTTCGGACGCGGCGGCGAGGAGCTGGAGGCCATGCGCGCGGCGGGCGTGCCGGTGTTCGTTGTGCCGGGGGTGACGGCGGCCCTGGCCTGCGCGGCGTCGGCGGGCATCCCGCTGACGCACCGGGATCATGCGCAGTCCGTGACCTTCGTCACGGCGCAGGAGAAGCCGGGCGGGATCGCGCCTGACTGGGAAAAGCTGGCCGGGCCGAACCAGACCCTGGCCATCTATATGGGCGCAGGGCGGGCGGCGGAGACGGCGGCGTCGCTGATCGCGGCGGGACGGTCGGTCGCGACGCCGGTGGCGATCGTGGAGAACGGCTCGCGGCCGGACGAGCGGGTCATCACCGGGTCGCTGGACGATCTGGGCGGGTTGGTGGCGCGCTCGAACCTGACGGGGCCGGCGCTGCTGTTCGTCGGCGAATGCGCAGCCTTTAGCGCGGCGCAGCTGGACGTGCGGGCGGAGGCGGCGGCGTGAAGATCGTGACCGCGAACCGGCTAAGCGACGGACGGGTGTTGTATCTGGGCGACGGCGGTCGGGCTGTGGAAGCGATCGGGAAGGCTGCGACCTTCGACGACGATACGGCCGACGCGGCGCTGGCCATCGCGGCGGGACGACCCGATGTGTTCGTGAACCCCTATCTGATTGCAGTGAGTGGCCATGCGCCGTCGGGCCGCGACCGGCTGAAGGAGTCGATCCGCTCCGCCGGCCCGACCGTGGGTAACAGCCTGGATCATGGAGCGGGGG
>JAZKHL010000063.1:0-32060 GCA_040385365.1 Pseudomonadota bacterium | reverse complement strand
GTCGCGGACCGCCTCGTTGTAGTCGCGCCGCGCGATGGTGATGCGGTTCTCCGTACCCTCCAACTGCGACTGAAGCTGCAGGAAGCCCTGGTTGGCCTGAAGCTGGGGATAGGCTTCGACGGTGACCAGAAGGCGCGACAGGGCGCTGCTAAGCTGGCCCTGGGCGGCCTGGAATTGCTGGAAGGCGGCCGGATCGCTGAGCAGTTCAGGCGTGACCTGCACCGACGTCGCCCGGGCGCGCGCCTCGATGACCTGGGTCAGGGTGGTGCGTTCCTGGATCGCTGCGCCCTGGACCGTCGCGACCAGATTGGGGATGAGGTCGGCGCGGCGCTGGTATTGGCTCTGGACGTCGGCCCAAGCGGCTTGGGCCCGCTCCTGCTTCGTCGGGATGGTGTTGTAGCCGCACCCTGCGACCCCCTGGGCCGCCAATACGACAACGGCGATGCCGGCGAGACGAGACGCGCTGCGAGCCATGAACCCCTCCATCAATCGGCGGATCGCCGTCCACCTTAGCGCGACTATCAGCGGTTCGTTGCGTCGCTTCAAGCGTCGAGACGTTCCGGATCGACACCGGCGGCCCGGCAAGCGGCCACATAGGTATTGGCCAGAAGACAGGCGATGGTCATGGGGCCGACGCCGCCGGGCACCGGCGTGATCGCTCCGGCGACTAAGACAGCCTCGGCGAAGGCGACATCGCCGACGACCCGCGTCTTGCCTTCGGCGGCTTTCACTGGATCGGCCGATGGCACGCGGTTGATGCCGACGTCGATGACGGTCGCGCCCGGTTTGACCCAGTCGCCCCGGATCATCTCCGCGCGCCCCACGGCCGCCACCAGAATGTCGGCCGACCGGCATAGCGCCTGCAGGTCCCGGCTGCGCGAATGGGCGATGGTCACGGTGCAGTTCTCGGCCAGCAGCAACTGCGCCATCGGCTTGCCGACGATATTGGATCGCCCGACGATCACGGCGTGGAGGCCTGAAAGATCGCCGAGCTGAGCTTTGAGCAGCATCGTCGATCCCAGCGGCGTGCAGGGCACAAGACCCGGCAGACCCACCGCCAGCCGACCCGCGCTGACGACGTGGAAACCATCGACATCCTTGTCCGGCGTAATCGCACCGAGGACGGCGGCCGAATCGATCTGCGGCGGGAGTGGCAGTTGGACCAGGATTCCATGGATCCCGGGGTCGGCGTTGAGGCCGGAAATCAGTGTCAGAAGTTCGGCCTCGGTCGTGGATACCGGCAGGGTATGGGTGTCGGATCGCATGCCGGCGCGCGCGGTGGTCTCACCCTTGTTGCGGACATAGATGCGGCTGGCCGGATCCTCCCCGACGATAACGACGGCCAAGCCAGGTTTGATTCCCCGGGATCGCTCCAGACGCTCCGTCGCGGCCGTGATCCGGTCCACCAGACCGGAGGCGAAGGCCTTGCCGTCGATAATCGCGGCGCGAACGTCTGGTGCTGCCATTGGCTCTTTCGTCAGGATTCGTCCGGGTCGCGGCGATTTACAGGCGTCGCGGTTCAGCGTCTATGATGCTTGCTCAGAACAGGGGAATTCCATGCGCCGCTCCGCCATCATCATGACCGTCAGCGCCCTGGCGCTCGTCTCCGCGGGCCAGGCGATGGCGCAGGAGGTGACGCCGCTCAGGCTGAATCAGGTCGTCAGCGGGGCCCTGACCGACGAGGACGCCAAGGTCGATTCCGACGAGGACGGGCAGTATGTCTACGACACCTATTCGATCGAGGCACGGCAGGGACAGCGACTACAGGTCGTGCTGCGGTCGGCCGAATTCGACACCTATCTCGAGGCCTTCGAAGGCTCCGACGCCAGCGACGCCGTCGCCACGGACGACGATGGTCTGGGCGAGGAAACCAACTCGCGGCTGCGCTTCTCGACCGATGCCGGGACGTACGTGATCCGAGCGCGCACGCTGAGCGGCCTGGAAGGCGGCGATTACACGATCGAGATCACCGATCGCGGACCCGCACCCCGCACGCCCCGCCCGTCGGGCATCCGGGTCGGCGGCGACGTCCGGGGAGCGATCGGCGGTCGCGATCCCGTCGAAGAGGACGCGGGCGACTTTTCGCAATATTCCTACGATGCGTACAGTTTCCGCGCCCGCGAGGGAGAGCGGTTCGCCGTCCGTCTGGACAGCGATGACTTCGATGCGATGGTCCGGATCGGTCGCATGGCTTCGAGCGGGGCTTTCGAGCAACTGGCCTACAACGATGACGGATCGGAGGGACTGAACTCCTACCTGGTCTTCACGGCGCCTTCAGCGGGCGAATACATCATCCGGGCCGCGCCGCTGGATGGCGAGACCGAGGGCGATTACCAGCTGAGCCTCGCGGCAGGTCCGCCGCCGCTGAGCGCGTCTCCGATCGCGGTCGGCGATACCGTCACGGGCGAACTGAGCGCCTCGGACGGCGCGAACGATACAGGCCAACGCGCCGACGCCTATCGCTTCGCTGCAACCGCCGGCGATCGCATTGTGGCGACCATGAGCTCGGACGATTTCGACACCTATCTGGAGCTATTCGCGGAAAACGCGGGGGGTTCTGGCGGCCGCACTTCTCTCGACACCGACGATGATGGGGCGGGCGAAGGCACCAACTCGCGTCTGAGCCACACCTTCACCGAGAGCGGCGAATATACGCTGGAAGCCCGCGCCTTCTCGGGCGAAGGCGACGGGGACTACTCGCTGACGCTGATCGCCGGCGTGCCGGAGCCAGACCCGTCGGAGCTGGCCTACGGCGCGACGATCCAGGGCGAGATCGTGGACGGAGATCCCCGCGACGAGGAAAACCGTGGCTTCGACGCCTATCGGTTCTCGGGCGAGCAGGGAAACCGGGTCCAGGTCGTCATGCGGTCCGGCGACTTCGACACCTATCTTCAGATCGGCAGTCCCGAAGGCGAGTTCTCCGCACTGGCGAGCGATGATGACGGCCTCGGCGAGGGCACGGACTCGCGGCTGAACTACATCCTGCCGTCGACCGGTGAGTTCGTCCTGCGTGCTTCGCCGCTCTATGCCGACGCCGAGGGCCTGTATTCGCTGGAGCTGATCGATCGCGGCCCCCAGCCTGCGGCGGGCAGCATCTTGGTGGGGGCCACCGCGCGGGGCTCACTCGGCGAAGAGGACGCCCTGGCCGAGGACGGCAGCTTCTACGACGCTTACCGCATCACGGTGAAGGAGGGCGACAAGCTGCGCGTCACCATGATGTCGAACGAATTCGACTCTTACCTCGACATCGGTCGCGAGGATGACGAGGGCGTCTTCACCTCGGTTGTCTCCGACGATGACAGCCTGTCAGACACCCACGCCAAGATCGACTGGTCGGTGGAGGCTGAGGGCGTTTACGTCATCCGCGCTCGCAGCTTCTCGCAAGGCCAGACCGGCGGATACGCCCTGAGGGTCGAACCCAAGGAATAGGCTGCGACACAGTGTGAGTTCGGGCCTCGGGGCGTTCGCCTCGGGGCCCGTTTCGTTTTACAGACTGACCATGGCGTCGCCTGATTACGATCTGATCCTCGTCGGAGGCGGCCTGGCTTCGAGCCTGATCGCCTGGCGCCTGGCGATCGACCGCCCGGATCTTCGGGTGGCTGTGGTCGAGCGCGACGGTCGGTTGGGCGGCAAGCACACCTGGTCATTCTTCGACGGCGACATTTCCAGCGAGGATCGCGCCTGGCTGGAGCCAGCGACGCCGCACCGCTGGACCGGCGGCTACGAGATCTATTTTCCGGGCCTAAGCCGCTCGATGAAGACGCCCTACAACAGCATGACCTCGGAACGGCTGCACGCGGCGGTCGCGCCTCTGCTGGGAGATCGGCTGATCACGGGCGAGGTCGTGGTGGTGTCGCCAGACGAAGTGACCTTGGCCGACCAGACGGTTTTGACGGCGCGCGGCGTAATCGACGCGCGAGGCCCCGCGCCGACTTCGCATCTGACTCTGGGCTGGCAGTTGTTCCTCGGTCGGACGGTCCGCTTGAGCCAGCCGCACGGCCTGACGCGGCCGACGATCATGGACGCCACGGTGGCGCAGGGCGATGCTTACCGCTTCGTCTACCTGCTGCCCTTCGACGAACGCACCGTGCTGGTCGAGGACACCTACTACGTTGACGGTTCGCAGCTGGATCGCGACACCCTTCGGCTCAGGGTCGATCAGTATATCCGGTCGCGCGGCTGGACCGTCGAGGCCGTCGTGGACGAGGAGGAGGGCGTCCTGCCTATCGCCCTGGACGGCGACATCGACGCCTTCTGGGCCGAGGGACCGCCCGTCGCTCGAGCCGGTCTGGCGGCGGCCTTATTCCATCCGACGACCGGCTACTCCCTGCTCGACGCAGTCGGAACAGCGCGAGCGATCGCCGCCCACGACGATCTGTCGTCGATCGGGTTGCGCGCCTTGATGGAGGCCAGATCCAAACAGCTCTGGGCCGATCGCGCCTTTTATCGCCTGCTGGACCGGATGCTGTTCCGGGCGGCGGAACCCAAGGATCGCTGGCGCGTCATGCGTCGCTTCTACGGCCTGTCCGAACCGCTGGTGCGGCGCTTCTACGCAGGGCGGAGCACGGCGCTGGACAAGGCCCGCATCCTGACCGGAAAACCACCGGTGCCCATCCATCGGGCGCTGCGACAACTCCGGGAAACCGGGCGAGGATAATCGGCATGAGAGACGTGACGGCCCGGCGCGCGGTTGTGATCGGCGCTGGCTTCGGCGGCATCGCCCTGGCCATCCGACTGCAGCGCGCAGGCGTGCAGACGACCCTGGTCGAGATGCGCGACAAGCCCGGCGGGCGCGCCTACGTCTGGAAGGAACAGGGCTTCACCTTCGACGCCGGCCCCACGGTCATCACCGACCCCGCCTGCCTGACCGAACTATTCGACGGCACCGGATCGGAGTTGAAGGACTACGTCGACCTGATGCCGGTCGATCCCTTCTATCGCCTGTGCTGGGAGGACGGGACGTCGTTCGATTACAACGACGACCAGGAGGCGATGGAGCGCCAGATCGCGGCCTTCAACCCGGACGATGTCGCGGGCTACAACAAATTCCACGCCTATTCGGAGGAGCTGTATCAGGAAGGGTATCTGAAGCTTGGCGCCGTGCCGTTCCAGTCGTTCGGGTCGATGCTGCAGGCCGCGCCCGAACTGGTCCGGCTGGAGGCCTGGAACAGCGTCCACACGATGGTGGCTCGCCATATTCAAGATCCACATCTGCGGCAGGCTTTCAGTTTCCATACTCTCCTAGTCGGCGGCGACCCGTTCAAGACCAGCTCGGTCTATGGTCTGATCCATGCCCTGGAGCGGCGCGGCGGGGTCTGGTTCGCGCGCGGGGGGACCAGCGCCCTCATCAACGGGCTGGTGAAATTCTTCCAGGACCTGGGCGGCGACCTGCGGCTGAACAGCCCGGTCGAGCGCATCGAGACCGAAGGCGATCGCGCCACCGGCGTCACCCTGGCGGGCGGCGAGGTCATCCCCGCCGACATGGTCGCGTCCAACGGCGACGTTGTGAACACCTACGAGAAGCTGCTGGGCCGCACTTCGCGCGGAAGATCCAAAGCCAAGTCGCTGAAGTCCAAGCGGTTCTCGATGTCACTGTTCGTGCTGCATTTCGGCACGTCCCAGCCCCAGCCCCAGCTGGCCCACCACACCATCTGCTTCGGCGCCCGGTATCGTGAGCTGATCTCCGAGATTTTCGCAGGCCCGACCCTGCCGGACGATTTCTCGCTCTATCTGCACGCGCCCTGCGCCACCGATCCGTCGATGGCCCCCGAGGGGATGAGCAGCCACTACGTCCTGTCGCCCGTGCCGCACTTGGGGGCCGCCGACATCGACTGGGACGTGAAGGGGCCGGAATACCGCGAGAAGATCATCGACTACCTGGAGGAGCGGTATATCCCAAACCTGCGGCGTGACCTTGTCACGACGCGCATCTGGACGCCCAAGGACTTCAAGACCGATCTGGACGCCCACCTGGGGTCGGCCTTCTCGCTGGAGCCGATCCTGACCCAGAGCGCTTGGTTCCGGCCGCACAATCGCGACGATGTCATCCCGAACCTGTATATCGTCGGGGCCGGCACCCATCCGGGCGCTGGCATTCCCGGCGTGGTCGGCTCGGCCAAGGCCACCGCCGGGTTGATGCTGGAACAGGCTTCCCAGACCGCATGACCGCCGACGCCGTCCTCGCCGCCTCCAAGGCCTCGATCACCAAGGGGTCCAAGAGCTTCCGCTCGGCCTCGCGGCTGTTCGACCCGGCGGTGCGCGAGGATGCGTGGCTGCTCTACGCCTGGTGCCGAGCCTGCGACGACGAGATCGACGGCCAGGACCACGGCTTCGGCCATGAGGAACTGACGGTCGAGGAGCAGAAGCGTCGGCTGGCCCGGCTCTACGACATGACCCGGCGCGCGATGACGGGCGAATCGATGTCCGACCCGACCTTCGCCGCCTTCCAGCGTGTCGCCCTGCGCCACCGGCTGCCGGAGCGCTGGGCGATGGACATGATCGACGGGTTCGCCATGGACGTGGAACATCGCGACTACCGCACGCTGGACGACGTCATGGCCTATTGCTGGCATGTCGCGGGGGTGGTCGGGGTGATGATGGCGCGGGTCATGGGGGTGACGGACGCCGAGGTGTTGCGCCGGGCGCAGGATCTGGGTCTGGCCTTCCAGCTGACGAACATCTCACGCGACGTGATCGAGGATGCGCAAGGCGGCCGGGTCTATCTGCCCGCCGACTGGCTGATTGAGGCGGGGCTGCAACCGACGGCGGCGGCGGTCGCAGATCCCGCCAATCGGGCTGCGGTCCACCGGGTGACACAGCGGTTGCTGGCTGTAGCCGAACCTTATTATGACAGCGCCCGCGACGGCCTGCGCGGTTTGCCGTTCCGCTCGTCGATGGCCATCGCGGCGGCGCGCGGCGTCTATCGAGAAATCGGCCGCAAGGTCAGACGAGGGGGTCCGGACGTGTGGAAGAGCAGGGTGTCGGTCGGACGCGTGATGAAGCTGTGGCTGTTCGGGCGCGGCGCCCTGATCGCGATCTGGACCCAGACGCTGGATCGGAAGACGCCGCCTCCGCCTAGACCGGCCCTTTGGACCCGCGTTTGAGCTGATCGCGCCGCACGTCCGGCAGTCGCCACCACGGCGTGTTGGGCGACAGATGGTGCTCGTGGTGCAGGCCGAAGTGGAAACAGGTCAGCAGCGACGCGATCCATGACATCGATAGCGTCCGGGCGTTGTGGTGATCGGCGAACGCTGCCTGACGCGTATCGTGCCGGTGTGGCAGCCAGGTGCCGAAGACGAACAGCTGCAGCGCGCTGAGGATCGCTGGCAGACCCCAGAACAGCATCAGGTTCAGCGGATTCGCGCCGAGCACGAACAGATAGGTCGCCAGCACGGCGGCCACGATCGCGAACTCCCGCCAACCGAAATAGCGGGTGAAGAAGGCGTAGAACCACGGCCCGAACGCCTCGGGTCGGTCGGCGTGAAAGTCCGGGTCGTCGGCGCTGCCGGGGCTGCGGTGGTGCTGGTGATGGCAGACGTTCAACCGCCGATAGGAGAAGGCCGCATAGGCCCCGACGCAGATCTGGCCGATGACGCCGTTGAGGCGCGGCCGACTGGGCGCGAGCGAGCCGTGCATGGCGTCATGGGCGACGATGAACATGCCCGCGCCGAGCCAGCTCTGCATCAGAATCATCACCGGCGCCGCCGCGACGGCGGGCCAGGTCAAAGGCTGGAAGAACACGCCCCATACATGCAGCGAGAACCACCCGACGATAATCAGGGCGGCCAGCGACAGTCCGATCGCGGCCTGACGGGCGGAACTCACTCGGCGGCCACGGATCGGTCGGCGCGTCGGGCCTTGAGGATGGCGCTCAGCCGATGCGGGTTCGGCGCGAAGACGAAGCCGAACGACACCGCGCCCTCTCGCATCTGCACCGCGTGGTGCAGCTTGTGCGCCTGGACCAGCCGCCGCGCGTAACCATTCTTCGGCATCCAGTGGAACGGCCAGCGTTGATGCACCAGCCCGTCGTGCACGAAGGCATAGACGACGCCGTATAACGTCACCCCGACCGCGATCGCCCGGATCCACCACAACCCGGTCAGCCAGGCGAGAACGAACAGGCCTGTCCCGACCACGGCGCCGACGACGCCGTAGAGGTCGTTCTTCTCGAACGGCCCGTCGTGCGGCTCGTGATGATCGCGGTGCCAGACCCACCCAAGGCGGCCGTGCATGACGTAACGGTGGGTCCACCACGCAACGCCTTCCATGGCGAAGAAGACGGCGAGCGTCGTCAGGGTGAACCACACGGGCAACATGGGTCGAACCCTACGCCGCCGCGTGCGAGGTTCCAACCGTGACCACACGTCGCTAAGCAGGGATCATGAGCGGCAATCCGATTACCGATCGCAAGGACCAGCATCTAGACGTCGTCCTGGCCGGCGGCGGTCGCCACGCCCGCGACGCCGGCTTCGATGCGATCCGGTTTGTCCATGAAGCGCTGCCCGATCTGGACCACGCCAAGATCGATCTCGGCGCTGACTTTCTCGGCCGTCGCCTGCGCGCGCCGTTTCTCATCAGCTCGATGACCGGCGGACCCAGCCGGGCCGAGGCCATCAACGCCCGCCTCGCCGAGGCGGCCCAGGCCCTGGGCATCGCCCTCGCCGTCGGATCTCAGCGCGGCGCCTTGGCTGGAGATGGAGAAGGGGGCCTGGATCAGTCTCTGCGTGACCGCGCCCCCGACACACCCATCCTCGCGAACATCGGCGCGGCGCAGCTGACCCGAGGCTTTGGCGTCGATGAAGCGCGTCGGGTCATCGACATGATCGGCGCCGACGCCCTGATCGTCCATCTCAACCCGTTGCAGGAGGCCTGTCAGCCCGAGGGAGACCGCGACTGGTGGGGCGTAGGCGCGGCGCTGGAGGCCCTGATCCGCAAGCTCGACGCGCCAGTGGTTGTCAAGGAAACGGGCGCCGGCATCTCCGCCGCGACCGCCCGCCGCCTGTTCGCCATGGGCGTTGCGGCGGTCGATATCGCTGGCGCGGGCGGCGCCAACTGGGGCCTGATCGAGGGCGAGCGCTCCACTGACGCCGCCGACAAGGCCCACGCTCTGGCCTTTGCCGACTGGGGAATCCCCAGCGCGCAGGCCATCGCCGCCGTGCGCTCGGCCTGCCCGGATCATCTGATCATCGGTTCCGGCGGGATCCGCAACGGCGTTGATGCCGCCAAGGCCATCCGCCTCGGCGCTGACATCGTCGGTCAGGCGGCGGGGGTTCTTCAGGCCGCGACGATTTCCACGGAGGCGGTCGTCGCCCACTTCCAGGTCATGATCCGCCAATTGCGAACCGCCTGCCTCTGCACAGGCTCGGCTCACCTACAGGCGCTGCGGCACGCAAGACTGCTCCAAAACTGAGACTGCGCAGGTCCTCAACTGCAACTTGAACCGTGCCTATCAATGCACGTAAAAAGAGATATTGTCTCATTCCGACAACCCCGGATTGTTTGGAGAGACCATGAGCATCCAACCCTTCGCCCAGCATTGGTCGGCGCCTCTCATCGGCGAGCGGTCTCAGTTCCACACCTTTCTGATCCAGCTGTGCGGGCGGATCGGCGTGCCGGCGCCCGACGAGGAACGCACCAGCGACCCAGACTACTGCTTCGAGCGTCGCGTCGGCGGCTCGCGCGATCATGCGCCAGGACGCGGTTTCATCGACTGCTATCGGCGCGGCAGCTTTGTGATGGAGGCCAAGAGGGCCAGTGGTCGGATCGCCGCCGAACTTCCCCCGACGGAGCGCGCCAAGGGCCTGATGCGGGCGGCGAAGCTTCAGGCCCAGCAGTACGCCTGGGCTCTGGACGAATGGCCGCCGTTCCTGATCGTCGTCGACGTCGGGCGCTCGATCGAGCTCTGGTCTGACTTTTCTCGACAGGGAAAGGCCTATCTGCCTTTCCCGGACGCCGCGCGTCAGAGAATCTCGCTTGATCAACTCGACGAACCCGCCGTGCGGGAGATGCTGGCTGCGGTCTGGATGGACCCCATGAGCCTGGATCCCGCCAGCCGCGTGGCCGCAGTCACCACTGATATCGCTGGACGTCTGGGTTGGCTGGTCCGGTCGATCGGCTCGCGCGGCCCCAAACCGGCCGATCCCGTCAGTCGAAGCGCCTATGCCAGCAAGACGGCGATGTTCGTCATGCAGTGCGTATTCGCCATGTTCGCCGACAGCGTTGGCCTCATCGAGCGACGCGGATTCCTAGAGCTGCTGAAAAGCTATCGCGGCTGTGCAAAGCGGTTTCATCTGGGAGCTGAAGGGTTCTTCAAGAGCATGCATTTCGGCGGCCATTGCCCGGTGATCCGCCAGGATATTCCACGCTTCAACGGCGGTCTCTATCGGGACATCGCGCCGATCCCGATCACGGAGGAGGAGCTGGAAGCCTTGATCGCGGCGGCTGAGCGGGACTGGACGTCGGTCGAGCCGGCGATCTTTGGCTCTCTCCTCGAAGGGGCGCTGGATGCGCGACAGCGGACGGAACTGGGCGCCCACTACACGCCGCGCGCGTTCGTGGAGCGGTTGGTCGAGCCGACGGTGATGGAGCCGCTACGCGCGGATTGGGAAACCGTCGAGGCGTATGCGATCGGTCTTTATCTCGAGGGCAAGGCTCGCGAGGGACAGGCCGTGGTCCGACGCTTTCACACCGATCTCTGCAAGATCCGCGTGCTGGACCCCGCCTGCGGGACGGGAAACTTCCTCTACGTCGCGATGGGCATGCTGAAGGCGCTGGAAGGCGAGGTGTTGGGCACGCTGGTCGAGCTCGGCGATGGTCAGGCTCTGCTCGAAATGGCGGGTCATTCGGTGTCGTCCGAGCAGTTCATCGGGATCGAAAAGAACCAGTACGCCGCCTGGATCGCCCAGATGGTCCTGTGGATCGGTCATCTTCAGTGGCAGTTTCGGATTTTCGGCCGTTCCAAACCGGCCGAACCGATCTTGAAAGACGCGACGTCGATCTGGAATCGCGACGCGATCCTGTCCTTTGATCGTGAAGAGTTGAACCACGAGGCGACGGCCCGCCGGGCCGCCCTGACGCGGACCCCCCATCTGTTCGATGATCCTGACGGCCGCGAAGTGGTGCGCTTCGTGAACCCAACTCCTACGCCCTGGCCCGAGGCGGACTTCATCGTCGGTAACCCACCCTTCATGGGGGCCAAGGACATGCGGCGCGAGCTGGGCGACGGCTATGTCGATGCGCTCTGGGCCATCCGCCGGGGGCGTTTTCGCTCCGCCGATCTGGTCACCGTCTGGTGGGATCGTGCGGCTGAAATCCTGACCACGCCAGGATCGCGCCTGCGCCGTTTCGGCTTCATCACCACCAACTCGATCGCCCAGACCTTCTCGCGCCGGGTGTTGGAGAGCCGGCTGACCAGCCCGCGTCCCTGTCGGATCGTCTTCGCCATGGCCGATCATCCCTGGATCAAAGGGGAAGGCCGGGCGGCCGTCCGGATCGCCATGAGCGTGGTGGAAGCCGGCGGTCCCAACGGGTCCGGCCGCGTGGGACGCGTGGTCGCCGAAGCCGGGCTCGACACCGAATCCCCTGACATCGTCATCGAAATTGAGCGGGGCGACATCGCCGCCGATCTGTCGCTCACCCACGGCGGGAGCGCGACCGCGTTGAGAGCCAATGCGGACCTTTGCGCACGAGGGGTTCAGTTGATGGGGGCTGGCTTCGCTGTAACGCCCGAGCAGGCCGCCGTAATGTTCGAACAGTCCGCGCCCGGTTGGTCCAACCCGACGCGTCCCTATCGAAACGGCCGCGATCTGGCGGACCGTGCGAGGGGCCTGGTCGCGATCGACCTGTTCGGGTTGGGAGAAGCCGAAGCCCGGCGCGCGCATCCGGGCTTCTATCAGCACCTTCTCGATACGGTGAAGATCGATCGCGACCGCAACAACCGTGCGTCCTACCGGGCGAACTGGTGGCTGTTCGGTGAGCCGCGTCGCGACCTGCGCGAAGCGCTCGATGGTCTGTCGCGCTACATCGTGACGGCGGAGACGGCCAAGCATCGCTGGTTCCGGTTCCAGGACGCCAAGGTGCTGGCTGACAACAAGCTGGTGGTTGTCGCCAGCGACAGCGCGGCCCTATTGGGCGTCATGTCGTCGTCGGCGCATGCGGCCTGGTTCGCAGCCCACTGCGGCAAGATCGGCGTCTATGACGGCGACGCGGTCTATGTGAAAGGCGCCTGCTTCGATGCCTTTCCTTTCCCGGATTTGACGGCGTCGATCGCTGCCGAGATTGGCGCTCTGGCGGAGGAACTGGATGACGTTCGCGACCGCGCCATCGCCCGCTGTAACGATCTGACGATGACGACCCTCTACAATCTGCGAGACCGCAAGCGGTCGGGCCTGCCTCTGTCGGCGACGGAAAAACGCCTGTTCGAGGCGGGCAATGTCGGCATCCTCGTCCATCTTCATGATCGGATCGATCGATGCGTAGAGCGCGCCTATGGCTGGGACGATCGTCCCGACGTCTCAACGGTGACCGCGAGGCTGCGGGCCCTGAACGTCGCGCGCGCTCTCGAAGAGACTCAGGGCCAGGTCCGCTATCTTCGGCCGCAGTTTCAGCACAGCCGCCGATCATCGCCGTCGCCTGTTCAGATTGAGGCCGACCTTCGTCCGCCAAAGGCGCCGGGACTGACCAGTATGTCCGCCGAGCGACTGGCAAGCGTGGTGCTTGCGACGCTCCGAGACGAGGCCGTCCCCGTTTCGGCGGGGCTGTTGATCGGACGCCTGGGAACCAGGCGAACGCCAAAGATGAAGGAGCGTGTCGACGACATGCTCGCCATTCTGTCGGCGGCGGGCGCGGTTCGAAAAACAGACGCCGGCTGGTTCGCTCCGCGCCGACCGGACTGATCAGGCCGCGCCGCGCCAGGCCTCCAGGTCGCGCAGTGCGCGGATGCTCATCAGCCGCTTCTTGGCCCGGCCGCGTTCTTTCAGCGGGATCTTGACGCCGGCTTCATCGATCTTGGGAGCATCGAGTGGGGGCAAAAGTCCATAGTTGATATTCATCGGCTGGAACTTCGATCCCGCCAGATGGCCACCAGTGATATGCTCGACCAAGGCGCCCATGGCGGTATGGGCGGCGGGCGGCTCAAGCGTCTGACCCAGCCGTTCGGCCGCGGCGAGACGACCGGCAAGCAGCCCGGTGGCGGCGCTCTCGACGTAGCCTTCAACACCTGTCACCTGACCGGCGAACCGCAAGCGCTGCTGAGGTCTCAGGCGAAGTTGGCGGTCCAACAGACTGGGGCTATTCAGATATGTATTACGATGAAGTCCTCCCAGGCGTGCGAACTGGGCGTTCTGAAGACCGGGGATCATCCGGAACACATCGGCCTGCGCGCCGTGTTTTAGTTTGGTCTGGAAGCCGACCATGTTGAAGAGGGTGCCCAAGGCGTTGTCCTGACGGAGCTGGACGATGGCATAGGCCTTGACCAGCGGGTCGCGCGGGTTGGTCAGGCCGACCGGTTTCATCGGACCGTGTCGTAGGGTCTCGCGACCCCGCTCGGCCATCACCTCGATCGGCAGGCAGCCGTCGAAATAGGGGACGTGTTCCCAGTCCTTGAACTCGGCCTTGGGTCCGTCCAGCAGGGCGTCGATGAAAGCCTCGTACTGGACCTTATCCATCGGGCAGTTGACGTAGGCGGCGGCGTCCCCGCCGGGGCCTTCCTTGTCGTAGCGCGACTGACGCCAGGCGATGTCGAAGTCGATCGTTTCGGCGTGGACGATCGGGGCGATGGCGTCGAAGAAGGACAGGCTTTCCTCGCCCGTCAGCGACAGGATGGCGTCGGCGAGCGCGGGCGATGTCAGGGGGCCTGTAGCGATGACGACATTATCCCAGTCGGCCGGTGGCAGGCCGGCGATCTCTTCTCGCACCACGGTGACCAGCGGATGGGCATGAAGCCTGGCCGTCACCGCGTCCGAAAAGCCGACGCGATCTACGGCGAGAGCGCCCCCGGCGGGGACCTGATTGACGTCGGCGCAGGCCATGATGATCGAACCCAACGCCCGCATCTCGGCATGCAGCAGCCCGACCGCATTGTGCTCCCAGTCGTCGGATCGGAACGAGTTGGAACAGACCAGTTCGGCCAGGCCATCGGTATGGTGGGCATCCGTGGTGACCCCCGGTCGCCGCATCTCGTGCAGCACGACGGGCACGCCCGCCTGGGCGATCTGCCAGGCGGCCTCGGAGCCGGCGAGTCCGCCGCCGACGACGTGGATGGGGGCGAGGGCGGAGGGAGCAGGGGTGGTCATGCGGCTTCTTAGCCACGCCAACGACGTTCGTCAGCATCGCTCTGTCGGGGCGCGACATCGGCGTCTATGGTGCCGACGGTGCTCAACCTGGGGGCTTGATGAGCCGCGAGACGATCCAACGACGGCGGCTCAAGCTGCCCGGCGCGCTGCACGCGACGCTGCGCGCCCTGCCGCGACTATGGACCGGAGCTTGCGGCGCGCTTGGCCTGTGCGCCCTCGCCTGGCTGACGCCCCAGTTTCTGGAGCTGTCGGGGTGGGGTCTGGCGGCGTGGAGTGTTGCTGCCGGCCTGACGTCGCTCGTCGCCGTCGGAGCCCTCGCGCGATTGTCGATCACCGATGACCTTGACGCCGCGCGGGCGCTGGGGCTCGGTCGTGCGGGGCTGCAGATGGGTCGGCCCGAGCTTCGGCTGCTTGGCGCCGGGCTGCTGTCCCTGATCTTTGTGGCCATGATTGTCATCGTGCTGGCGCTCGTCGTCCTGGCGATCTTCGGCACGGCCGAGCTGGACGTCACGGCGATCCAGGCGCGGGACTGGGGCCGGGTCGGCGATACTTGGAAGCTGGGGCTTCTCGCCGTCCTGGCGGCCGTGGCCGTCATGGTCCCGCTATTTCTGACGGTCAGGCTGGCATTGTTCATTCCGGCCACGATCGGTCGTCATCAAATGGTCTCGCTGACCGCCATGAGCCTGCCGGCAGGCAGCGTCGGTCTGCTGTTCGTGGGACTGGTCTTCACGGCCCTGCCCAAGATCGTCCTGTTGATCTTGGTCGGTTCGGGCATCATCTCGGGGCCAGTGTTGGCTGTGATCGCCATCCTGATCCTGGTCGGATTGCAGGCGTCACTGACGATCGGCTTTCTCGGCGCAGCCTATAGACAGCTCGAAACCTGGACGTCATCGGAGCCTAAGGCATGAGACCCTCATTCTCATTCCGCGACGCCCTCAACGCGCCCTTCGTCCTGATCCGGCGACGGCCGCTGACGGTCTTTGTCTGGGGCGCGCTGATGACGGTGCTGATCGGGGCCCTCTACGCGGTATTTCTGCCTGTCTTCGCCAACGTGCCGCTCGGCGACGATGCGCCGGCCAGCCAGGCCTACATGTCTCAAATGATGGCGATGTCGGCCGCGTCGAACGGCCTGAGCCTCCTGATGTATCTGGTGATGCTCGTCATCTTCAACGCGGCGGGCCGCGCGACCCTAGCCCCAGGAACGCGAGATCGGTTCCTGTTCATGCGTCTGGGCATGGACGAGGTCCGGGTCGCGGTCACCATCGTCGCGATCTTCATTGGTTGGTACGTCGCCCTGATCATTCTGGTCGTGATCGGAATCGTCCTTGGGATCGCGCTCTGGCCGGTCAGCGAGTTCGCTGCGGTGATCTCCGTTCTGCTCTATGGCCTGGCGGTCGTCATCCTGGCTCTGTTGGGTTGGGCGCGGGTGTGTCTGATCGCTCCGGCGACCCTTGTGCTCGGTCGTTTCGCCTTCGAGGAGGGCTGGAACATCGCGAAAGGCCAGGTGCTGAAGCTTGTCGGGCTGAACCTGGCGATCTGGCTGATCTATATGCTGGCCTACATCGTCCTGGCGGCGATCGTGGCCTTGATCCTGATCGGCGGCTTCATGGGCCAGGGCCTGTCCTGGCCCGAGCACATCGATCGCCTGGAGGATTTGATGCCGGTCGTGCGGCCGATGCTGATCCCGCTGGCAGCCACCGTGCCGATTTTCACCTTCGCTTACGGGGCGTACATCGCCTTAGTCGCCGCGCCGTTCGTTCGTGCGGCGCGCCAACTGCTGGACGGCGCGCCGGTCAATCCTGTCACGCGGACGGATGCGGGACGCGAACCAGACGATACGCTACAGACCGTCTGACGAAGATCCAGGGAGGGATTCGATGACCTTTTCGGCGACAGAGGCCGCGTTTGAAGGCTTTCGCACAGTGCGGCGCCATCCGTTGGCGATCGTCTTCTGGGGCCTGGCCTACCTGGCATTCTTCGCCGCCTTCTTCTTCCTGTTCGGTGGAACCCTGGCGTCTGTGATGGCCACCACCCGAGGCATGGAAGGCGGTCAACCTAGCCCGCAGGACATGGAGGCATTGGGCCAGACCTACCTGGGCTTCATGGGGCTGGCCATGCCGCTGGCTCTGGTCCTCGGGGCGGTCCTGAATGCCGCCGTCGCCCGCGCCGTCCTGCGGCCGCAAGACAAGAGCTTCGGCTATCTGCGACTGGGCGCCGATGAGCTGCGGGTTCTGGCGGTCAGCGTGATCATCGCCATCCTTTTCTTCGCGGCGTCGATCGTTCTCTTCGCCGTGGTCGGCGTGGCCGCGGGCTTGGCCGCGCAGGCGAACCAAGGGCTGGCGGTCTTGGTCGGCATATTGCTGGGGCTCGCCGCCGTCGCAGCTCTCGTGTGGTTGTCGATCCGGTTGAGCCTGGCCGTGCCGATCACCTTGGCGGAAAAGCGGATCGCGCCGTTCGAAAGCTTCCGGCTGACCAAGGGCAAGACACTCCAGCTCCTCGGTATGGCGATCATCGCCTTCATCATGTCGATCCTGGTCAGCCTGCTGGGCACCATCATCGCCCTGCCGGTGACGATGACTACCGGCGGATTGCAGCAGTTGGCGAACTTCGACGGCCAGTCGACCGCGCAGATCATCCAGGCGGCGGGCCTCGGCATTCTCGCCTGGGGCGTCGTCAACGCCGTCTTCTCGGCGCTGCAACTGGCGGTGCTCTACGCACCCTTCTCGGCCGCCTATCGCGACATCAAGGGTCTGCCGCACGAGTAGCGTAGGCGACGCGGGCTAGGCTCTCGCCTTGGCCCGCGCCGGCTTGGCTTTGGGCGGTTCGGCCGTCAGCGCTGCGACCCGCGCCCTCCGTCGGTCCTCGTGCCGGTCCAGCACCTCCTTGAGGTATCGACCGGTCCAGGACTTGTCGTTCGCCGCGACCTGTTCCGGCGTGCCGACAGCGACGATCTCGCCGCCGCCGTCGCCGCCTTCGGGCCCGAAATCGAGCAGGTAGTCGGCGACCTTG
The DNA here is from genome assembly GCA_040385365.1 of Pseudomonadota bacterium. Taxonomy (GTDB): domain Bacteria; phylum Pseudomonadota; class Alphaproteobacteria; order Caulobacterales; family Caulobacteraceae; genus Brevundimonas. Next base: position 14,760 of record JAZKHL010000063.1, on the reverse strand, counting down.
ATGACATCGAGGTTGTGCTCGATCACCACGATGGTGTTGCCGGCGTCGACCAGTTCCTGAAGCACCTCAAGCAGCTTGCGCGTATCCTCGAAATGCAGGCCGGTCGTCGGCTCGTCGAGGATATACAGCGTCTTGCCGGTCGCCCGTTTCGAGAGTTCCTTGGACAGCTTGACGCGCTGAGCCTCGCCGCCCGACAGGGTCGTCGCCGACTGTCCGACCTTGACGTAGTCCAGCCCCACGCGTGACAGGGTCAGCATCTTGTCGCGGATGGGCGGCACCGCCTTGAAGAATACGCCGGCCTCCTCGACCGTCATGTCCAGGACGTCGGAGATGCTCTTACCCTTGAACACGATTTCCAGCGTCTCGCGGTTGTAGCGTTTGCCCTTGCAGACGTCGCAGGTGACGTAGACGTCGGGCAGGAAGTGCATCTCGATCTTGATCAGGCCGTCGCCCTGACAGGCCTCGCAGCGCCCGCCCTTGACGTTGAAGCTGAACCGTCCGGGACCGTAGCCGCGCGCCTTGGACTCCGGCAGGCCGGCATACCAGTCTCGGATCGGCCCGAAGGCGCCGGTATAGGTCGCCGGATTCGAACGCGGTGTCCGGCCAATCGGCGACTGGTCGATGTCGATGACCTTGTCGAAATGCTCCAGCCCCTCGATCCGGTCGAACGGAGCGGGCGCGTCCGAGGCATTGTGCAGCCGGCGCGCGGCGGCCTTGTAGAGGGTCTCGATCGTGAAGGTCGATTTGCCGCCGCCCGACACCCCGGTGACGCAGGTGAACAGGCCGACGGGGATCGCCCCTGTGACCGTCTTCAGGTTGTTGCCGGTCGCGCCCGAGATCTTGAGCATCTTCTTCTTGTCGACGGGACGCCGGCCTTCGGGCGGCAGTTCGATTTCGCGCTCGCCGGTCAGGTATTTTCCGGTCAGGGATTTCGGATTGGCCATCACCTCTTCGGGCGTGCCCTCGGCGCAGATCTCGCCGCCGTGGACGCCGGCGGCCGGGCCCATGTCGATGACGTAGTCGGCGGTCAGGATGGCTTCCTCGTCATGCTCGACGACCAAGACCGAGTTGCCGAGATCGCGCAGGCCGCGAAGGCTTTCCAGCAGCCGGGAGTTGTCGCGCTGGTGAAGGCCGATGGACGGCTCGTCCAGCACGTAGAGCACGCCCGTCAGGCCCGAGCCGATCTGCGACGCCAGCCGGATGCGCTGGCTCTCGCCGCCGGACAGGGTGCCCGATGACCGCGACAGGCTGAGGTAGTCGAGCCCGACGTTGTTCAGGAAGCGCAGCCGGTCGCTGATCTCCTTGATGATGCGGCGCCCAATCTCGCGCTGCTTGTCGGTCAGCCGCTCTTCCAGCGTCGAGACCCACAGGAAGGCCTTCGAGATCGACAGCATGTTGATCTCTGAAATGTCGTTTCCGTCGATCTTGACCGCCAGGGCCTCGGGCTTCAGCCGCTTGCCGTGGCAGGCGTCGCAGGGGGTCTCGGATTGGAACCGGCCGAGCTCCTCGCGGACCCAGGCGCTGTCGGTCTCGCGCCAGCGGCGGTCGAGGTTCGGGACGACGCCCTCGAACGGCTTGGAGACCTCATACTTCCGGGCATTGTCGTCATAGACGAACTTGATCTTCTCGGTGCCGGTGCCCTGCAGGATCACGGCCTGGGCCTTCTCGGGCAGCTCGCGCCACGGCTTGTCCATCGAGAAACCGTAGTGGAGCGCCAGCGCCTGCAGCGTCTGGGTGTAGAGCGGCGAGGGACCCCGCGACCACGGAGCCACCGCGCCCTTGTGCAGGGTCTTGTCGCGGTCGGGGATCACCAGATCGGCGTCGAAAGCCAGTTTGACACCCAGGCCGTCACAGACCGGACAGGCGCCGAACGGGTTGTTGAACGAGAAGAGCCGGGGCTCGATCTCACTGATCGTGAACCCCGACACCGGACAGGCGAACTTTTCCGAGAAGGTGATCCGCCGGGTCTCCTGGCCCTCTTCCGCATTGGCCCATTCGGCCACCGCGATGCCGTCCGCGAGGCCCAGGGCCGTTTGGATGGAGTCAGCATAGCGCGGCTCGAGCCCGCCCTTGGTGACGATCCGGTCCACGACGATGTCGATGTCGTGCTTGAACTTTTTGTCCAGGGTCGGCGCGTCTTCGATGGCGTAGAACTCGCCGTCGATCTTCAATCGCTGGAAGCCCGAGCGTTGCCACTCGGCCATCTCCTTCTTGTACTCACCCTTGCGGCCCCGAACGATGGGAGCCAGCAGCAGCAGGCGTTCTCCGTCGGGCAAGGCGACCAGCTTGTCGACCATCTGGCTTACGGTCTGGCTCTCGATCGGCAGGCCGGTCGCGGGAGAGTAGGGCACGCCGACCCGCGCCCACAGCAGGCGCATGTAATCGTGGATCTCCGTCACCGTGCCCACGGTCGAGCGCGGGTTCTTCGACGTCGTCTTCTGCTCGATCGAGATGGCTGGCGACAGGCCCTCGATCAGGTCCACGTCCGGCTTGCCCATCAGCTCCAGGAACTGGCGGGCGTAGGCGCTCAAGCTCTCGACATAGCGCCGCTGGCCCTCGGCATAGATGGTGTCGAACGCCAGCGAGGATTTGCCCGACCCCGACAGGCCGGTCATCACGACCAGCTTCTCGCGCGGGATGTCGACATCCACGCCCTTGAGATTGTGCTCGCGAGCGCCGCGCACGCGGATGAAGTTATGCTTTTCGGTCATGTGTTCCGGGAACGCGGGAGAGCCGGACAGGTGTCCGGTGCAACATCGCTATATGGGCATTGATCCTGGTGATTCAGCAAGAACAATGCGGGAACATTGTGACGCTGCTGTCAGTCTGGAGACTCGCTGAGAAACTCCCCGGCATTCAGCGTGATGACGCACTGATACTGACCCGCGGCCGTCGAGCAGTAGTCGACCCCGAACAGGTCGCGCTCTACGCGGTTCGTCGAGCGGTAGGTGCGGCCTTCGGAAACGAACTCCGATCCGATCGCCGCGCTTCGAACGGCCAGACCCTCGTAGAAGACGCGTGCAGGCGTACCGGTGCAGGTGAACAGGATCAGGCTGGAGTCGTCGTCGCTCGCGTGGCCGTATGTTCCCGCGCCGGCCGCCTGGGCGATACAGTCGGCATAGAGTCCAGCCCGCGGCTCCGGGCGAGTGGCGATAGCGGCGTAGCTGGCAGGGCCGGTCACAGCATCGGGTGCGGTCGCGCAGGCGGAGGCCGTGAGCGCGATGAGGGTGCAGGCAAAGGCGGCGGGACGGCTCATGATCGTGCTCCAGTCTGTTTGCGGAACAGTGTCACGGCGAGCCCGCTCGCGTCACCCCCAGCCGGCGACTGCGCCGACGCGCCGGGCGGCGGGTGCGTCAAAGGTGAGAACAGTGCGCGGCTCGGCTTCCGCCTTGCCGAACAGCCATCCCTGGCCCTTGTCGACTCCCAGATCGCGCAGGGTATCGGACACAGGTTGCGTCTCGATCATTTCGGCGATCGTCTCGACCTTCATTGATCGGCACAGGTCGACCAGATGGGTTATCAAAGTCTGTGCCCGAGGATCCGTGTCCACGCCCTCGATGAACTTGCCGTCGATCTTCACCGTGTCCACCGAAAGCCCGCGCAGATAGTCATAGGAGGCGGCGCCCGCTCCAAAGTCATCGATGCAGACCTTGACCCCTGCGGACCGTAGGGCCCCGAGCCGGCGGTTGGCGGCCTCGACGTCCGCCAGAGCAGCAGTCTCCGTCACCTCCACGATCAGACGACGTCGCTCGTCCGGATTGGCCGAAGTCATTCGCAGTAGGGTTTGCACATAGCTATCGTCAGCCAGCGACGCGCCCGACACGTTGATGGCGAACTTCAACAAGCCGCTGCCCGGTTGGCGAAGGCGCGCCAGCGCCTTTTCCGCCACTGCAACATCAAAGGCGTCGACCAGTCCCAGCTCTTCGGCCATTCGGATCGCCGGCGCCGGACTGCTGGTTGCCTTGAACCGGGTCAGCGCCTCGAAATGATGAACCGCGCCGGTCTTCAGATCGACGATGGGCTGATAGTGCAGCTCGAACCGCCGGTCGCGCACCACGGCGCGGAAGGCGTGCGCGTCGTTCAATGTCCGCGACAGCGAGGCTTTGAACGTCAGATCCGGTTGGCCGTCGCCGCCCTCCTTCAAACATCCTTCGACGGCGAAGCGCAGCGCCCGGAGCGCGCTCAGCGGTTCGCTATCGGCCGGGACGGCGGTTTCGGATGAGCGTACCGAGAGATCGACGCCCTCGCTGTGGCCCAACTCACGGACCTCGCCTGCGAAGTCCGAGTCCGCAGAGCTGTCGCGCAACATGGCGAACCGTTCCGCCCCGAGCCTGCCAGCGCTCGCCCCGTCCACGGAGGCGGCCTGGAGCGCGGCCTCGACGCGCGCATTCAGTCGTTCGCCAGCCTCGCCCATGCCCTGTGTCGCCGCCAGACCCTCGACATCCAGGAAGGCCACGGCCAGATCCTGGGCGACCGCGGGCGGCCCCAGAAGCTCGCGTGCGCGTGAAAGAAAGGCCTCCGGGGCAAGGGCCGGGACAGGCTCTTCGTAAAGGCCGTGACTTGGCCCCTCCCAAGTCACCGAACAGGACACGTTCGGGGCCAGGTCCGGTAACAGGAAGAACCGCGCCGTCGCCCGTCGCGCGCGTCCCTCGCCAGCGTTGAACAACAGGGACGCCGGTGCGGATCGCGCGCCGGGGCCCAAATTCTTGAGCACGTCGTTGAGCACCTCGACGCTGGTCGGCACCAGGCGGTTCCATAGGGCCACGCCGCAGAAGCTTTCTGCGGACAGGCCGATCGACGGCCCGGACCCCAGTCCGAAAACGACCCGGCCCTTCACGTCGAGCTCGAGCAGCAGATCGGAGGAGGCGAAGGCGAACCCAAGTAAGCGGTTACGGATCGACATGCGCCGACTATGCCCAAGACGTGTTAATCCTGATTGCAGGATTATCGTTAATGGGCATTCGACGTTCGCGATCCTGGAGGACCGCGGCCTGGCCGAGGTCGTCAGGCCATCCGGTTCAGGGTGACGGCGCGCGCGTCACCGGAGTTGGCCGACCCGGACGCGCCGTAGCCGGTACCGAGCGCCCGCGCGCCGGCCACTTCCTGGGCGATGGTGCGAACCAGACCTTCGGAGATGGTGCGGGCGGCCTCGACCGTGCGACCATGAATCGCCAGCACGGCTTCAAAGGCTTCTGTGGCGCGGATCAGGGCCAGGCGTTCGCTTGGCGGCGCCTGGGACAACAGGCCCGGGTTCGCCTTCAGCTGGGTCGATTCTCTCCGATAGAGATTGGCGAGGTCCTGGGTTTCGGCCAGGCCCGAAGCGATATCGTGGGCGCGGCGGGTCGCGAAGGCGTCGGTTTCCTTCTCGAGCCGGGCCGTCAGGCGATCGGTCAGGGCCGTGAGGCGGCGGAGATGGGCGGTGGCCGTGGTGGGGTCGTGGGTCATTGGGCGGTTGCAGCCGGGGCGGGGGCGGACTGCTCGGTCTGCATCCGGATCATTTCAGCGACGACGGTGTCCGCCAGTCCGATGCCCCCGGCCTTGACCGTCTGTTTGGCCATGGCGTCGATCATGAAGCTGCGCCAGGTGCCCTCGGCCTCGCCGCCGCCGAACGGACCGTCGGTGTCGATGCCTTCGAACATGGGCTTGAGCATCTGGGACAGGAACGAGGCCTCGAACTGCTCCGCCGTCTCGCGCATGCGCGACGTCTCGGCGCTGGGGGCGGGGACGGAGGTCAGCAGGGAGGGGGAGACGGCCAGGTCGCTCATCACAGCACCTCGATGTCGGCCTGCAGCGCGCCTGCCGCCTTTATGGCCTGAAGGATGGAGATCATGTCGCGGGGCGAGACGCCAAGCGCGTTCAGCCCGTTGACCAGGGTGGACAGCGACGTCGCCCCGTTGACCAGCCGGATTTCGCGACCCAGTTCTTCCTCGACCGTTACGTCGCTCTGAGGAACGACCGTCGTCTGGCCTTGGCTGAAGGGCGCCGGCTGGCTGACCTGCGGGTTCTCCTGGACCGAGATGGTCAGGTTGCCCTGGGCGATGGCGACGGTGGAGATGCGAACGTTCTCGCCCATGACGATGACGCCGTTGACCTCGTCGATTATGACGCGAGCCGGGGTGTCCACCGCGACCGGCATGTTCTCGACGCGGCTGATGAAGGCCGCCATCCCAAGCGCGGCCGGAGCGCGCAGGGCGACGACCGAGCCATTCTCGGCCAGGGCGGTCGAGGGATAGGTGGCGTTGATCGCGGCGGCAATCCGCTGGGCTGTGGTGAAATCGGGGTTGCGCAGGGTCAGGCGGACCTCCTGCAGGCTGTCCAGGTTGAACCCGGTCTCGCGCTCGACCGTCGCGCCAGAAGCGATCCGGCCTGCGGTCGGCACGCCGCGCGTCACTGACGAGCCTGAGCCGCCCGATCCGGAAACGGCCCCCGTTTGCACCGACCCTTGGCCAACGGCGTAGACTTGGCTGTCAGCCCCCTGCAGGCTGGTGACCAGCAGGGTTCCGCCCAGCAGGCTCTTGGCGTCGCACAGGCTGGAGACCGAGATATCCACCCGTGAACCTGGGGTCGCAAACGGCGGCAGGTCGGCGGTCACCATGACGGCGGCTAGGTTCTTGGAGTTTGCATTGGCGCCGCGAATGTTGACGCCCAGCCGCTCGGTCATCCCTTCAAGCGACTGTCGGGTGAAGGGGCAGTTGCGCAGGCTGTCGCCCGTACCCGCTAGCCCGACCACCAGCCCGTAGCCGACCAACTGGTTTGTGCGCACGCCCTCGATCGAGGCGATGTCCTTGATCCGCGACTGCGCCGCCGCCGGTCCAGCGACGAGGGCGGCGACAGCAAGGGGAGCGAGGAGGGCGGTGAGAAACTTTTGCACTGGGCCGTCTTTCCGCGAGGATTCTTGCATCGACATGCGAGGACCGTGCCGGCCGGAAAGCGCATTAACTTCAATGCCTCCGGCTCGGCCGGCACGACGGTCTCGGCAAATCCTGCCGAGGCGTTAACCAAACAGTGACGGTCGCCCGACGATGGTGACGCATGTCGCGGAGTCGCTGTTCATGAAGGTCACCGGCCCCACTGGAACCAGTTCGGCGTCCGGCTCTCGGCCCGTGCGGGCGACGAGTGGTTTCACCATGCCGCAGATGGCTGGAACGGCCGCGGCCAGCGCGCCAGCGGCGACCGCGAGTGCTTCGGCTGTATCCGACGTGTCAGCTCTCATGGCTCTCCAAGGCGTCGAGACCGCCACCGAACGACGACGTCGCGCAGTGCGTCGCGGCGGGGGGTTACTGGACCGTCTGGATGAATTGAAGATCGCCCTATTGTCCGGTGAAGCGGGAGATGGCGCGCTCGAGCGGTTGAGTCGCACCCTCCGCGAAGACCGACCGGAGGATCCCGATGCGGATCTGGCTGCGCTGTTGGAGCAGATTGATCTGCGCGCCGCCGTCGAGCTGGCCAAGGCTGAAGTCCGCCGCAGTGCAGCATAAGTCTCGGATTTAGCGGTCCAATCCCCGGATCGGCGAACCGGGTGAGGAAGAAATGTCACGCTGTTCGATCTATCAAAGCTTCACCGCGTTCACGGACGCGCGAAGTCTGTTGCTGTGACTCACCACCCTGCCTATACGCCGTCGTGCGCCATGGGGGGCGTTGTTCTTGAGTGTGAGTGCGATGACCGCATTGGCCTCGATCGTGTCTGACGAACCGGTCGCCTACCGACCTTCCGACGACGAGCCGTTCATGAATGAACGTCAGCTCGCCTATTTCAAACACAAGCTGATGGCGTGGCGGGACGACATCCTGCGCGAATCCAAAGGCACCGTCGTCAATCTGAAGGCGGAGACTGAGAACCATCCCGACCTGCTGGACCGCGCCTCGTCGGCCTCGGACCGGGCGCTGGAGCTGCGGACCCGGGACCGGCAACGCAAGTTGATCTCCAAGATCGAGGACGCGCTGCGTCGGATCGAGGACGGGTCCTACGGATACTGCGAAGACACCGGGGAACCGATCGGGCTGGGGCGGCTGGAAGCGCGGCCTACGGCGACGATGTCGGTGGAAGCGCAGGAACGGCACGAGCGCCGTGAGCGGGTGCACCGGGACGATTGAGACAAAGTCCTTCCCCCATTCTTCATGGGGGAAGCGGTCCGGCGTCGAGCGAAGCGAGACCAGGACCGATGGGGGAGTCTTGGCGTGCCTCGGCGTGGTCGCCTCACCGTCGATAGGAAGTTCGCCCATCGGTCCTGTTCGGCTTTGCCGAAGACGGACCGCTTTCCCCCGCGACGCGGGGGAAAGGCTGAGCGCCGTACCTATTCCGGGATATCCCGGAAGTTTCCGTACTTTGAACCTTGGGCCAGGTTGCCGAAGCGGGTCGTGTCCGCGTCGAAGCTCAGTTTGACGATGCCGATCGGGCCGTGACGCTGCTTGCCGATGACGACCTCGGCCTGGTGTTCCAGCAGGTCCATGTCCTCCTGCCACTTCAGGTGCTCTTCGGTGCCCTCGCGCGGCTCGGTGCGACCCAGGTAGTAGCTCTCGCGATAGACGAACATCACGCAGTCGGCGTCCTGCTCGATCGAGCCGGATTCGCGCAGGTCGGATAGCTGGGGCCGCTTGTCCTCGCGGTTCTCGACCTGACGCGACAGCTGCGACAGAGCGATGATCGGGACGTTCAGCTCCTTGGCCAAGGCCTTCAGGCCGCCGGTGATTTCCGACACTTCCTGAACCCGGTTCTTCTGGGCGTTGCCCTCTCCGACGGTGATGAGCTGCAGGTAGTCGACGATGATGAGGTCCAGACCCTGTTCCATCCGCTTCAAGCGCCGCGCGCGGGCGGCCAGCTTAGAGATGGCCAGACCGCCGGTGGCGTCGATGTAGAGCGGGCTCTCGCCGATCTCGATCGCCGCGTCGCGCACCTTGCCGAAGTCCGAGGCGTCGATCTCGCCCTTGCGGAGTCGGTCGGACGAGACTCCTGAGGCGTCGGCCAGGATCCGCATGGCCAGCTGTTCGGCGCTCATTTCCAGCGAGAAGAAGGCGACCACGCCGCCGGAGACGGTCTTTCGTCCGTCCGGGGTCGGCTCCCAGCGATAGTTGCGGGCGACGTTGAAGGCGATGTTGGTCGCCAGCGCCGTCTTGCCCATCGACGGTCGGCCCGCGAGGATCAGCAGGTCGGACGGGTGCATGCCGCCCAGCTTTGAGTCCAGATCGTCCAGATGGGTGGCCAGACCCGCCAGCTTGCCGTCGCGCTGATAGGCCTCGCCCGCCATCTGCACGGCGCCCGCCAGGGCGGTCGAGAAGCTGACGAAGCCGGATGATGGCGCACCGGTCTCGGCCAGCGAATACAGGGTCAACTCGGCCTGTTCGATCTGATCGATCGCAGGCGTCTCGGGGTCCGGGGCCTCTTTGATGATGTCGCCGCCGATGCGGATGAGGTCGCGACGGAGCGCCAGGTCGTAGACGACGCGGGCATAGTCGGGTGCGTTCGCGCCGGGAGGCGCGCGGTCCATCAGGTCGGCGAGGTAGCGCAGGCCGCCGAACTCGGCGAAGGCGGGATCCTGTTTGAACCGCTCCATCAGGATGGTGGGCTCGGCCAGCATTCCCTGGCGGATATGGTCCTCGATGGCGTCGTAAAGGCGCTGGTGGAAAGGCTCGAAGAAATGTGAGCCGCGCAATCGATCGGACAACCGCTCGAAGATGGCGTTGTCGAACATGAGCGCACCCAGCAAGGCCTGTTCGGCCTCGAGGTTGTGCGGGAGCGATGGAATGGCGACGGAGTCGGCGAAGGGGGTGAAGGCGTTCATTGCGTTAACGCTTACCCGTGACACCCCCCTGCGACACGTTCGGACGGAACCTTGTCCGGGGATCGAATCCAGCTTCTGTGGACGGCTCTAAAATCCCTAGGCGGATCAGTTCAGGCGTGGATCACGCCGCCGGGCAGGGATAGCGCGAGACGAGCCAGGAGCGGATGCCGTCGGTCGGGCTCATGCGGACGCGGCGCGTCTGGGGGATGGCGTTGAGGTGGGCCAGAAGCTGACGCGGGTTCACCGACATCCTTTCGGGCGGGCAGAACGGCGGCGTACGACCGGCGGCCCGGGCGGTGCGGACTTCTGCGCCGACTGTCCGGAAGGCGGTGTTGGCCTCGCCCATCAGACGCCGAGCGTCCGAGCGTAACGCCGATGTCGGGTTCAGCGGCACCCGGTTCGCCTCGGTGACGAAGCTATCGAGCGTGCGGGCCTGGGCCCAGGCGGACCCGGCGCACAGCAGGGCGGATGCCGCCAGAGTGGCGGTGACAATGGACTTCATGACGGACCCCTCCGATTGAGAGGCGCAGACCATCGGTCGGTCATGGCTAAAGCATGGCGCGTAAACGACAAACGGCGCGGAAATCGCTCCCCGCGCCGTTCGAAGACCTCAGGTTGGAAGAAAGCCTAGAAGTTGTAGCTGACCCGTCCGTAGACGAAGCGGCCGTTAAAGCCGTAGGGCGAGTACTGTGGGAAGCCCGTCGAACCCGTCACACCGTTGATTGTAGCCGGCGTGAACTGCGGATATTCGTCGGTCAGGTTGTTGACGCCGACCGCCAAGCCCACGCCGCTGCCCAGTTCGTAGCGGCCTTCGAGGTCGATCAGGGTCGCGTCGCCGGTCTCGTAGTCCAGGCTGATGCTGTTATTGGCGACCAGGACGCTGTCGTAATAGGTCGCCTTGGCCGTCGCCGAGAAGGCTCCGAGTGTCCAATCGACGCTGCTGACGACCTTGGTGTGCGGCGTGCCTTCTTCGAACGCCAGGATGTTGGCCCGGTCGAACAGGAAGAAGGGCGAGGACGCCAGCGCGCTGGTCGACGGCGGGGTCGAGTTGACCTTGGTGTCATTATAGTTGCCCGCGACCGTGAACTCGAACCGCCCGATGTCGGTCGGCAGGCGATAGCGGCCGACGACGTCGATGCCCTTGGTCGTCGTGTCGACGCCATTGACGAAGAACCGGACGCCGCTGACCGAGGTGCCCGGCAGGTTGGCGGTCAGGAAGGTGCGGATCGCGTCACGCTCGGACACCGTCTGACCTGGCCGCGCGCCACCGGTGCCGCCGAGGGTTTCCGAATAGGCGATCCGGTCGTTCACATCGATCTGATAGGCATCGACGGTCAGATCGAACGCGCCCGCACGCAGCACCAGGCCCAGCGAATAGTTGACGGAGGTTTCCGGCTCCAGCGGTTTGGACCCCAGGATGCGCGCGACGGGATCGTCGACCCGGAAGGTGCTGTTTTCAGCCAGGGTCACGACCGGCTGTCCGTTGACGACGCTCGCCGACAGATTGGTGGCCGTGTAGCTGAAGAACTGCTGCTGCAACGCAGGCGCGTGGAAGCCCGACGAGACCGCCCCGCGGATGGCGAAACTGGGGCTGAAGTCGTAACGCGCCGAAGCCTTGCCCGTCAGGGTATCGCCGAAGTCGGTATAGTCCTCGTAGCGCGCGGCAAGACCGAACGAGAATTCCTCGCTGAGCTTGCCTTCGAAATCGACGTAGGCGCCGTAGCTGCTGCGGTCGGCTTCGATGGCATTCTTGTTGGAAAGGCCGGGGAAGCCTTGCGAACCAAGCGGATTGGCCGTGGTGGTGTTCGGAATGACGACCTGAGGACCCTGGTTATAGGAGGTCGGCTCGCCAGCGATCACTTCGAAATTCTCGGCGCGGTATTCGACGCCGAACGCGAAGTTCAAAGGCTCGTAGAGGCCAATGTCCAACGGACGAACGCCGTCGATGCCCATGGTGAACTGATCATAAGTCAGGCCACCCGCGTTGAACTCGCGTTGCGAGTTCGTGCCGTAGGTGCGGTTCAGCGAGTTCACGACGCGATAGTCGAGCTGATTGCTGCCGTAACCGGCCGACAGGTCCCAATCGATGCCGTAGGCCGGACCCTTGAAGCCACCGAAGATGTTCTTGTCGACGATCTCGGTCTCGATCAGCGGCAGGAACCCGTTCGGATAGATGGTCACGTCGTTGCGGGTTTCGTTGAACGCGCGGGCGGTGGCCGCCGACGAACTGTCCTTGTTTTGAATGCCGCCGAAGGCATAGGCCGACCAGTCGCCTTGCAGAGGCTTGCCGGCGTTGAACCACAGCGACTGGCTCTGCACGTCCGGATCGCCGAAGCGGCCGATGACCCGATTGGACGCGCCGCCGTTGACGGCCGAGGGTGCGGCGAAGTCCGAACGGTTCGTTGGATCGCGGGTCTGAACCTCGCCGGCGAAGGTTATAAACCCGTCGTCGCCCAGCGGCAGGCCGACCCACCCGGCCAGCGACGACTGGGCGCCGTCGTCCTCGTCATGGGAGCCGCGCGCGGTTGTGAAGGAGGTGTCGTAACGGCCGTAGTTGTAGGTCAGGCCGCCGCCGGAGCTGGCTTCGCGCAGGCGCAGATTCAGAACGCCCGCGATGGCGTCAGAACCATACTGGGCCGAGGCGCCGTCGCGCAGCACCTCGACCGAGCCGAGCGCGACCGAAGGGATGGTGTTCAGATCGAAGGCGGTAGAGCCGCGCCCGAGGCTGCCGTTGACGTTGACCAGGGCGCTGACGTGGCCGCGCTGGCCGTTGATCAGCACCAGAGTCTGATCCGGAGCAAGGCCACGCAAGGTGGCCGGACGGACGTGGTCCGAGCCGTCCGAAATCGCGGGCCGGGGGAAGTTGATCGAGGGTGCGGCGGCGGCGAGGGCCGCGGCCGTCTCGGTGCCGGCGCCCGTGCGGGTCAGGGTCTGGGCGCTGATGACGTCGACCGGGACGATGGTATCGAGCCGGCTGCGACCCACCGTTCGGGTGCCGGTGACGACGATTTCATCGACCTGGCTTGCCTCGTCCTGGGGCGTGGCGGTTTGCGCGGAGGCGACGAGGGGGCAGGCCAGGAGCGTGGCGGCGGAGGCGAAGCCGAGCAGCAGCGAGCGGGAAGTTCTGGAAATCATTTTGGACCCTGACGACCAAGAGACGAGACGACGACATCGTCGTCCCGCAGTGAGAAAGTCCGGCGTCCGGTTTTGTGACCGCGTTCTGCCGCGGCGGTTGCACGAACCGCCTGGACTCAAGCTGGGTCTGGCGCGGTGAACGGTCAAGCGACCGCCATACCGTGGTCGCCTGTTCGTTGTATTTTTGACATAACGTGGCGGAAGGCGAGAATTGAAGAAGGGCGCGCCTTTCGGACGCGCCCTTCAACATTTCTATTCCGCTCGACGAGCGGAACTCAGTCGATCGTATCAGGCCTCGGAGCCGAGACCGTCCTGTTGGCCGGCGCCGCCTTCGACCATGTCGCGGGCTTGTTCGGCGGCCGCGTTGCGGTCCTCGTCATAGGCCGACTTGATCACGTCTTCGCCCTTGGCTTGACGCTCGGCTTCGTCAGCCGAACGGGCGATGTTGATCTTCACCGTGGCCGAGACTTCGGCGTGCAGACGCACGACGACTTCGTGGACGCCCAGGGTCTTGATCGCGGTGTTGAGCGCGATTTGCGAACGCTCGACCTTGCCGCCTTCGGCTTGAACAGCCTCGGCCACGTCGCGACCGGCGACCGATCCGTAAAGCTGACCGGTTTCACCGGCCTGGCGGATCATGACGTAGGACTGACCGTCGATCTTGTCGGCGATCTTCTGCGCCTCGGCCTTGTTCTTCTCGTTGCGGGCCTCGATGGCGGCGCGGTCGAGTTCGAACTTCTCCAGGTTCTTGGAGGTGGCGCGAAGGGCCTTGTCCCGCGGCAGCAGGAAGTTGCGAGCGAAGCCATCCTTGACGGTGACGACGTCGCCGATGGCGCCGAGGTTCTCGACGCGTTCGAGCAGAACGACCTTCATCTTACTTCACCACATAAGGCAGGAGGGCCAGATAGCGGGCGCGCTTGATGGCCTTGGCCAGTTCGCGTTGCTTGATCTGGGACACGGCGGTGATGCGCGAGGGCACGATCTTGCCGCGTTCGGAAATGTAACGCTGCAGCAGCTTGACGTCCTTGTAGTCGATCTTCGGCGCGCCTTCGCCCGAGAACGGGCAGACCTTGCGGCGACGATAGAAGGGACGGCGGCCGGCGGAGCCCGAACCGGCGGGGGTGCCGGGAACGTTGGGCGAGGAGGTGGTGTCAGTCATGTTTCCAGATCTCCTTACGCGGCCACGTCGGCGTCTTCACGCGGCGTGCGCTCGCGATCGCGTTCACGCTCGCGTTCACGACGGGCCAGCAGCGGCGACAGTTCCAGGTCGAGCTCTTCGACCTTGACGGTCAGCCAGCGCAGGACGTCTTCGTTGATGCCGAGCTGACGCTCGACTTCGGCCATGGCGGCGGGGGGGCAATCGATCGCCAGCAGGGAGTAGTGCGCCTTGCGGTTCTTCTTGACCCGATAGGTCAGGTTGCGCAGGCCCCAGTACTCGATCTTGGCGACGGAACCGCCGCCGGCCACGATCAGGTCCTTGATGGTGTCGTTGAGGGCTTCGGCCTGTTGCGCGCTGATATCCTGGCGCGACATGACCGTGTGCTCGTAAAGAGCCATTCGGTAGTCTCCCTTGGTGGGCGTCGGCGCGACCGGACCGGGTGAAGTCCGAACCACGATGGATCCTGAAGCGGCGGCCGGGATGACTTCCCGAACCCTTTGGAGTTCCGCGTCAGGACCGAAGCCCTGGAAAGCGGGCGCGTATAGGGGAAAAGGGGGAAGGGGGCAAGCTTGCTCGAGACCCGCAACCGGCTTACCCCTCCGCGCTTCTGACAACGACCACGGACCTGCCCAATGACCCTCGCCCTCCTGTTCCCCGGACAAGGCAGCCAGGCGGTCGGCATGGGGG
>JAZKHL010000062.1:0-3126 GCA_040385365.1 Pseudomonadota bacterium | reverse complement strand
CCATGGCCTGGAAGCACCAGAACGTCTTCATCGGCATCGACGCCTATGCGCCCAAACATCTGCCCGCCAGCCTGGTCCGCTACATGGACAGCTACGGCTCGCACAAGGTGATGTTCGGCACCGACTGGCCCGTCATCGATCCCGAGCGCGCGGTGCGGGAGATGAAGGATCACCGTCTGCGGCCCGCCTCCTATGACCAGGTGATTCGCGGCAACGCGGTCGAGGTTTTCCGTCTGTGAGCCTGTTTCAGTCGCCGCCCGCCGGATATCGCAGCCTGACGGTGTCGTCTGGCCTACGAGCGGCGGCGACGCGCGATCCGGGCAAGACGGCGATGATCCTGGGCGAGGAGCGGCGCTCCTACGGCCGGGTGATCGAGAACATCGACCGCACCGCCAACCTGCTGATCCACGGTCTGGGCCTGAAGCCCGGCGATCACCTCGCGATCGTGGCTCCCAACGGGATGGAGTATCTGGAGATCCTCGCCGCCGTCGGCGATGTCGGCTGCGCCATCGCCACGCCCAATCCGAAGCTGACGCCACGCGAGCTGGCCGAGATTTGCAACGACGCCGAGGCGAAGGTGCTGTTCGTCCATCCCGACTGCGAAGGCGCGGTGGAGCGCAAGCGGCTGACGACGGTCGAGCGGATCGTCACCCTGGGCGCCGAATACGAGGCGTTGAAGGCGCAGGCGTCATCGCGGTTCGAGCCGCCGTTGATCCCCGACTGGACGACCTTCTCGATCCCCTACACCTCGGGCACGACGGGCAAGCCCAAGGGGGTGCTGGTCTCGCACCGGTCGCGGACGCTGCAGTTCCTGGCCTATGCCGCGGAGTACGGCATCTTCTCGCCGGACGACCACTTCCTGGCGTTGTCGCCGATGTGCCACGGAGCCGGGTTCGCCTTCGCCTTCAACGCCCTGTTCCTTGGCGGGACGGTGGAGATCGCCACGAAGTTCGAGCCGGAGAGGGTGCTGCGCCGCCTGCACGAAGGGGACGTCACCGGCCTGTTCACCGTGCCGACCCACCATCACGCCATCTTCGATCTGGGCGCGAAGGTGCTGGAGGCGAACAGGGGCAACCGCCTGCGGGGCATCGTCGCCAACGCCGCGCCCCTGCCGGACGACACCAAGGTCCGGATCATCGACTATTACGGCGAGGGCCTGCTGCACGAGACCTATGGGTCGACCGAGGCGGGCTGCGTCACCAACCTTCGGCCACAGGATCAGCGGCGGAAGAGCCGCTGTGTCGGCCTGCCGTTCGTCGGCAATCAGGTGAAGCTGGTCGACGACGCGGGCGTCGAGGTCGGTCCCGGCGAGGTCGGCGAGCTGATCTCGCGCTCGCCCTATCTGTTCAACGGCTACTGGAAGCGGGCGGACCAGACGGCGGAGACGCTGAAGGACGGCTGGGTCGGGGTCGGCGATCTGGCGGTCAAGGACGAGGAGGGCTTCGTCCACATCGTCGATCGCAAGAAGGACATGGTCATCACCGGCGGGCTGAACGTCTATCCACGCGAGATCGAGGGGGTCATCGACGCCCATCCGGCGGTGCGCGAGTCCGCCGTTGTCGGGGTGCCCGATCCGCGCTGGGGCGAGCGGCTGGTCGCCTATGTGGTGCTTGATGAGCCGGTCGCCGCGGCAGAGCTTTCGTCATTCTGCGAAGCGGGGCTGGCAGCCTACAAACGACCGCGAGACTTCCAGGTCATCGAGGCCCTGCCGCGCAACGCCAACGGCAAGGTGTTGAAGACCGCGCTGCGAGACCTGCACGCCGACCAGACCAGAGAGACCGCCTGATGGCCTATTCCTCGCTGCGCTATGAGATCGATGGCGGCATCGGCGTGGTCACCTTCGCCACGCCGGAGCGGCTGAACGCCATCAGCGAGGCGCGGCTTGACGAGTTGGAGGCCGTGTTGACCGATGCCCATGCGGACGAGACCCTGCGCGCCCTGATCCTGACCGGGGAGGGCGATCGCGCCTTCTGCGTCGGGCTGGATCTGGAGCTGCTGGACCGGGCCTTCGCCGATCTCGACTGGTTCGACGCGACCGTCGGACGGGTGGCCGGGATCATCGCCAGGCTGGAGGCCCTGCCGATCCCGACGCTGGCCGCCATCAACGGCGTGACGCGCGCCGGCGGGTTCGAGTTCTCGCTGGGCTGCGATTTCATCATCG
The DNA here is from genome assembly GCA_040385365.1 of Pseudomonadota bacterium. Classification (GTDB taxonomy): domain Bacteria; phylum Pseudomonadota; class Alphaproteobacteria; order Caulobacterales; family Caulobacteraceae; genus Brevundimonas. The sequence goes on along the minus strand of JAZKHL010000062.1, from coordinate 965 downwards.
TCGCCGACGAGGCCCTGTTCGGCGACGCCCACACGGATTCCGGCGTGCTGCCCGCCGCCGTGACGACGCGGCTGAAGCGCAAGGTCGGCGACCAGAAGGCCAAGGCGCTGATGTGGAGCGCGCGGTTCCTCAAGGGGCAGGAGGCGGTCGATTACGGTCTGGCGATCAAATCGGTCCCGCGCTCCAAGCTGCTCGAAGAGTCGAAGGCCTTCCTCAACACCCTGATCGACAAGCCCCGCGCGGTGATCGCCGCCAGCAAGGCGGTGCTGCAGCAGTGCGAGGACCTGCCGCTGGCCGAGGCCGTCGCGCTCGAGCTGAAGACCTTCTCCATCTACAACCGAACCCAACCCTATGGCCGGGAGGGCTATACCGCCTTCCGCGAGAAGCGGCCGCCCAGCTGGAAGGTCGCCGGATGACGGACGCAACCAAGACCGACAGCCACGTCTGGCCCGCGTCCGCGACGGCCTGGTACACGGTCGCCGTCCTGCTGATCGCCTACACCTTCGCCTATGTGGACCGGGCGATCCTGACCATCCTGGTCGAGCCGATCCAGGCCGACCTGAACCTGAACGACACCCAGATCGGGCTGCTTCACGGGTTCGCCTTCGTGATCTTCTATGTCAGCCTGGGCGTGCCGCTCGGCTATGTGGCCGACCGGTTCAATCGCAAGCATCTGATCGCCGGCAGCGTGGCGCTGTGGAGCGTGATGACCGCGCTCTGCGGCATGACCCACACCTTCTGGCAGCTGTTCGCCGCCCGCGTCGGCGTGGGCGTCGGCGAGGCCGGCCTGTCGCCGGCCGGCTATTCGATGATCTCCGACTGCTTCCCGCCCAAGCGACGCAGCCTCGCGCTCGGCATCTATACGATCGGCATCTATCTGGGATCGGGTCTCGCCATCCTCGGCGGCGGTCTGGTGGTCGGGCTGATCGGCACGACGCCGTCGGTCGAGATCCCGGTGCTGGGCG
>JAZKHL010000061.1:0-23428 GCA_040385365.1 Pseudomonadota bacterium | reverse complement strand
GCCCTTCGATACGCGATCAAATACCCCCGGTTTGAAGTTAAAGTTAACAGCGGCGAGGGCCGCAAAGTCTTTTCAGTAAAGGCAAAATGAATACTCCGCATGCGATTCAGGCTTGCGAAATACACTGTAAACGCCTCGTTCAGATATCAGCGCGCGCGCTGACCGAACAGAACCTTTCGCGCCTTCTCCGCCGACTTGCCGGACGCCGCCAAATTGCCGCGCAAGGCCTCGCCTACCGCCCGACCCGCCTTGACCGCCGGCCGCGCGCCGACCCGCGCCATCCAGGCGGCCAGATTTGGAAAATGCGCCAGATCCTGACCCTGAAGCGCCGGCAGAACCCAAGGCCAGGCCGCCATGTCCGCGATCGAATAGTCGCCTGCCAGATAGTCGCGGTCGGCCAGACGCCGATCCATCACGCCATAAAGGCGGTGGGTTTCATCGGTGTAGCGGCGGACGCCATAAGCGATCTGGCGCTGATCCTTGATGATCGCCGGCGCATACTGGCGAAAATGGTGGGTCTGACCAGCCATGGGGCCCAGACCGCCGACCTGCCAGAACAGCCATTCGTCGATCTCGACCCGCGCTCGCACGTCCGTCGGATAGAACTGCCCCGACTTGTTGCCCAGATACTGCAGGATCGCGCCGCTTTCGAAGATGGAGATGGGTTCACCGCCCGGTCCGTCCGGATCGACGATGGCGGGCATCCGGCCGTTCGGGCTGATCGCCTGGAACGCCGGCGTGAACTGCTCGCCAGCGCCGATGTTCACCGGCTTGACGTCATAGGCCAGTCCCATCTCCTCCAGGGCGATGGAGATCTTCCAGCCGTTGGGCGTGGGCCAATACCAGAGCTCAATCGGGGCGGTCATGACGGCGGTATCCGGTGCTGGAACAACAGCCGTGATCTGGCCCGAGGCCGCCTTCACCGCAAGGCGTCTTGGCCCGTTCGTATTGTTCAGCCCGCGTTCATGGACGAAAGCAGAGTTTGATCACGAGCCGCCGAGTTCGGCGTGCGGGGAAGACCAAGACATGAAATCGATGCTGACGGCATTCGCCGCCCTGGCCGCGCTGGCTCTGCCAGCAGGCCTGCCCACCCTGGTCGCAGCCCAGGAACTGTCGGCCGATGCGCCGACGATCAATGATGATGCTCCACGCCAGTACGCCGAGGCGCCGGCGCCCCCCCGCGTGCAGACGGCTCGCCGTGATCGTCCTGACGTTCAAGATGTTCAGGAGCGCCGCAGCGACGTGCAGGAACGACGAGGCAATGGACGCGGCGACCGGGCCGGGAACGGCGGCGGTCGGGATGGCGGCAACGACAACGCTGGCGGAAACGGCGGCGGATGGAACCGCGGCGGCACGTCGGGCCAAAGCGACGACCGCTGGAATCGCAACCCGGCCGCGCCGCCGGTCGTGGCGCCGCCAACACAGGATCGCGACGGCCAGGGTCGCGACCGCAATGGTGACAATCGCGACAGAAGCGGTGGTGGAAACGGCGATGGCTGGAATCGCGGAGACACGCCGGGCCAGGGCGGAGATGACCGCTGGAACCGCAACAACCCGACCCCGCCGACGCAAGATCGCAGCGGTCAGGGTCGGGACCGCAATGGCGACGGCCGCGACAGAAACGGGGCCGGCAACGGTCGTGATCGCGACAATGGCGGCTGGACAAACGGCCAGGGTCGCGACCGCAATGGTCAGGATTGGAACCGTGGCAATGACGGCCGTGACCGCAACAATGGCGGCTGGACCAACGGCAACCAGGGTCGCGACCGCAACGGCCAGGACTGGAACCGGGGCAACGACAACCGCGACCGCAACAACGGCGGCTGGAACGGCGGCCAGAACAACGGCGGACGGAACTGGAACAACGATCGCAACGGGCGTCGCGACTACGGCGGCTTCCAGAACCGGTGGAACCAGAACGACTGGCGTCGGGACTGGAACCGGGGCCGCTCGAGCGATTGGTGGCGCAACGACCGCGGCTTCCGGGGCTACGCGGGTGTACGCCTCGGCTTCTATTTCGCGCCGAACTACGGCTACTATTCGGTGCCGAGAAACTACTGGGGCCAGACCTGGTATGAGGGCGACTACCTACCCTCGATCTTCTGGCGCTACAGCCTGAACGACTACCGCACCTACGGACTGGGCTTTCCACCGCCCGGAACGCAGTGGGTGGCCGTCGACAACACGATCTATCTGATCGACAGCTTCGACGGATACATCATCGAGGTCATCCGCAACGCCTGGCGCTGGTAGACGCCGGACTGACCGGGATCAGCCGCAGTCGACGCTGCGGATGATCCCGGTGGCCTCGTCGAAGCGGATGTTCAACCGGTTCGGATTGAAGTCCTGAGTGGCCGCGCAGGTCGTGCAGACAAAGCGAACATTGGCGCCCGCCGCAAAATCGACCGCGCCCCTGTGACTGCCGATCAGCGACCGCGCACCGGCGGCGTCGCAGCGTTGAGGCGCCGGAGGTCCGGACGGCGTCTCCGCCATCGGCGCACAAGCGGCCAACGCTGCGCCGCAAACCAGCGTGAGTGCGATCAACCGCATCGGACCTGCTCCACGATTTCCGTCTGGGCGTTGTAGAAGATGTTCAATCGGTAGGGCGAGAAGTCCATCGTCACCGGACAGGTGGTGCAGACCACGCGGCGGTTGACGACCTCGACCGGGACCGGGATCTCGTTCCTGTGCTTGCCGACGAGATATTGCAGCTCATTGGCCTTGCACAGATCGGCGCTGCCGACGGGCATCCGGCTGCCCACGGGCTGGTTCGCTTCAGCTTCAGCCACCGCTGAGGGCGCCGGAGCGTCTGCGACCGATGCCGGCGTAGAGGAACAGGCCGCAAGGAACAGACCGGCCAGAACCGGAGCCGCGATCAGGCGGCCTTTTCCCAGCGCCCCTCGTCCGACTGCTTCCAGTAGGCCAGGTTGGCCCCCTGCCCCTTCAGCGCCTTCCAGCGTTCTCGCGCCGTGTGCAGCGCGGTCTCGTCGCGACCGTCGAAGATGATGAAGCATCGCTCGAACTCCTCAGTGGGGCTCATGACTGAGCCGTCGACGATGAACAGCGCCTGAGACCCGTTCGGGTTCTCCTCGCCGGCCGTCAGGATGATGGGTTGGCGCTCGGCGTGCGGCTGATCGGTCAGACCGTGGGCCAGGAAGCTGTCCTCGCGCCATGTCCAAAGGCGTTCGTTGATCGCTTCGCGCGCAACGGGGTCGGCGACGCGAACGCGCGCCCGCCACCCCCTTTGCAGTGTGCGGTCCAGGAGCTCGGGCAGGACCTGATCCAACGTGGATCGCTCCAGGTGATAGAACCAGATCTCGCCCGAGCCGTCAGACACGCCTTAGCTTTCGTATTTGTCGGCCACCATGCGGTCCAGCAGGCGCACGCCCCAACCCACCGGGCCGTCTGGCACGGTTGCCCGGGTCGACTTGGTGACCCAGGCCACCGGTGCGATGTCGATGTGCGCCCAGGGCACGCCATTGGTGAAGCGTTGCAGGAACAGGGCGGCGGTGATCGAGCCGCCGTCGCGACCGGCCGAGTTCTTCACGTCGGCGTTCACGCTGTCCATGATCTTGTCGTACTGGGGCGGCATCGGCAGGCGCCAGACGTTCTCGTTGACCTTGGGACCCGCCGCCAGGATGGCGTCGGCCAGATCGTCGGAGTTGGAGAAGACGCCCGCGTAGTCCAGGCCCAGGGCGATGATCATGGCCCCGGTCAGGGTCGCCAGATCGACCATGAACTTGGGCTTGAAGCGGTCCTGCGTGTACCAGAGGGCGTCGGCGAGAACGAGGCGACCCTCGGCGTCGGTGTTGATGACCTCGACCGTCTGGCCCGACATCGAGGTGACGATGTCGCCCGGGCGCTGGGCGTTCCCGTCCGGCATGTTCTCGACAAGGCCCAGAACGCCAACCGCGTTGACCTTGGCCTTGCGACCCGCCAGCGCGTGCATAAGACCGGCCACGGCGGCCGCGCCGCCCATGTCCCAGATCATGTCTTCCATCCCGCCCGCAGGCTTGATGGAGATGCCGCCGGTGTCGAAGCAGACGCCCTTGCCGACGAAGGCTATGGGGGCCTCGCCCGGCGTGCCGCCGTTCCACTGGATGACGGCCAGCTGGCTATCGCGAACCGAGCCCTGACCGACGCCCAGCAGGACGTGCATCCCCAGAGCCTCCATCTCGGCCTCGCCGAGGATTTCAACGGTCAGGCCGAGGCGCTCCAGCTCCTTCACACGGCGAGCGAACTCGGCCGGGTAGAGGATATTCGCGGGCTCGGCGACGAGGTCGCGCGAGAAGTAGATGGCGTCTGCGACAGCGGTCAGCGGTTCCAGCGCCGACTTGGCGCCGGCGACGTCGCCGGTGAGAATGTTGACCGTCGTGACGGAGGGAATCTTGTCCGGCTTTTCCTTGGTCCGGTATTTGTCGAACCGGTAGGCGGCGAGGCGAACGGCGAAGGCCGCCCGCGCGGCCTGTTCGGCGCTCAGATGACCTAGGTCGATCGTCAGCGTCTCGGCCCCCGACAGCTTCACCGCATTGAAAGCCGAAGCGGCGGCGGTCTCGAGCGCCAGATCATCGAACTTGCTCGCTTCGCCCGCGCCGACCAGCACGATGGCGTCGGCGTTCACGCCCGATGGCGCGGCGACGACCAGGCTGGAACTGGCGCCGCCCGTGAAGCGGCTGTTGCCCATCGCCTTGGTCAGGGCGCCGCCCGCAGCGGCGTCGTGATCGCTTCCCGTCCCGGCCAGAACCCGACCGTCGTGAACGAGAATGGCGAGGCTGCCGGTGGAAGCGGCCTCGGCGACGAAATCGATATTCATGGAAACGCAGACTCCAGCCGGGATGGACTCCCGGTCATTGAACTGTGGGTGGCGGCGGCCGCCATTGTCGGGGCCCCTACCGGATGTGTATTAGATGCGCCGCAACGTCCGCGCCCGCAACCGGGTGATTTCATCGCCCGCATGACCCTGATCCAACGCTACCTCTTTCGCCAGATCAGCCTGCCCGTCGTGGCGGCGTGCGCGTCGCTGGCCGGAATCGGCATCCTGAGCCAGAGCCTGGATCAGCTCGAAGTGATCGTCGAAAGGGGTCAGAGCGTCTGGGTCATGGCGAAACTGACCCTGTTGGCCGTGCCGCAACTGTTTGCGGTGATCCTGCCGATCGGATTGTTTGTTGGCGCCCTCATCGCCCTGACGCGGCTCCAACGCGAGCAGGAACTGACCGCCGCCTACGCCAGCGGCATGTCCCGGTGGCAGATGATCTCGCCCCTCGCCCGGGTGGCGCTGGCGGTTGCCGCCGTCGTGCTGGTCACCAATGTCTTGGTCCAGCCCTGGGCCCAGAAAGCCTCGCGTGAACAGGCGTTCGAGATCCGCACCGACCTCGCGGCGCTCCTCGTCGAGGAGGGGCGGTTCGTCCAGGGGCCGAACGGCCTGACCGTCTATGTGCAGCAGATCGAGCAGAACGGCCTGCTGAAGAACATGTTCATCTACATCGAGGAGGGCGACAAGGTCACGACCTGGGACGCCTCGGAGGCCCGATTTGGCCGCGTCGACGGCCAGCCGGTGCTGACGATGAAACAGGGATCCTGGCAGCAGTACAGCGCCTCGGGCGTGCTGCAACAGCTGTCGTTCGACGGCTATGTCTTCCCGTTGGCCCAGTACGTCACCGACGACGAGCACATCCGCTACAAGCCCGCCGACCTGGGGATGAGCCAACTGTTCAACCCCTCGGCGGCGCTGATCCGCGATACAGGTTCGCGCGGTGAACTGCTGGCCGAGGCGCATTCGCGACTTTCGTCGCCCCTCTACGCGCTCACCGCGATGGCGATGGCTCTGGCGGCGATCCTGGGCGGCGCCTTCAGCCGAACGGGGTATTCGGCGCGGATCGCCAAGGCGTCGGCCGCCTTCCTGCTGGTGCGGATCGTCGGCTATGCAGTGGTCGCGGCCAGCGCCTGGAACGGGTGGCTGAACGTGTTCCAGTATCTGCTGCCGATCATGGCGACGGGCCTGGCGCTTCGGCTGCTGTTCCGGGCGTTGAAGCCTCGCCGAGCAAGTCGAAACTCCCCCGTCGCCAAACTGAAGGCGAGGTTCGCATGAGTGGTCTGGGTTCCTTCGCCTCGGCCCCGGTGCATGTGCTGAGCGCGCTGCGGCTGGGTCGGATCGAACGCTATGTGCTGGTCCAGCTGGCGCGATCGCTGGGTGTCGCCCTGGCGGTCATCTCGGCCTTGGTCATGCTAATCGACTTCGTAGAGATCTCGCGCGGGCTGGGGTCGGATACCGACCTGTCGGGAATTCGCATCCTGGGCTTGATGCTGATCAAGTCGCCGGCGGTGATCGTGCAGTTGCTGCCGTTCGTCTTCCTGTTCGGCACGCTTTCGGCCTTCGTCGGACTGAATCGCAGGAGTGAGCTGGTCGCCATGCGGGCGGCGGGGGTCTCGGCCTGGCGGTTCGTACTGCCGGCGGCGGCGGCGGCCTTCCTGGCGGGCGTCCTGACCGTGACCGTCATCGGCCCGGTCGCCGCGTCCGCCGACGGCCTTTTCCAGCGCGAGCGGGCGCGGATTTCGGGCTCGGTGCGCGGGGCCGAAGAGCAGGAAGCGATCTGGCTGCGCGAGGGGGAGGACCAGCGTCAGATGGTGATCCGCGCCGGACGTCAGGACCGCGCGAACGGGCGGCTGCTGGACGTGACCTTCTTCATCTACACGACCGATCCGAACGGCCGGCGCGCCTTTACCGAGCGGATCGATGCTCCCGCTGCGGTCTTGAGCGCCGGGCGATGGCGGCTGTTCGACGCCGTGGGCGCTCAGACAGGCCAGCGCGCCGTCCGCTATGCCACGCTGGACATGCCCTCGGCGCTCGCCGACGACGAAGCCTTTGAGCGGTTCGCCCGCCCACAATCGACACCGTTCTGGTCGCTGCCCGGGCAGATCAACCGAATCAAGGATGCGGGCTTCGCCTCGACCGCCTATCAGCTCCGGCTGCAGCAGTTGCTGTCCACCCCGCTCAGCTTCGCGGCGATGACGATACTGGCGGCGGCCTTTTCGCTCAGGCTCATGCGGTTGGGTGATCTGGCGCGGATGGCGGTGGCGGCGGTCGTGCTGGGGTTCGCCTTCTTCTTTCTGAATCAGTTCTCGTCGGCCATGGGGTCGGCGGAGGTGGTGCCGCCGTTCGTGGCGGCCTGGCTGCCGGCCATCCTGACGGCGCTCGCCGCCTTCACCTTGCTGTTCTATACCGAAGACGGCTAAGCGACCCCCACGGGCGGGGGCCTGAAGGAACGTTCGACGCATGGGGGCAGACGCCGCCGTCACCATCAAGAGCGCCCTGCGCCTCCGTCTGCTGGCCGGAGCGGCGATGCTCGCCGTCTGGCCTGCCGCCGCCCTGGCGCAGACGATCCCGGCGCCCACTTCGCAAATTGCTGACGGGCTGGGCGCGGACGGGATCTACATCGACGCCGACTCCGCCAGCCGCGAGGGCGACGTGATCACCGCATCAGGCGATCGCGAGCGCGTCTACGCCCGGTTCCAGGGCCGGACGATGCGCGGCCGCAGTGTCACATATGACCTGGCGCGGGGTATCGGCACGGCGGACGGGGAGGTCGAGCTGACGGACCCGGAGGGCAATCGCGTCTTCGCCAGCCATCTGGAACTGGATTCCGATCTGAAAGCCGGCGTCGCCGTCGATTTCGCAACGCGGCTGGCCAATGGCGGAAGCCTGATGGCCGCGACCGCCGTGCGGCGGTCTGAAAACGTCAACGAACTGAACTACGCCCTGTTCACACCCTGTCCGATCTGCGACGCGGACGGCAACCCCAAGGAACCCAGCCTCTCCATCCAGGCTGAAAAGGTCGTTCAGGACGAAGAACTTCGGGCGGTTCTCTATCGCAACGCCGTGTTCAAGCTGGGCGGCGTGCCCGTGTTCTGGACGCCGTTCTTCGCCCATCCGGACCCGACCGTGGAGCGCGCTTCCGGCTTCCTCGTCCCCATCTTCAACTACGACAGCGGCCGCGGCGTCTCGGTCGAGACGCCCTATCTGCATGTCGTCTCGCCGTCGGAAGACTGGCTGATCAGCCCCCAATTCAACACTCGGGTTCCGCCGTTCCTGAACCTGCAATGGCGCAGGCGCTTCGCGGACGGGATAATCGTGGCGCGCGGCGGCTACACCTACGCTCAGTCGTTCGGCGACTTCGACCTGAATGGTGATGGCGACGCCGAATCGAACGTGGATTTCGGCGACCGGACTAGCCGCAGCTATTTCCTGGGCCATGGCCGGTTCGACCCGACCGGCCCCTGGCGCTGGGGCTTCACCGCCGAGCGGACGTCGGACAAGACCCTGTTCGACCGTTACGACGTCATCGATCCGTATCAGGACAACGGCCTCTACTATGGCGACCAGCGCCGTCTGATCAGCCAGCTGTATGCCGAGCGTCAGACGGATCGATCCTATCTGTCGGTCGCCGCGTTCTCGATCCAGAGCCTCAGGGTCGCGCAGTTCAACGACATCACGCCCGCGTTGAACGTCTTCGAGAGCGACAACAGCCTGCCGCTGGTCGCTCCGCTGATCGACGCGCGCTGGGAGCCGACGCAGGCGGTCTTGGGCGGACGGTTGCGGTTCAGAGGATCGGCCGTATCCCTTTATCGCGACGACTATGTCGGCAGCCCCGTCTTGCGGCCCCAGCTCATTCCGACGGGATCGACCGTTGGGCTGCCCGGCGTGGACAGCCGTCGTGTGTCGGGCCAGATCGACTGGCGTCGAAGCTTCACTTCCCCCGCCGGCATTCGCTACGAGCCTTTCGTCGATGGCCGGGTGGACGTCTACTCCGTCGCCGACTTGCCCCCTGTTCTGGGCCTCCTTGACGAAACAATCACTCGGCAGCGCGCGACCGTTGGTCTGGACGTCAGCTATCCCTTGATCCGACGTCTGTCGGACGGGACCGATCTTGTTGTCGAGCCGTTGGGACAAATCTCTCTTTCAACGGATCCAGACCTGGACGCGCGCATCCCGGTCGAGGACGCCCAGACGCTTGAGCTGGACGAGTCCTCGCTGTTCCGCACAGACCGATTCCCTGGCTACGACCTTCTGGAAGGCGGCTTGCGCATCACGGCCGGCGTTCGCACGACCCTGCGGTGGGATGAGGGACGCCGCGCGAGTCTGTTCATCGGACGCAGCATGCGCGATGCCGAGCAGAACGGATTTCGCATCCCGATCCCGGATGCGCCGACGCAGCTCTACGATCCCACCGGACTGGCGGCAAAATCCTCAGACTGGGTCGTTCAGGGCAGTTTCCAGCCATCTGACCGTATTCGCGGGTGGGGGCATGCGACGATCGACGATTCGGGCAACATACGGCGCGCCGAGATGGCGTTGGACGGGCGCTGGGGCCGGCGAAATCTGGCCACGGTCAGCTATATCGTCGACCGATCCGATCCTCTGCAACTGGACAGCCGCCCGGACCCGGCCAATCCCGCCGGCCCGCCCCTGCCGTCGGCCAATCGAAACTACGAGTTCTTCCAAGTGGCCGCCCAGCAGTTCGTCTACGGAAACTGGGGTATTGCCGCGGCCGGGATCGTCGATCTGGAGCGCGATCTGGTCACCCGTTCCGAGGTCGGCGTCGTGTTCGATGACGACTGTTTCCGCATCGAGGTGGGCTATCGGCGCGACAATACGCGGGTCCGGCCGTCCGGCCCCTCCGAAGGGGTCTATTTCCGTCTAAACCTCGCCACTTTTGGAGGGTCAGGCTATGGATCAAACGGCTTGCGTTAGGCATGACGCGTGAAGACGTGCGCCGACCCCATCCAAGGATGCGGAGACGAGGCTCGAAGGAACCAGGACTGAACATGGGTTTGATGCGTTTTACGGCCGGGGTCGCGATGACCGCTTTGGTCGCCGGTTCGGCTCTTGCCCAGACTGCGCCGACGGGACCAGCGGCCGCACGGCTGGATCCAGCCGCCGAGCAGGCGCCCGTCACAGCCCCCGCCGTCCAGCCTGAGTTTCGTCTGGCCGACGGCATCGTCGCCACGGTCAACGACCAGATCATCACCGGCTTCGACCTGCGGCAGCGGATGCTGAGCGTCATCGCGATGAGCCAGGTCCAGCCGACCGAAGAGAACATCCCCGCGATCCAGCAGCAGGCGCTGCAGTCCTTGATCGAAGAGCGGTTGCAGGCCCAGGAGATCACCAACTACGAGACGCTCATCGTCACCGACGAAGAGATCAATCAGGAAATCGCCGGCATGGCGCAGGAAGCCGGGACCACCCCGGAGAACTACCTGGCTTTCCTGCAACAGGGCGGCATTCGCCCCAGCAGCTTCCGCGAACAGCTCCGCACCGAAATCGGCTGGCGTCAGCTGGTGGGCGGTCGATTCAACTCACGCTCGCGCGTCAGCCGCAGCCAGGTCGAGCAGAACCTGCGACAGCTCAACGAAGCCGCGGCCAAGCCGCAGTATCTGGTCGGAGAAATCTACCTCGAGGCTTCGCGCGTTGGCGGACAACAGGCGGCGCTCAACGGTGCGGAGCAACTGGTTCAGCAGATGATCCAGGGCGCGCCATTCCAGGCCGTGGCCCGTCAGTTTTCGGCGGCGCCCTCGGCTGCTCGTGGCGGCGACGCAGGCTGGGTCGTCCAGGGCACGGTGCAGCCGGCCCTTCAGGCCGCGCTGGACGCCCTGGCCGTCGGTCAGCTGTCCCGCCCCATCCCGGTCGAGGGTGGCGTCTACATCATCTACATGCGCGACAAGCGTTCGGGATCATCGACCAGCCTGGTCTCCCTGAAGCAGGCGATGGTCGAGCTGCCGGAAACCGCCACGGACGCGGAGGTGGCCGCCGCGACCCAGCGTCTGGAAACGCTGCGCCCGAGCCTGACCTGCGACAACATCCTGCAACGCACGACGTCCGAGGCGGGCCTGCTGGGATCGGACCTGGGTGAAAGCGACGTGGCCAATCTGGCTCCGCAGTTCCAGCAGATCGCGCGTTCGGCCGAAGTGAACAGCGTCAGCAGCCCGGTGCGCACGCCTCTGGGCGTGCACCTGGTGGCGGTGTGCGGCCGTCGCGTCGGCGGCGCGGATGCGCCAAGCTTCCGTGAAGTCGAAAGCCGTTTGCAGAACCAGAACCTGGCCATGTTGGCGCGCCGCTACATCCGTGATCTGCGCGCGGACGCCCTGATCGAGCTGAAATAGGCTGTGGCCGGGTCGCCTCTGGTCCTCAGCCTGGGCGAACCGGCCGGCGTCGGCCCGGAGATCATCGCCAAGGCTTGGGCCGCGACCTCGACCGAAACCCCGTTCGCGGTGATCGGCGACGCGCGCTTGCTGGGGTTCCAAGGGGTGCTCGTCGCCGAGATCGAGGCGCCTTCGGATGCAGCCTCCGTGTTTCGACGGGCGTTGCCGGTGCTGCACCATCCCGTAACCGCTGCCGTGGAGCCGGGTCGACCTGACCCGAGGAACGCCGGAGTCGTCGCCGACTGGATCGAGCGCGCCGTCGCCCTGGCCTTGTCCGGCGAGGCGTCGGGCCTCGTCACCGCCCCGATCGCCAAGGCACCGCTCTATGCCGCCGGTTTCCGCTTTCCGGGCCATACCGAGTTCATCGCCGAGTTGACCGCCGATGCGCCCTATGTCGGGACGCGCGGTCCGGTGATGATGCTGACGGCGAGGGATCTGCGCGCCTGCCTGGTCACCATCCACGTCGCTCTGGATCAGGTTCCGGAGCTGATCACCGCCGAGCGCCTGTGTCGCACGGCGAGGGTGGTGAGCGAGAGCCTTCGGCGCGACTTCGGCATCGATCGGCCCCGGTTGGCCCTGGCGGCCCTCAATCCGCACGCGGGAGAAGGCGGCGCCTTGGGCCTTCAGGAGATCACGGTGCTGAGGCCTGCGGTCGAGAGCCTGCGCGCCGAGGGAATCGACATCACCGATCCCTTGCCAGCCGACACACTGTTCCATGATGAAGCGCGCGCGACCTACGACGCCGCGATCTGCCTCTACCACGACCAGGCCCTCATCCCCGTGAAGACGCTGGATTTCTGGGGCGGGGTGAACGCCACCCTGGGCCTGCCGGTCATCCGCACCTCGCCGGACCACGGCACGGGGTTCGACATCGCAGGCAAGGGCGTGGCGCGGGCCGACAGTCTGATCGCCGCGATCCGTCTGGCCGCGACCATGGCGGCGGCGCGGGCGGCGGGCTAACAGGAGGGGTGACCGACCTCCCTCCCTTGCGCGAATCTCTCGAAGCCCACGGCCTGCTGGCCAAGAAGAGCTTCGGCCAGCATTTCCTGCTGGACCTCAACATCACCCGAAAAATCGTTCGACTGGCTGGGCCTTTCGAGGGTCGCGCCGTGATCGAGGTCGGGCCGGGGCCTGGCGGCCTGACGCGCGCGATCCTGGAAAGCGACGCCGGCAAGGTGGTGCTGATCGAGAAGGATCCGCGTTTTCTGCCGCTGCTCGCCGAACTGAACACCGGCGACGGCCGACTGACGATCGTAGAGGCGGACGCGTTGAAGGTCGATCAGGCGACCTTGGTCGAGGGACCGGCGCATGTCGTGTCGAACCTGCCCTACAACGTCGGCACGCCTTTGCTGATCGACTGGCTGACCGGGGCTTGGACGCCCGTCGCCATGACCCTGATGTTCCAGAAGGAGGTCGCCGAGCGGATCGTGGCCGCGCCGGGCGACGACGCCTATGGCCGACTGGCGGTCATCTCGCAGGCGGTGGCCGAGGCCAGGATCGTGATGCACCTGCCGGCCGCCGCCTTCACCCCCCCTCCGAAGGTCGCATCGGCGGTCGTCCATCTGATCCCTCGCGCCGACCGGCCCGACGCCGCGACCTTGAAGCGGCTCGAGCGGGTCACGGCGGCCGCCTTCGGTCAGCGGCGCAAGATGCTGCGATCCAGCCTGAAACAGCTGGGCGGCGGCGCCCTGTGCGAGGCCGCCGGGATCGATCCAGATGCGCGGGCCGAGACCATCGACATCGCCGGCTTCCTGCGGCTGGCAGGAGCCCTGACGTCGTGAGCGAGATCGAACCCTTCCGCGCCATAACGATCAGCCGCCTGGCTCATGCATTGAAGGCGCAGGGTCGGTCGGTGATCCACATGGAGTTCGGACAGCCTTCGACCGGCGCTCCGCCCGCGGCCATCGCCGAAGCGCACCGCGTGCTGGACGCCGACGGCATGGGCTATTGGGAAAGCGCGCCGCTCAAGGACCGGATCGTCCGGCTCTATGACGAACGCTACGGCGTCGCGATCACGCACGATCGCCTGCTGCTCACCTGTGGCGCTTCGCCCGCTTTGGTTCTGGCCCTGTCGTCGCGATTCGCGCCGGGCGACCGCATCGCCATGGCCCGCCCCGGGTATGTCGCCTATCGAAACGCGGTCAAGGCGCTGAACATGACGCCGGTCGAGATCGCTTGCGGTCCCGACGAGCATTATCAGCTGACCGCCGCCGCCCTCGACGCCCTGGACCCGGCCCCGGCGGGCGTCATCATCGCCAGCCCCGCGAACCCGACAGGCTCGGTGATCTGCGTATCCGAACTCTCCGAAATCGCGGCCGTTTGTCTCCGAAAGAGTATCCGAATTCTCGCCGACGAAATCTACCACGGCCTCAGCTACGTCGGCCCCCAGCCGTCTATGCTCCAGTTCGCGCCGGATGCCATGGTGATCAACAGCTTTTCCAAATACTGGAGCATGGCCGGGTGGCGGCTAGGCTGGCTGGTGGTCCCCGCCGATCACGTCGAACGTGCACGGGCCTATATCGGCAACCTGTTCCTGACCCCGCCGTCGCTCAGCCAGCACGCCGGCCTGGTCGCCATGGATCAGCACGACGTGCTGGAGGGTCATATCGAAACCTACGCCCGTAACCGTGCCCTGATGCTGAACGCCTTGCCAGGGCTTGGTCTCAAGTCGATCGCGCCGCCGGACGGAGCCTTCTACATCTGGGCCGATATCGGCCACCTGACGAACGACAGCGTCGGCTTCTGCGAGCAGTTGCTGCGCGATACGGGGGTGGCCACCGCGCCCGGCGTGGACTTCGACCCGGTCGACGGACACCGATTCATGCGCTTCAGCTTCGCAGTCTCGACGCCCGAGATCGAAGAAGCTCTAAAGCGGGTGGTCCCGTGGTTCGCGGCTCGCGCGGCGGCCTGACCGGAGTCAGTCCAGGCCTGTGATCCGACCCTCGGCCGTGACACCGATCCGCTCGGCGGAGGGAACGCGCGGCAGGCCCGGCATGGTGTTGACCGCGCCACACAGGGCAACGACGAAGCCCGCGCCCGCTGACAGACGGACGGAATCGACCGGCAGGACGAATCCTTGCGGCGCGCCAAACCGCTTCTCATCCGCTGTGAAGGAATAGGGCGTCTTGGCCATGCAGACAGGCAGGTTCCCATGGCCCTCGGCCTGGAACCGAGCCAAATCCCTTGCGGCGACGGCGGAAAAGGCGACATCGGAGGCTCGATAGAGGCTCTGAGCGACCGTGCGGATCTTTTGGTCCAGCGGCAGGTCGTCGGCATAGGTCAGCTTCAGCGCGTGGACGGGATCGGCATTGGCGTCGGCCAGCGCAGCGACTGCGCTCGCCAACCCTTCGGCGCCGGCGCCGCCATCGGCCCAGTGGGTGCAGATGTGCGCCTCGACCCCAAGGGTGGCGCACAGTTCGACGACGGCCGCCTGCTCGGCCGCGGTATCGCTGTGGAAGGCGTTGATCGCGACGACGACAGGTAGGCCGAAGCCGTGCAGGTTCTCGATATGGCGGGCGAGGTTCACGAACCCGGCGCGTACGGCCTCCGCGTCCTCGGCATTCAGAGCATCCCTGGCGATGCCGCCCTGGAGTTTCAGGGCACGGACGGTGGCCACGACCACGGCCGCGCTGGGGGCCAGGCCGCTGGACCGGCATTTGATGTTGAGGAACTTCTCCGCGCCCAGATCGGCGCCGAAGCCGCCCTCGGTCACCGCGAACTCTCCCAGCGCCAGCGCTGCCCGTGTCGCCGTCACGGAGTTGCAGCCATGGGCGATATTGGCGAACGGCCCGCCGTGGACCAGCGTCGCCGTGCCCTCCAGCGTCTGGACCATGTTTGGCAGCACAGCCTCGTTCAGAAGCGCCGCCATGGCCCCTGCCGCACCGAGATCGCCCGCAGTGATAGCCGTGCCGTCCTTCGCCCGACCGACGACGATCCGCGCCAGGCGTTCGGCCAGATCGACCGGCCCCTCGGCGAGACAGAGGACGGCCATGACTTCGCTGGCGACCGTGATGTCGAACCCCGTCTCGCGAACCGATCCGTTGGCGCCCTGCCCCAGACCTACCGCGACCTGCCGCAGCGCCCGGTCGTTCATGTCTACGACGCGACGCCATGTGATCCGACGCGCGTCGAGACGGGGATCGCTGCCCCAGTAGATGGCGTTGTCCACCATCGCAGCCAGCAGGTTGTGCGCGGCGCCGATGGCGTGAAAGTCACCGGTAAAGTGCAGGTTGATCCGGTCCATCGGCGCGACCTGGGCCTGGCCGCCACCGGTCGCCCCACCCTTGCGCCCAAACACCGGCCCCAGCGAAGGCTCGCGCAGCGCGATCACCGCCCGCCGCCCGATCCGGTTCAAGGCGTCGCCCAGACCCACGGTCGTGGTGGTCTTGCCCTCGCCCGCCGCCGTCGGATTGATCGCGGTGACCAGGATCAGCTTGCCGGACGGACGGTGAGCCAGTCGCGCCAGACAGTCCCTGGACAGCTTGGCGATGTGACGTCCGTGGGGTTCCAGCTCATCGACGCCGATACCGATCCCGGCCGCGATCTCTTGGATGGGTTTCAGAACCGCAGCCTGGGAAATTTCGATATCGGTCTGCATTGTCGATATCAGACCGCCTCGGCCAGCAGGCCTGCGCGGTAGTCGTCGATCCAGGTGTTACGGAACCGGCTGGAGCGTTCGGCGTGGTAGATGTGCGCCAGTTCGGCATAGCTGCGGTCGAAGTCGTCGTTGACGAAGACATAATCGAACTCGCCGCAGTGCTCGATCTCGCCCTTGGCATTCTGAATGCGGCGCTCGATGACCTCGTCGGCATCCTGTGACCGAGTCACGAGACGACGACGCAGCTCCTCCAGGCTGGGCGGCAGGATGAAGACGCGGACGGCATCCTCGGGGCATTTCTCGGCGATCTGGCGGGCGCCTTGCCAGTCGATGTCGAACAGGATGTCGCGACCCTCGGCGATGGCTTTGTCGATGGGTGCGCGGGGGCTGCCATAGCGGGCGCCATGGACGTCGGCCCACTCCAGAAAGGCGTCGGCGTCGATCAGGCGTTGGAACTCGGTGTCGTCGACGAAATGATAATCGCGGTCGGCGACCTCGCCGGGGCGGATGCCGCGCGTGGTCATCGACACCGACAGCTCCAGCCGGCCGTGATCAGCCATCAGCCGACGGCACAGCGACGTCTTGCCGGCGCCCGACGGGCTTGCGACGATCAGGAGGACGCCCCGGCGGGGCGTGCGGTCATTCGACATTCTGAACCTGTTCTCGAAGCTGTTCGATGACCGCCTTGAGATCGAGTCCCACGGCGGTCAGAGCCGTCGTAGCCGATTTCGAACACAGGGTGTTCGCCTCGCGCATGAACTCCTGCATCAGGAAGTCGAGTTTTCGACCGGCGGGGGGTTGCTGCAACAGGGCGCGAGCGGAGGCGACATGGGCGGTGAGGCGGTCCAGCTCTTCGCGCACGTCGGCCTTGGTAGCGAGCGCCGCGGCTTCCAGCACGATACGGTCTTGCAAGCCGGGCGCGTCGGGGGCCAGTTCGGCCATCCTTCGGGCGAACCGCTCCCGAACGGCTTCGGTCTGGACGACGGCCTCGGTTTCGGCCGAGGCGACCAGGGCTTCGATGCGGGCGACGAAATCCTGGATCACCGGCAGGAGCTGCGAGCCCTCCCGCTCGCGGGAGATCTTGAGCGCGTCAAGCGCCTGTTCGATCGTGGCGGTCATGGCGGCCTCGACGGGCGCGCGGGCCTCGGGATCGTCGATCTCGTCGTCGGCGTCGAGCACACCGCGCAGGCCCAGCAACCCATCGGCGGACGGCGGCGTCGCCCCCTCCTCCGCCAACTGGTTGGCGAGTTGCAGATAACGGGCGAGAACCGCCTCGTTGACCTTAAGGGTCGGACCGCCCTCGGCGCGGCGGGCCTGCACGTTCAACGTGACCTGACCGCGCGCCAGACGCGCCTGTCCCGCCGCCTTGGCCAGCCGTTCCAGATTGTCGAAGCCGTTGGGGCCGCGGAAGCGAACCTCCAGGTTGCGACCGTTCACGGAGCGGGCCTCGACGGCCCAGGTCCAGCCGTCCAGTGCGCCGTCCGCCCGACCGAAGCCGGTCATGCCCGAAAGGGCGCTCACGGGCCGTTCGCCGGAGCCGGCGCGGGTGTCGGAGGCGGGATCGTGGTTCGAGCCGCGCGCGAAGGCGTGACGGCACCCGGGGCTTGCATCGTGATGACGGCATCGCCGGTCAGGGTCGGTGGAGCGCCAGCGACCGCCGGGGCCACAGCCTGTCCCGGCGGCGGCGCGCCGGGGACCGCGCCGGGCGGCAGGCTCTCGGCCGGCGGCGTCTTGCCCGCCTCGATGGCCCGCCAGCGCGAGACGTTGGCGAGGTGCTCGGTATAGGTCCGGGCGAAGACGTGTCCGCCCGTGCCGTCGGCCACGAAGAACAGGTCATCCGTACGCGGAGGATTGAGCACGGCGGCCAGGGCCTGACGTCCCGGATTGGCGATCGGCGTCGGCGGCAGGCCGTCGATCAGATAGGTGTTCCAGCCCGTGTCGCGTTGAAGCTCCGAAAGGCGAATCCCGCGTCCCAAGGGGCGGCCCTGGGTGATGCCGTAGATGATGGTCGGATCGCTCTCCAGCCGCATACCGAGACGGATGCGGTTGGAGAACACAGCCGCCACCCGGGGTCGCTCGCGGGCCACCCCGGTCTCCTTTTCGACGATGGAGGCGAGGATGACGGCTTCTTCCGGCGTCCGGACCACGGTGTTTGCGCTGCGCGCGGCCCACAGCTCGGCGAGATTGTCGGCGGCGTCGCGCTGCATGCGGGCGATGACGGCGGCGCGGGTTTCGCCCCTGGCGACCTCATAGGTGTCGGCCCACAGAGAGCCTTCCTCAGGAACCTCGTCGATCGTGCCGGTCAGGACGGTTTCGGCGTTCAGGATATCGACGGCCTGGGCTGACGACCAACCTTCGGGAATCGTGACGAAATGGCGGACGACCCGGCCGTCGGTCAAAAGGCGGATCAGGGTCTTGAGGGAGGCGCGCGTCGGCACCTCATATTCGCCGGCCCGAAGGCGACGGTCGGCTCCAGTCAGGGCCGTCGCGGCCTTGAACATGTCGACGGACTTGATGACCCCCGCATTCTTCAAGGTGGCCGCTATGGCCGACACGCCGGAACCCGACGGCAGGCTGACCACCGTCGTGTCGCCCTGTCGCGCCGATGGGCCGGGCGCGTAATAGACGCTCCATGCCCAGGCCAGGCCGGCGATCAGGAACAGGCTGAACGTCGCCGAGGCAGCCAGCGCCGCCGCCACCAGCCCCGAACGCCGCGGCTTGGGCGCTCCCCGCCCCTGCGCCATCTAGGCGACCTTGCGGAAGATGATGGAGGCGTTGGTGCCGCCGAACCCGAAGCTGTTGGACATGGCCACGTCGATCTCCATCGGCTTGCCCTTGTGAGGCACAAGGTCGATGGCGGTTTCGTGTTCCGGATCGTCCAGGTTGATCGTCGGCGGCGCGATCTGGTCGCGGATCGCCAGAACGCTGAACACCGCCTCGATGGCGCCGGCCGCGCCCAGCAGGTGGCCGGTCATCGACTTGGTCGAGGACATGGCCATGTCCTTGGCGTGGTCCCCGACCAGCCGTTCGACGGCCCTCAGCTCGATCCAGTCGGCCATGGTCGAGGTGCCGTGGGCGTTGACGTAGTCGATGTCCTCGATGGCGATCCCGGCCCGCTTCACCGCCGCCTTCATGGCGCGATAGGCGCCGTCGCCGTCTTCCGACGGGGCGGTGATGTGATAGGCGTCGCCCGACATGCCGTAGCCGATGACCTCGGCATAGATCTTGGCCCCACGGGCTTTGGCGTGTTCGTATTCTTCAAGCACCAGAACGCCTGCGCCCTCGCCCATGACGAAGCCGGCATGGCCGCGGTCATACGGGCGCGAGGCGGACTCGGGCGTGTCGTTGTAGGCGGTGCAAAGGGCCTTGCAGGCCAGGAAGCCGGCGATGCCCAGGGGCACAATGGAGCTCTCCGCCCCGCCCGCCACCATAACGTCGGCGTCGTCGAAAGCGATCATCCGGGCCGCGTCGCCGATGGCGTGGACGCCCGAGGCGCAGGCCGTGACCACCGCGTGGTTCGGTCCCTTGAGCCCATGCCGGATCGAGATTTGGCCGCTGGCGAGATTGATCAGGGCCGACGGGATAAAGAAGGGGCTCACCCGGCGCGGGCCGGACTCGGCGAGTATCTTCGCACTGTCGGCGATCGGACCCAGGCCGCCGATGCCGGCGCCCATCATCACGCCGGTGCGTTCCTTGTCCTCGTCGCTCTCAGGATGCCAATTCGCGTCGTTCAGGGCCTCGTCGGCAGCGGCGATGCCGAACAGGATGAAGTCGTCGACCCGTTTGCGCTCCTTGGCCGACATGATGGCGTCCGGATCGAAGCTGCCGGGAACGTCGGGCCCGCCGCCGCCGCGCCCGTCCACGCTGGGCACCTCGCCCGCGATGGTGCAGCCGTAGCCCTCGGTATTGAAAGCGGTGATCTGGCGGATGCCCGAACGACCTTCGACGATGCCCTTCCAGCTGAGCTCGACCCCATTTCCGAGGGGCGTGACGAGGCCGAGACCGGTGACGACGACGCGACGCATGATGTCCAGCTCCAGCCTTCGAGAATCCCTGATCAGAAACAGTAATGGCCGCCGGGCCTCTCCGCTAGGAGGACCGGGCGGCCATCGGCTGCCGATTGAACCTGGCTTTAGGCCGCGGTCTTCTCGTCAATGAACTTCACGGCGTCGCCGACCGTCTGAATGTGCTCGGCGGCGTCGTCGGGGATTTCGATGTCGAATTCTTCTTCGAAGGCCATGACCAGTTCGACGTTGTCGAGCGAGTCAGCGCCCAGGTCGTCGATGAAGCTGGCCTTTTCGGTGACCTTGTCCGGATCGGCGTCCAGGTGGTCGATGACGATCTTGCGGACGCGTTCCAGGGTGTCGGACATGGGTGTCTCTGCCTTCTGAAGCCGCCGGAGCGGCGAATATTGGTAATCTGCCGTCTCACGACGGCCCCGCTTGCACAAGAGGCAACGCCTCGCTGACCCAACCGGTTGCCGACGCCTTTAGCATACCCCCCGCGAAGGGAAATAGGGTCAGCGCCGACGATTGACCCACCAGACAAGAGCGCCGCCTGCCAACGCCATCGGCGCGCCGTAGACGGCCCAGATGATCTGACCGGTCATGAAGCTGCCGGGCAGGACGTTCAGGCCCTGCAGCACCCAGATGATCCCGACCAGCAACAGCGGGCCGGCGAGAACGGTGGCGAGATAGCGGAGAGCAATCATCAAGCTGTGTCCTCGGCGATCAGATCATCGCCATTCCGCCGTTGACGTGCAGCGTCTGGCCCGTGACGTAAGCCGCTTCATTGGACGAAAGATAGACGGCGGCGGCGGCGATCTCGTCGCCCGTGCCCAGGCGACCGGCGGGGATGTTGCGCAGAATGCCCTCGCGCTGCTGTTCGTTCAGCACGTCTGTCATCGGCGAGGTGATGAAGCCTGGCGCGATGCAGTTCACGGTGATTCCCCGCGAGCCGACTTCCTGGGCCAAAGACTTGGAAAAACCGATCATTCCGGCCTTGGAGGCGGCGTAGTTGGTCTGACCGCCGTTCCCCGTGACGCCGACGACCGAGGTCACGCCGATGATCCGACCGGATCGGCGTTTCATCATTCCCTTCATGGCGGCGCGCGACAGGCGGAAATAGCTTACGAGGTTGATGGTCAGGACGGACTGAAAATCCTCGTCTTTCATCCTCATCAGCAGGCCGTCCTTGGTGATGCCGGCGTTGGCGACGAGGATATCGAGACCCGCGCCCGCGACTTCCTCAGCGGCGCCGACCAAACCATCGACGGAGGCCGGGTCTGAAAGATTGGCGGTAGCGAAATGGGCCCGCTCGCCCAATTCCCCCGCCAAGTCCGCCAGCACCGCCTCGCGCGTGCCGGACAGGACGACGGTGGCGCCTTGAGCATGCAGAGCGCGGGCGACGGCCCCGCCGATGCCGCCTGTAGCCCCGGTGACGAGGGCGGTCTTGCCGGTCAGATCAAACATGTAATCAGCTTTCTTTCTCAAATCCCCGATCACCCAGGCGGTGGGTGGTCAGGTCCAGATCGCAGCGCGAACAACGCCTTCGGGGTGCGCCCAGGGCGGCGGGAGCTTGACCCTTGAAGATGCTCTCTCGGCATCGCGGGCAGACAAGAATGTCATACGACACCACCAGAACGCCCGCCATCATGGCCAACGATGCGCCAACCGCCAAACCGACCGAGAGGCTGTTCGCCAACACCACGGCCATGACAATCCAGACCGGCCCGACAAGCCATATGAAAAGACGCGCCACGGAATAGGCTGACAAGCGTCTAACCCAGCGACTTCGCGAACACTTCGATGTCTTCGGGGCTGTTGAGCGCCAGGCTTTCGGCGTCGGGCGCGATACGCTTGGCCATGCCGGTCAGGACCTTGCCCGATCCGATCTCGACGAAGCGGGTGACGCCGCCGCCGCCATCACGATGCGGACTCGCCATCCACTCCATCGACTCACGCCAGCGCACCCGCCCGGTCACCTGTTCGACCAGCAGGCGGCGGATGGTGTCGGCGTCCGTCTCGGGCTGAGCGGTGACGTTGGCGACCACGGGCACGGCCGGCGCGTTCAGGGTCGCGGTGGCCAGGGCCGTCGCCATCTCGTCGGCGGCAAGCTGCATCAGGGGACAGTGAAAGGGGGCCGAGACGTTCAGCGGGATGGCCCGCGCGCCCAGTTCCTTGGCCTTTTCGATCGCCCGATCCACGGCGGCCTTATCGCCGGAGATGACGATGTTGCCGTTGTTGTTGTCGTTGGCGACGACGCAGACGCCAGCCTCCGATCCGTAGGCCGCGGCGGCCTCAGCCAAGGCCAGATCCGTCTTCGGCCCGATCAGCGAGGCCATTGCGCCCCGCCCCACCGGAACGGCCCGCTGCATGGCCTGTCCGCGCAGCTTCAACAGCCGCGCCGTGTCCGTCAGCGACAGCGCCCCGACCGCCGCCAGCGCCGAATACTCGCCCAGCGAATGCCCCGCCACGAAAGCGGCCCCCGTCTTGCCTGGAATGGCCACGCCGACGCCGAATTCCTTGTCCAGCACCCGCATCACCGCCAGCGACACGGCCATCAGGGCCGGCTGGGCGTTCTCGGTCAGGGTCAGCTGATCCTCGGGCCCGTTCCGCATCAGGCCGGACAAATCCTGTCCCAGCGCCTGGTCGATCTCGGCAAACACGTCACGCGCCGAGCCGAAGGCGTCGGCCAGCGCCGCGCCCATGCCGACCGCCTGGCTGCCTTGTCCGGGAAAGAGAAGTGCGAGAGTCATGAGCAAGTCCGTCGTGCCTGATGCTTGAGGCGGAGGGGTAGGAGGAACAACAGGCAAGGGCAAGATGGCTAGCGGCGGCTGTAGCGGGCCTCACTTGACGTTCGCATGTCGATGACCGAGATTCAGCAGATGACGGACGTCGCCTTCCAACTCACCGACGAGCAGGCCGAGCGTCTGGGTGAAATCGCGCGGCATCGTCATGCGACCACAGCGGCCGTGGTCCAGGAAGCAGTGACGCAATACCTTGATCAAGACGCCGAGTATCGCGCCTTCGTGCAGAAGGGCATCGACGAGGCCGACCGCGGCGAGTTGGAAGACTGGGACGTGGTTAAGGCCGATCTAAGGGCCTATATGGCCGAGCAAATGGCAACGACGATTAAGTGAAGGTTCTCACATCGCGTTCGGCTCGCGCCGACCTGAAGAGCCTTTTCGAATATATCGCCAGAGACAGTCCCAAGAATGCACACGCGGTGCTTGCGCGGGTGGTTGATGCAGTCGATCAGCTTGCAGTCACGCATGGCGCTATGCGCAAGGGCTCCCTGCCGGGCACCAATGAGCGGGTTGTGCCGCGCACTGGCTGTGTGTTGATCTATCGGGTGGTCCTCGACGAAGTGCTTGTTCTTCGCATCTGGCGTTCCGCGCGAGGAGCGCCGCGTCTGACTTAACTTTCCTTGCCCCCTCCTCGGTTTTCCCCTATACGCGCCCGCTTTCCAGGGCTTCGGTCCTGATGCGGAACACCAAAGGGTTCGGGAAGTCATCCCGGCCGCCGCCTCAGGATCCATCGTGGTTCGGACTTACCCGGTCCGTCCGCGCCGACGCCCTACAAGGGAGACTACCGAATGGCTCTTTACGAGCACACGGTCATGTCGCGCCAGGAT
>JAZKHL010000060.1:0-4598 GCA_040385365.1 Pseudomonadota bacterium | reverse complement strand
ATGGACATCCCGGCGCACGTGGGATGAGGCCCGGCCTCGAAATCGTCCCCCATCCTCTCTATATGCGCCCGATGACGCTCTCTGAGCCCCTCTGCGCGATCCCGGACATCGCCCCCATGTCGTCGCCGGCCGACATGGACGCGGCGATCGCATCCGCGCGCGCAGCGGTCGGCCTGCCGGTCGGCTCGCGCATCGTCGCGGCCATGTCGGGCGGTGTGGACTCCACCGTCGTCGCGGCCCTGCTGCACAAGGCCGGCTACGACGTCGTCGGCGTGACGCTCCAGCTCTACGATCACGGCGCGGCGCTGAAGAAAAAGGGCGCCTGTTGCGCGGGTCAGGACATTCACGACGCCCGCCTCGCCGCCGAGATGCTGGGCATCCCCCACTATGTCCTCGATTACGAAAGCCGCTTCCGCGACGCCGTCATCGACCAGTTCGCCGATAGCTACCTGAAGGGCCAGACGCCGGTCCCCTGCATCCGCTGCAATCAGACGGTGAAGTTCCGCGACCTGCTTGATGTCGCCCGCGACCTCGGGGCCGCCGCCATGGCGACCGGCCACTACGTCGGCCGTGCCGTCGCCTCCGAGGGCCGGACCCAGATGCGCAAGGCCATCGACCCCTCGCGTGACCAGTCCTATTTCCTGTTCGCCACGACGCGCGACCAGCTCGACTATCTGCGCTTCCCCCTCGCCGGTCTGGAAAAGCCCGCCGTGCGCGGCGTCGCTCAATCGCTGGGGCTGAAGATCGCGTCCAAGCCCGACAGCCAGGACATCTGCTTCGTCCCCTCCGGCGACTACCGCACCTTGATCGACCGCCTGCGCCCCCAAGGCCGCGAGGCCGGCGAGATCGTCCACATGGACGGCCGCGTCCTAGGCGCCCACGCCGGCATCACCGACTACACCATCGGCCAACGCCGGGGCCTGAACGTCGCCGTCGGCGAGCCCCTGTTCGTCACCAAACTCGACCCCGATAACCGTCGCGTCATCGTCGGCCCGCGCGAAGCCCTGTTGACCGCCTCCCTGACGCTGGACGAGACCAACTGGCTCGGCGACGAGGCCTCGATCGAAGCCGCCGCCGAGGCCGCCACGCCTGTCCTCGCGCGCGTCCGCTCGACCCGCCCCCCGTCGCCGGCCCGCCTGACGCTCCAGGACGGCGTCGTCTCGATCGTCTTCGAGACCGGCGAAGAAGGCGTCGCCCCCGGCCAGGCCTGCGCCCTCTACGACCCCGCCGACCCCGACCGTTTGCTGGGCGGCGGCTTCATCGCCTCGACCACGGCCGTCGCCCCCTCGCCGACCGGTGTCTGAGACCGACCTCGCGACCCGCCAGGGTCTGCCCCAGCCCTACCGCTATCTGGTCGAGGCCTTCCCGCGCCTGCGCTGGCATGAGCCCCAGGTCGGCGCCATGGCCCGCTTCTGGCTTCAGATGCATTCCGGTTTCCGGCGCGAGACCGCCGCCATGACCGGCCTGACGTCCCAGTGGCGCTCAGGCGCGCTGGCCCTGCCCGAGTTGCACCGCCAGCTGATGCCCACGCTCCAAGGCTTCCTCCAGCACCTGGACGGCCACCACAACATCGAGACCCATCACTATTTCCCGACCATGCGGCGGCTCGAGCCGCGCATCGGCTCAGGCGTCGATCTGCTGGACGCCGACCACGACGCCATCCACGCCCACCTGGACGCCCTCTACCAGTCCGGCCTCGCCTTCCATCAGGCTGTCGCCGGAAATGCGCCCACGGCCGGCGACGCCGCCGCCCGCCTCGCCGACGTCCTGGATCGGGCCCAGCGCCCCCTGTTACGCCATCTTGAAGACGAGGAGGACATCGTCATCCCCCTCATCACACGCCACGCCGATGTGTTCCGGGAATAGCCGCGCCCGGACGGCGCGGGCCTAGACCGGCGACATGGGTCCGCGCATGGCCCGGTCGCCGGCCAGACTGCGCTCGGCGACGATCATCCCGTGATCCCGCATCAGCGCTGGCGCATCGGCCGGCCGCGTCGTCATGAAGGCCAGGGCGACAGCGTTCAGCGGGCCCAGCGGCGTCTCGCGCTCGACGCGATCCACCCATGCCGCCAGCCGGGGCCAGCGCCCCGCATCGACCGCCAGCCCCACCACCCGCGCGTTCAAGAACGCCGGAGCCAGACTGAAGTCCGCCAGCCCTGCCTCCCCGAACAGGAAGCCGTCGTCCGGCATCAGCGTCTCGAGATAGTCGAAGGTCTCGGGTATCTCGACCGCCCGCGCCTGATCGACCAACACCTGATCCGTCTCTTCCTTCAGCACGCGCGGCTTGATCGCCAGCTGGAAGAACAGCTTCCAGCCCAGCACGTCGAACAGCCGCGTATCGGCATATTCCTCGATCCAGCGCGCCTTGGCCCGGGCCTTCGGATCGGCCGGCAGGATAGACGGCGTCGGCCGCGTCTCCTCGATGTACTGGGCGATGATGCTGGAGTCGCAAAGCGTGAGGTCGCCCTCGATCCACACCGGAATGCGCCGCAGCGGGCTGATCGTCGAGAACGTCTCGTCGCCCCGGAACGGCGTGATCGGATCGACCGCGACCTCGATCCCCTTCACCGCGCAGATCGCCAGGATCTTGCGTACATAGGGTGAGACGGGGTTCCCGATCAGCGTCACCGCCGCTGAAGTCACGCCGCTTCCTCGCTCACCGTCTCCTTGGGCAAGACGTCGGCCACGGTCGGGCGGTTGGCGTGGAAATGCACCTCGGTGTCGCGACGTTTCACGATCTCGCCGCAACAGCTGCAGGCCAGGCGCGGCGACAGTTCGGCGCCGCAGCTCGTGTGGATGAAGCTGACGCCGGACTCGGCATCCCCGTATAGGTGCTTGGACCCCCAGCCGTGCATGACCAGCAGCACGTCGGACAGCGCCCGTCCCTTGGCCGTCAGCACATATTCGTTGCGCGGAGGCCGTTCCGAATAGAGCTGCGGCTCCAGCACCCCGTGCTGAACCAGGGTCTTCAACCGCGCGGCCAGCACATTCCGCGCGACGCCGAGCCTCTCCTGCCACTGTTCGAACCGCTTCACGCCCTGAAAGGCATCACGGATGACCAGCAGCGTCCACGGGTCACCAATGACCTCCAGCGTCGCCGCGATCGAACAGCTCTGGCGTGAATAATCTGCTGTGCGTCCCATTCGTTAAAGGTGACCCCACGTCAGGCATTTGGCAAGAGGGTTGCCAAAAGGAACCCAGTCAGTCAGTCTCGTTTGGCAACGGACATTGAGCATCATGCCCGGCGTTCCTGCATTCCTGAACTCGCGGGCGGCAGGTCTCCTGCCGCCCGTCTTTTAAATGGGCGGCGGCAGCCTGCTGCCGCCCTTCTCTTTCACGGGCTAAGACGACGTCATGATCGAACAGACGCTTTCCCAGGCCATGACCCTGATCCCGACCGGCGACAGCCGTCTGTCGGCCGACCTGCACGGCGACTTCTCCAACGGTCGGCTCAACGCGCCGCCCGAGACCGGCTTTCCGTTCGGGGGTCTGATCGCGGCCCTGACGGCCTCGGCGATGCAGCAGGGTCTCGACATCGCCGCCCCTCTGCGAAGCCTGTCGGTGCAGTACATGACCCCCGCGCGCTTCGGTCAGCCGATCCTCTTCGCACCCCGCCTCCTGCGCGGCGGCCGCAGCGCCAGCTTCGCCCAGGTCGATGGCGTCCAGACCGATTCGGAAGGCCGCGACCGCCTGACCAATCACGCCACCGCCACCTTCGGCCCGGACGTCCCCGGCCAGGCGATGACGCCCCTCGCCGCACCTCCGCCCCTCGCTGCCCTCGACACCGGTCGGGACATGCGCGGCCCCCTGACTCCCCGCTTCTCCCAGCATGTCGACTACCGCTTCGAAACCGGCCCCCACATCCTTCAACCGGTCGAGGGCCGCCCCGTCATCGAGCGGGCCTGGATGAAGATCGGCGACGACCGCCCGCTGGACGCGCTCGGCCTCTGCTACCTGCTGGACGCCATCTATCCGCCGGTCTGGACCGCGCTCGACACGCCCATCGCCATGGCCACCGTCGATCTGCGCTACGACATCCTGACCGACCCGACCCCCGCCAACAGCCCCGACGGCTGGGCCTTCTTCGAGTTCAGGATGCTGGACCTTGGCCTCGGCTGGACCGTGGACGAAGCGACCGTCTGGGCCGCCGACGGCACGCCGCTGGCCCTGTCGCGCCAACGCCGCAAGCTGGCCCCGGTGCGCCCCGCGCGACGTTAGAACGCATCGTCTCCCTCCCCTTCATGGGGAGGGACCGCGAGCCCTTGCGAGCGCGGGTGGGGCAGTGTTGAGAGTGCGCAATCACAGAGCCTCCCCACCCTGGCTTCGCTCCGCTTCGCCGTCTCTCTCCATGAAGGGGAGGGAGATGGCCGGTTGCCTCCCATCAACACCCGCGACAAATCAACGCCTTAGCCACCCATCACGCCAACTTGACCTGCCGCCCCCTCGGCTATAGGTTCCGCGCCGAATTCAGACCCCAGTCGGGGCCCGCAAATCCATGCGTGGCCGGGCCGGGGTCGAACCCAAAAAGCTCATGTCCTTGCCCACGGAATCGCGCGAAGAGGCGATCAAACGCCTCACCGAAAGCGCATCCGCACTGG
>JAZKHL010000059.1:0-8402 GCA_040385365.1 Pseudomonadota bacterium | reverse complement strand
AGGGCGAGATGGGCGACAGCCTGCCGGGTCTTCAGGCGCGTCTGATGTCGCAGGCGTTGCGCAAGCTGACGGCCTCCATCTCCAAGTCGAACTGCATCGTGCTGTTCATCAACCAGATCCGGCACAAGATCGGCGTCATGTACGGCTCGCCGGAGACGACGACGGGCGGCAATGCGCTGAAGTTCTACGCCTCGGTCCGCCTCGACATCCGTCGAACCGGCGCGATCAAGGACCGCGACGAGGTCGTCGGCAACACGACCCGGGTCAAGGTCGTCAAGAACAAGGTCGCCCCACCGTTCCGCGAAGTCATCTTCGACATCATGTATGGCGAGGGCATCTCGAAGCTGGGCGAGATCATCGACCTGGGCGTCAAGGCCGGCATCATCGAGAAGTCGGGTTCGTGGTTCTCCTACGACTCGACCCGTATCGGTCAGGGCCGCGAGAACGTGCGCGCCTTCCTGAAGGCCAACCCCGACATGGCCGACGCCATCGAGGACAAGGTGCGCAAGTCCACCTCCAAGATCGCCGACGAACTGCTGGGCACGCCCGAGCCGGACGAAGGTCAGGATCTGGAAGGCTGAACACCGTCACCCTCGGGCTTGTTCCGAGGGCCCATTTGAATGGCGGCGGTGATCGCTGGGAACGACGGCAGTCGACCCCATCATTGCGCGCCTGAAGGATGGATCCTCGGGACAGGCCCGAGGATGACGACAACACTCCGTCCGGCTGGTCCCTGCGACCCGCCGCCGACCCACGCGGGGTTCGGGCCGGACGGAGCGGGGCCGCCCGGGGCAACCTGGGCGGCCTTCTTTTTGCGCACGGTTCAGGCGCCTCGAAGCGCCCGCTGCAACCGGGGCCGCACCTTCAAAAAGGCGAGATAGAGCCGCTCCATCAGACCGAGCACCTGCCGGTTCCGCGCCAGACGACCGAGCGGCGCCAGCAGCGGGATGGCGCGCCACATCGCCGCGAACGCTTCCGCGCCCGAGACCATCCGGCCGTCCTCGCGCGCATGGAAGCGGGCCAGCAGCTCGGCGCGATCGATCGGACAGCTGCCCTGCCCGGTCGCCACATCGGTGAAGACGATCGCCCTGCGCCGATCGAGGCGACGCATGACGGCGATCTCACGCCGACATAGCGGGCAGTCACCGTCGAACCAGACTTCAAGCTCGGGCATGGGCTGACCCTAGACGCTTCACGGCCTCCCGTCGCCGCCCTGCGACGCCGTGTCAGTCTCGCGCCCGACCAGATCCCCGCGAACCTTTCGACGCGGCATTGGTTGTTCCGTCGCAAGGAGACTTCCATGGCCGACGACGACATCCAGACCCTGACCCAGTTCAATCTCGCCGAGACCGACGACGGCTATCTGCTGGAAATCGGCGGCAGCGACGGCGGCCTGCTTCGCGTCGCCGCCAGCCCCGAACAGATCGACGCCATCATCGACGCTCTCGACGCCCTGCTGTCGGAAGACGAAGCGGCCGTGGACGAAGTCGGCGACGCCGACTGAGGACGACTGTCGCCGGAAAACCTTGGCTGACAGGGCCGTCCGTCTCTATATGCGCCTTCCCCCGACGCTCCCGCTTCGAACAGCGCGCAACCGACTGATCCGACCATGTCCAGCCTGAAACAGATCCGTTCGACCTTCCTCGACTATTTCGCGGCCGACGGTCACGCCAAGGTCCATTCCGCGCCGCTGGTGCCGCAGAACGATCCGACGCTGATGTTCGTCAACGCCGGGATGGTGCCGTTCAAGGACTATTTCACCGGCGCGGCGACGCCGCCCTATCCGCGCGCGACCAGTTCGCAGAAATGCGTCCGCGCCGGCGGCAAGCACAACGATCTGGACAACGTCGGCTACACCGCGCGCCACCTGACCTTCTTCGAGATGCTAGGGAATTTCTCTTTCGGCGACTATTTCAAGGAACACGCGATCGACCGTGCGTGGAATCTGGTCACGAAAGACTACGGGCTCGACCCCGAGCGTCTGCTCGTCACCGTCTACATCGACGACGACGAGGCCGCCGCGATCTGGAAGAAGGTCACCGGCTTTTCCGACGACAAGATCATCCGCATCGCCGGCTCCGACAACTTCTGGGCCATGGGCGACAGCGGTCCGTGCGGTCCCTGCACCGAGATCTTCTGGGACTACGGCGACCACATCGCCGGTGGGCCGCCCGGCTCGCCGGACGAGGACGGCGACCGCTATGTGGAGATCTGGAACAACGTCTTCATGCAGTTCGAGAAGGAGAACGACGAGATCGTTCGCAGCCTTCCCAAACCCTCGGTCGACACCGGCATGGGGCTGGAGCGGATGACGAGCGTGCTTCAAGGCAAGAACTCGGTGTTCGACACCGACCTGTTCCAGACCCTGATCGCCGCCTCCGAAGACGCCACCTCGACCAAGGCGGAGGGTGCCCAGGCGGCCAGCCACCGCGTCATCGCCGACCACCTGCGCTCGTCGTCGTTCCTGATCGCCGACGGGGTGACGCCGTCGAACGAGGGGCGCGGCTATGTGCTGCGTCGGATTATGCGTCGCGCGATGCGTCACGCCCACCTGCTGGGCGCCGCCGATCCCCTGATGCACCGGCTGGTGCCGACGCTGGTCGACCTGATGGGCGAGGCCTTCCCCGAACTGGCCCGCGCCCAGGCCTCGATCGAAGACACGATGAAGCAGGAGGAAATCCGCTTCCGAACCACCCTGGGTCGCGGCATGGGCCTGCTCGATGAGGCGACGTCGGGCCTGTCGGAAGGGGGCGTGATCTCGGGCCAGACGGCCTTCACCCTGTACGACACCTTCGGCTTTCCGCTGGACCTGACGCAGGACGAGGCGCGGCGTCGCGGCCTGAGCGTCGACAACGACGCCTTCGAGGCCGCGATGGCCCAGCAGCGCGAGCGCGGCAAGGCGAACTGGAAGGGATCGGGCCAGACGGCTTCGACCGGCGAATGGCTGGCCCTGCGCGATCGCCTGGGGCCGACCATCTTTACCGGCTACGATGCGGTGGAGGGCTCCGGCGAGGTCCTGGCCATCGTGCGCGCCGGGGCCTCCGTCGATGATCTCGAACCCGGCCAGACCGCCGAGGTGCTGTTCGACCAGACCCCCTTCTATGGCGAAGGCGGCGGCCAGGCCGGCGATCGCGGCGAGATCGAGTGGACCGATGCGACGGGCCAGCAGGGATCGGGCGCGGTGCTGGATGTGCAGAAGCACGCCGGCGACCTGTATGCCCACAAGATCGAAATCGAGTCCGGGACGCTGTCGATCGGCGCCCGGGCGCAGTTGCGCGCCAAGGCCGATGCACGCCTGACCACACGCGCCAACCACTCCGCCGCCCACCTGTTGCACAAGGCGCTGGCCAATGTGCTGGGCGGCCACGTGGCCCAGAAGGGTCAGCTGGTCGACGCAGACCGGATGCGGTTCGACTTCAGCCACAACGCCCCGGTGACCGAGGCCGAGCTGGCGGCGATGGAGGACGAGGTCAACGCGGTGATCCGCCAGAACATTCCAGCCGAGACCAAGCTGATGACGCCCCAGGCCGCGATCGAAGCCGGCGCTGTGGCCCTGTTCGGCGAGAAATACGGCGACGAGGTGCGGGTGCTGACGCTCGGCCGCTCGCTGACGGATTCAAAAAAGGCCTATTCGATCGAACTGTGCGGCGGCACCCATGTGGCCCGCACCGGCGACATCGCCCTGTTCAAGATCGTGTCGGAGACCGGGATCGCAGCGGGTATCCGCCGCATAGAGGCCCTGACCGGCGAGGCCGCACGGCAGTTCCTGCTGACCCAGGCCGGGGTCGCGAAATCGCTGGCGCAGTCGTTCAAGGTCCAGCCGCTGGACGTGCCGGCGCGCGTCGAGGCGTTGTCGGCCGAACGCAAGGCGCTGGAGAAACAGGTCGCCGATCTGAAGAAACAGCTGGCTCTGGGCGGCGGCGGATCGACGAACGCCGCGCCCGAGGAGATCGGCGGGATCAAGCTGATCGCGCGGGTGCTGGACGGCGTCGACGGCAAGGGCCTGCGCGGCGTGGCCGAAGATTTCAGGAAGCAAGTCGGTTCGGGCGTGGTGGCTCTTATCGGCGTGACGGACGGCAAGGCGGCGGTCACCGTGGCGGCGACCTCGGACGTGACGGATCGGGTCAACGCGGCGGATCTGGCGCGCGCGGCGGTCATCGCCATGGGCGGACAGGGCGCCGGCGGCAAGGCCGACTTCGCGCAAGGGGGAGCCCCGGACGGGTCCAAGGCCGAGGCTGGCCTGGCGGCGGTCCGGGCGGCGCTGGCGGGGTAGGTTTCCTCTCCCCTTGCGGGTCTACAAAGGATCGCATGCGATCCGAGGAGGGGTGGCCGAGCGAAGCGAGGTCGGATGAGGGGTGACTCTCGGTTCTGGAAGTGACGGCGTTTTGCAGGCAGGCGACCCGCGTCCTCGTACCCCTCATCCGTCAGCCTTCGGCTGCCACCTTCTCCCGCAAGGGGAGAAGGAAGTTGTGGGCATTGACCCTGCGCCCCGCTTCGGTCCCCATGCCGGCCTCGCTCTGGGGAAACGCCATGAACCATCTCGCCGTCGGGCTCGCCGCCATCCTGTTCTCCACGACGGCCCTGCCCGCCGTTGCCCAGGTCGCGCCCGCCGAAGTCGCGACGCCTGCCCCCAACCCTGCTCTGGCGACCCTGCTCACCGACTACGAGGCCTTCCTCAAGGCCAATGACCCGATCTCCGCCGGTCAGGAAGGCGATGTCGGGGCGAAGTCTCGCCTTCCGGACATCTCACGCGCGGCCGAGGTCGCACGGCAGGGCCCGCTGGAGTCGTTCCGCGACCGGGCGACCGCCATCCCGACCGACGGCCTGTCGTCCGAGGACCAGCTGAACCGGGACTTCCTGATCTGGGTGCTGAACCGCTCGATCGAGGCGATCCGGTACGATTCCGGGCGGCTGGCCTTCGATTCCGAAGGCGGGCCGGGGCAGACGGCGAACTATCTGGCGTCGGTGACGCGGATCACCTCAGCGGCGGAGGCGGAGGCCTGGCTGGCGCGGCTGGGGGGTCTGCCGACCTTCTACGACGAGAGCCTGGCCAATGCGCGCCGGGGGCTGGAAACCGGCTTCACCCAGCCGACGTCGGTGGTCGAAAGCTATCTGGTCGCGCTGCGGAACGAGGTCGCCTTCACGCCGGACACCGACCCCCTGCTGCGGCCTTTCGCCAGCCTTCCGGCCTCGATCCCGGCGCTGGAGCAGGAAGATTTCCGCGCCCGCGCGATGGCCGTCGTCGGCGACCGGATCGCGCCCCGGCGTCGGGCGATGCTGGCCTTCGTGCAGGACGAATATCTGCCGGCCGCCAAGCCCGAGGTCGGCATCGGCTCGCGAGCCGGCGGGCGCGACTACTACGCCTTCCAGGCCCGCTCCTATACGACCACCGACCTGACGCCGGACCAGATCCACCAGATCGGCATGGATGAGGTCGCGCGCATCCGGACCCGCATGGATGTCGAGATGCGCGCCGCCGGCTGGACCGAGGATTTCGCTGGTTTCCTGGCCCATCTGCGGACCGACCCGCGCTTTTATGCGACGTCGCGCGAGGACATGATCGAGAAGGCGTCGGAGATGGCCAAGCGGGCGGACGGCGGCCTGCCGGCCCTGTTCCGCACCTTGCCGCGCCTGACCTACAACGTCCGGCCGGTGCCGCTGGACATCGAAGACACCTATACGACCGGGCGCTACAATGGTGGGTCGCTGGCCGACGGCGTGCCGGGCGGCTATATCGTCAACACCGGCAAGCTGGACCAGCGGCCGCTGTATGAACTGCCGGCCCTGACGCTGCACGAGGCGGTGCCCGGCCATCACATCCAGATCGCGCTGCAGCAGGAGGCGGCGCAGGGGCCGTATTTCCGCCGGAACGTCGATGTCACCGCCTTCACCGAAGGCTGGGGCCTGTATTCCGAGTTCCTGGGTGAGGAGATGGGCTTCTATCGCACGCCGGAGGAACGGTTCGGGCGGCTGTCCTATGAGATGTGGCGGGCGTGCCGGCTGGTGGCCGATACCGGAATGCACTGGATGGGCTGGACGACGGAGCAGGCGCGGGCCTGTTTCCGGGATAATTCGGCGCTGGCCCCACACAACATCGAGACGGAACTTCAGCGCTACATCGGCTGGCCGGGACAGGCGCTGGCCTACAAGATCGGCGAGATCCGGTTGCGGGCGATCCGGACGCGGGCGGAAGCCGTGCTGGGGGGGCGGTTCAACGTGCGGGACTTCCACGACGCGTTGTTGGTGGACGGACCTTTGCCGCTGGATCTGCTGGACCAGCGGATGGATGCGTGGATCGCGGGGCAGCCCTAGGGAGCCGCGTCCGGCAGATCCACGCCCGCCAGCTTCCAGACGAACAGGCCCTGGCGCTTCATCAGCAGCTTCAGCGTCTGGGTCGGGCGTTCCGGGTCGGTGAGCGACAGGACAAAGGTATTCAGATCACGGTAGCCGTAGCTCTGGCGGATGTCCGCGCGGTCTTCCTCCGGGGCCGGTGTGGCGGGTGAGGTGTCCGTCGGATCCGGCGTATCGGCCGTGCGGACCATGGAGGCGATCGTCGGCGCGGTGACCAGGGCGTCCACCGCCCCGCCGACCAGCATCGGCCCCAGCATCATGCCGAGCCCACCCAGGGCGCTGTCGTTCAGCCGCGGATCGGAGCGGGCCTCGGCCATCAGCCGGGCGGTCAGCTCGTCTTTCAGGCTGTCTCGGAAAGCGGGGAAGTCGACCAGCCGTTCCAGCGCCGCCTCGTCGCCGGCCTTTGCGGCGGTCACCAGATTGTTCACCGCCAGGAACGGCGTGCCGAAATAGGCGGCGAGGAAGGCGACGACCGCCAGGGTGACGACGCCCTTGATCAGGCCCTTCATCGCTTGGCCTCCGGTGCGACGGCGGGCGCGGCCGTCGGGGTCTGAGGCGTGGCGCCGTCGGGCAGGCCGATGTGGACGAGCTTCCATTCGAACGGCCCCTTCCGCTCGAAGGTGAAGATGGTGTCGGAGCCGCCCTGGTCCGTCACGGCCATGCGGGCGCGGTTGACGCCCCAATAGATCGGACGGGGCCAGGGCGCTGAGGCTTCGTCCGTGCCGGGCACAGCCTGACGAACGGCGGCATAGCGGCCCTCGGCGCGGGTCAGGCCGTCGATGGCGTCGGGGGTCAGATAGGCGTCGGGGTTGGGCCCTTGCGGCGCGGCGACCTCCTCGAACTGACGACGGAAGGCGCCGATGGGGTCGTTCATGAAGGAGGGCGGCGGGGTCAGGGCCTCCGGCCGGCCGGACAGCTGGGGCCGCAACGAGGATCGCACGGCGTCAAAATCCATCAGCCGTTGCAGGCCCGCGACATCGTCCGACTGAGCCGCCGAGCGGATGCCGAAAAACGCCACGGCGGGCGCAGCGAAGAAGCTCAGGCCTGTCAGCACGATGACGGCGAGCAGCAGTTTACCCAGTATCGACTTCACGCGGTGGTCTCCCCTCCTCCGACGCAGACCTCATCAATGCACGTCGGCGGCCGCCACTCAAACGAAACCCCGCCGGAGAAGCTCCGGCGGGGTCGAAAGATTTACAGCCGAGCTGGATCAGGCCCGTTCGGGCAGTTCCGCCTTCAGGTTCTCGGCGACCTTGTCGAGGAAGCCCTCGGTGGTCAGCCAGGACTGCTGGTCGCCGACCAGAAGCGCCAGGTCCTTGGTCATGAAGCCGGCTTCGACGGTCTCGACGACGATCCGCTCCAGCGTCTCGGCGAAGGTCATCAGCTCGGTGTTGCCGTCCAGCTTGGCGCGGTGCTTGAAGCCGGATGTCCAGGCGAAGATCGAAGCGATCGAGTTGGTCGAGGTGGCCTCGCCCTTCTGGTGCTGGCGGAAGTGGCGGGTCACGGTGCCGTGGGCGGCCTCGGTCTCCATCACCTTGCCGTCGGGCGTCATCAGGACTGAGGTCATCAGGCCCAGCGAACCGAACCCTTGCGCCACCACGTCGGACTGCACGTCGCCGTCGTAGTTCTTGCAGGCCCAGACGAAGCCGCCCGACCATTTGATGGCCGCGGCCACCATGTCGTCGATCAGGCGGTGCTCATAGGTCAGGCCCTTGGCCTTGAAGTCGGCGGCGAATTCCTCGTCGAACACCTTCTGGAAGATGTCCTTGAAGCGGCCGTCGTAGGCTTTCAGGATCGTGTTCTTGGTCGACAGATAGACCGGATAGTTGCGGTTCAGGCCGTAGCTGAACGAGGCGTGGGCGAAGTCGCGGATTGAATCGTCCAGATTATACATGCCCATGGCCACGCCGGCGCCGGGCGCCTTGTAGACCTCGTGCTCGATGACCTCGCCGTCCTCGCCGACGAACTTGATCGTCAGGGTGCCCTTGCCGGGGAACAGGAAGTCGGTGGCCTTGTACTGGTCGCCGAAGGCGTGACGGCCGACGACGATC
>JAZKHL010000058.1:0-3866 GCA_040385365.1 Pseudomonadota bacterium | reverse complement strand
CGCTGTCGGCGGCGTCGAACAGGTGGTGGCCCTCGTCGAAGACGATGCGTTTCAGGGCGGCGGTCTCCCCGTCCTGCTTCAGGCCGCGCGCCGAGCGGGCGCCGTCGAAGGCGGCCTGGGTCATCACCAGGGCATGGTTGGCGACGACGAGGTCGGCCCGGCGACTGGCGCGGATGGTCTTTTCGACGAAACAGGTGCGGTAGTGGGGACAGGCGGCGTGGACGCATTCGCCCCGGCGATCGACGAGGTTGCCGGCGCTGGCCTGGGCGCCAGCCGGCGTCGCGAACAGGCCGGGCAGCCAGCCGGAGAAGTCGCCGCCGGTCATGTCGCCGTCGCGGGTATGCAGGGCCCAGCGGCTGGTCATGGCCAGGCCGATCAGGTCGCCGTTCCCCAGCTGAGCCGCCTGGACCATGTCCTGCAGGTTCAGCAGGCAGAGGTAGTTCTCGCGGCCCTTTCGGACCACGGTCTTCTTCTTGCGCTCGACCGGGTCGGGCCACAGGGCGGCGCTCTCGCGGTCGATCTGGCGTTGCAGGGCGCGGGTGTAGGTCGAAACCCAGGCGGCCCCCTGGTTCCGCTCGGCCCACAGCGAGGCCGGCGCGAGATAACCCAGCGTCTTGCCGGTGCCGGTGCCCGCCTCGGCCAGCAGCATGCGGGGGCGGCCCTCCTCGTTGCGCGGCGAGAAGGCATAGGCGGCCTCGGCGGCATAGTCGGACTGGGTCGGGCGGGTCTCGTCGAGGCCCGAGGCCTGGAGCAGTTTCTCCAGCCGGATGCGGGCGGATTCGGAATCGACCGGGGCCGACCCCGCCTCCCCGCGCGGGGCCTCGTCCTCCCACTCCGCCAGCCGCGACCAGGCGTCGAGGCCGGAGCCTCGATACTTCCGCTCCCGCATCGGCGCGGCCTGAAGCGCGCCGGATACGCGCCACGCCCAGGACCACCCCGCTCGACCCAGCGTCTCAGCCAGGGTGAAGGCGTCCTCGCGGTGCGGATAGGCGGGGTCGGCGAGTTCCTTCAGCAGGACGGCGGCGGCCTCGCGGAGGGCGGCGGCTTGAGCCTCCGCCCCCTTCGGCTCGATCATGCCCAGAGCCAGCGCCAACCCGCTCGGCGACGGCGCACAGAAGGTCGCCGGCCGCACGAAGGCCCACAGTTCCAGCACGTCCAGCAAGTCCGGCGACCGGGGCGGCGCGGACAGACCGAGCCTGCGTGCGGTCAGGCTGGCGTGGGCGACCATGACCGGTCCGCCGGTGAACACGCCCTCGGCCGCGCCGCGCCCGATCTTGCGCGCGCCCTCGTCGTCGCAGATCGCCCCCGCGCCGGGGGGAACGGCGAGCGCGGGCGGCAGGACCAACCACGCCTCGGCACCTGTCAGGCGGCTGCTGGTGCTGAGGGATTCGTCGGACACCTGCGATAGATAGCCACGAACGAGGCGAAACGGAACGGGAACATCTGGCTTCCTCCTCCCTTTTCGGCTATTGACGGCTTGAGGAGATGCCGGTGAACAAGCCTGTCGATCAGCAAGAGTGGGTTTACGCCATGGCTGCGAAGGTTGCCAGCGACGGTCCACAGACCTTGGCGGCGGACGGCGTTCGGCTGACGGTCATGTCTGAGACGGAGTTTCGGTTGCTGTCCGGGCGAAAGCCGACGTTCCTTGAAGCCCTACGCGGCTTGGGCGACATCTCCGATCTGGACTTGAGTCGTGATCCGTCGCCCGCGCGAGAGATCGACTTTTGAGCCTGCTGCTCGATACGACGGCCATCAGTGAGATCACTAAGCCGAGGCCGAACCTGGGCTTCATGGACTGGTTCATCGAAACGGCCGAACCGCAGGATCGAGGCAAACGGGTCTACGTCAGCGTTCTGGTTATCGGAGAGTTGGACAAGGGTATTCTGAAACTGGACGATGCAGAGCGTCGTCGCGCCTTGTCCGGCCGACGCGACCTTGTTCTAACCACCTATGCGGATCGCATTCTTCCAATCGATCTCGAGGTCGCTCGGCGCTGGGCCGAGGTGACGGACAGGCATCGGCGCGCTGTACGAACCGTAGGCGCGGTGGATGAGCTGATCGCCGCCACCGCACTCGTCCATGACCTGACCGTCATTACCCGCAACGTCCGCCATTTCGAGCACAGCGGCTGCAAGCTGCTGTCGCCGTGGAGCGAATGACCGCCGGCCTGCCGCCCCTCTTCGCCGACTGGTTCGCCTCGCGGGGCTGGGCGCCGCGTCGGCACCAGCTGGAGATGATCGCGGCCGCCGAGGCCGGATCGCATGCCCTGCTGGTCGCCCCGACTGGAGGCGGCAAGACCTTGGCGGGGTTTCTGCCCAGCCTTATCGATCTGGCCGAGCGCGGGCCGAGGCCGCCCCACGGACCCGGCAGCGGGATCCATACGATCTACGTCTCGCCGCTGAAGGCGCTGACGACGGACGTCGAACGCAACCTGATGACGCCGATCCGCGAGATCGGGCTGAACATCCATGTCGAGAGCCGGACGGGGGATACCAAGACCTCGAAGAAGCAGCGGCAGCGGGAGTTTCCGCCCGACATCCTGCTGACCACGCCCGAGCAGTTGGCGCTGTTCTGCGCCTGGGGCGGGGCGCGCGCCTATTTCGCCGACCTGAAATGCATCGTGCTGGACGAGGTTCATGCCATCTGGTCGGGCAAGCGGGGGGACCTGCTGAACCTGGGGCTGGCGCGGCTGCAGAGCTTCTCGCCAGGGCTGAGACGGGTGGCGCTGTCGGCGACGATCGACGATCCCAAGCTGATCGCGGAGTGGTTGGCGCCGGCTCTCTCCCCCCTGGGGGGAGACAGCGCGCTCTTGCGCGCAGAGGCGGGCCAGTTCGACCTGACGGACCCGCCTCTGGCGACTGCGTCGCCTGTCTCCGCCCAGGGGGCGGAGAGCCGCGCCGAAATCGTTATCGTCAAGGGTGATCCCGGCGCCGTGCCGATCATCGATGTGCTGGTGTCGGAGGGCCGCGTGCCGTGGGCCGGGCACACCGGCCAGCATGCGATCCCCGAGGTCTATGAGGCCATCAAGCGGTCCGGGCTGGCTCTGATCTTCGTCAACACGCGCTGGCAGTCGGAGTTCGTGTTCCAGCAGCTGTGGGCCATCAACGACGACAACCTGCCGATCGGTCTGCACCACGGATCGCTGGCGGCCGAGCAACGGCGCAAGATCGAGGCGGCGATGGCGCGGGGGGAGCTGCGCGCGGTCGTCTGCACCTCGACTCTGGATCTCGGTATCGACTGGGGCGACGTCGATCTGGTCATCCAGATGGCGGCGCCTAAGGGGTCAAGCCGTCTGGTGCAGCGGATCGGGCGGGCCAACCACCGGCTGGACGAAGCCAGCCGCGCCCTGATGGTGCCGGCCAGCCGGTTCGAGCTGCTGGAATGCCAGGCGGCCAAGGAGGCCGTGGCCGACAACGCCTTCGACTGGGAGCCGCATCACATCGGCACGCTGGACACCCTG
The DNA here is from genome assembly GCA_040385365.1 of Pseudomonadota bacterium. Classification (GTDB taxonomy): domain Bacteria; phylum Pseudomonadota; class Alphaproteobacteria; order Caulobacterales; family Caulobacteraceae; genus Brevundimonas. Next base: position 406 of record JAZKHL010000058.1, on the reverse strand, counting down.
GCCCAGCATGTGATGGGCGTGGCCTGTTCGGAGCCGTTTGATCTGGACGCCCTGCACGCTGAGGTGACGTCCTGTTCCCCCTATCGCGCCCTGACGTATGAAGCGTTCGAAGAGGTCGTCGATTTCGTCGCCACCGGAGGCTATGCGCTGCGAACCTATGACCGGTTCGCGCGGATCGTGCGGACGCCCGACGGCCAGTGGACGGTCCGGAACCAGCTGATCGCCCAGCGCCACCGGATGAACGTCGGGGCCATCGTCGCGGCCGGGTCGCTGAACGTGAAGGTGGCGTCTCGCAGAGGCGGCGCGTCCAAACAGCTGGTCGGCGGTCGCAAGGTCGGCGAGGCCGAGGAGTGGTATTTCGAACAGCTGACGCCCGGCGACACCTTCGTCTTCGCCGGTCAGGTCT
>JAZKHL010000057.1:0-4545 GCA_040385365.1 Pseudomonadota bacterium | reverse complement strand
GGATCGAGGTCAACACCGCCGCCGCCATCATGGTCTACTGGAAGGACGGCCGCCCCGTTCACTCCAACCGCGTCGTCTGCGGCGCCCCGGACAACCAGACGCCCAGCCTTGAAAAGCCGTTCGCCTCGGTCGTGGCCAACCCGCCCTGGTACGTCCCCGCCGGGATCGCCCGCAACGAGATCCTGCCACGCGGCGCCGCCTATCTGCGCAGCCAGAACATGTATGTTCAGAACGGCACGGTCATCCAGCGCGCCGGCCCGACCGCCGCGCTCGGCTATGTGAAGTTCGAACTGCGCGACAGCTACGCCATCTTCCTGCACGACACGCCGTCGAAGGCCGCGTTCAACCTTTCAATGCGTCAGCGGTCGCATGGCTGCGTCCGGGTCCAGAACGCGGTCGAGTTCGCGCGCATCCTGCTGACTCCCGATCCGATGCTGCTCGGCGAGTTCGACACGGCCCAGCAGACGCGCGAGACCAAGCGCATCCAGACCGGCCGCGAGATCACTGTACGCCTGCTATACTGGACCGCCTTCGTCGACGGCCAGGGCCGCGTCGCCTTCCGCGAAGACGTCTATCGCCGCGACCAGCGCCTGGCCCAGGCGCTCGGCATCGCCGTCAGCCTGCCGACCGTGGTGAATGACGGCGCCGCCGTCGCCAACGACGTCGGGCCGTAGAGCCAAAAGGCGCTTAACCGCGAAACGCCGCTTCCAGCATTCCCATCTGGCTCAGCACCGGGTTCGCGTCGGGCTCCGGCGCGTCGTCCAGATACATGCGTCGGTCCAGGTACAGGACGCGGTCGTGCAGTTTCTCGGCGCGGACCAGATACTCCACCAGGGCGATCGGCATCTCGGGATGGCTCGGCTCGGAGTCCGCCTTGCGCTCGTTCATCCGATAGCGCGCATCGCATGCGGCCTCCGGCGCCATGTCGCCTTCGCGCACGGCCCGCTGTACCAGCAGCCATGACGCCACCTGCATCAGCCGCGTCGTCAGCTTCATGCTCTCGCCCGCATAGGCCAGCGCCGCAGCGCGAGACAGCAACTTGGATTCCCGCCTGCCGTCCCCATCCAGATAGGCGGCGGTCTCCTCGACCAGCTCCATGCCCTCCTGGAAGGTACGTTCGAACAGCTCGGAGCGCGCGAAATCGCGGATCTCTCCGGCACGCGACGTCTTGGAGGCGATCTCCGCCAGGGGACTGTCTTCGGTCGCCATCAACTCAATCATACTCATCGTGACACGGAAGTCCCGCTGGTCCATCGGGCCGGAACGGCGCCGCGACCTGATCGCCTGCAACCGCCATGCCACGGAAAGCGTCCACGCGGAACCGGGTCAGCTCTTGAAGTTGAACAGGGCGTCGGCGGCCGACTTCTTGGCGGTCTTGGCGGCGATGGCGGCGCGAGCCCGGCCGATCTCGGCTTCCAGCGCCTCGATCCGCTCGCCCAGTTCCTCGACCGAATACAGGTCCAGATCCTCGCGCCCCAGCGCCGTCATGGCTGCCCCGCGCTGCGGGCGCGGGTCCAGATCCTCGAACGTCATCGTCGCCTCCTTGGCCAGAACCCGGAAGAGGCCCATTTACGCGCCCGGATACGGACGATTGCAAGGCTTGGAGACGGACATGCGGGTCATCGAGATCGAAGGCGGATCAGGTCCAGCCGAGGCGCTGCGGATCGCCGAGCGGCCCGAGCCCGTCGTCGGACCGGGTCAGATCGGCATTCGCGTCCGCGCCGCAGGAGTCAACCGACCCGATCTGCTGCAACGGATCGGCGGCTACCCGCCGCCGCCGGGGGCTTCGGACATCATGGGGCTGGAGGTCGCAGGCGAGGTGGACGCCGTCGGCGACGGTGTCACCCGCTGGACCGTCGGCGACCGCGTGTGCGCGCTTCTGGGAGGCGGCGGCTATGCCGAGCGGGTCGCGGTCGATGCCCGCCACGCCCTGCCGATCCCGGACGAGCTCGACTTCATCCAGGCCGCCGCCCTGCCCGAGACCGTCTTCACCGTCTTCGCCAATGTGTTCGAGGCGGGCGGGCTCAAGTCTGGCGAGACTTTGCTGATCCACGGAGCCACGTCTGGCATCGGCGTCACCGCAATCCAGATGGCCAAGGCGGCCGGCGCCACGGTCATCGCCACCTCGCGGGGCGCGGCTAAGACGCGGGCCGCCCTCGGCTTGGGCGCTGACATCAGCCTAGACGCCAGCGTCGACGACCTCGCGGCGCGCATCAAGCACGCCGGCGGCGCGGACGTGATCCTGGATATGCTGGGAGCCGACTATGCCGAGCTAAACCTAAACGCGCTCAAGCCCGGCGGCCGCTGGGTGGTGATCGCGACCCTGACCGGCGCCTTGGCGCAGATCGACCTGCTCAGGATCATGATGAAACAGGCGACCCTGACCGGATCGACCCTGCGTCGTCGTTCGGCCGACGAAAAGGCCCGCCTCGCCGCCGCAATCGAAAGGGGCGTCTGGCCGTGGGTCGAGTCCGGGGCAGTCCGCCCGCCGGTGGACGCGACCTTCCCGCTGGCCGAAACGAAACTCGCCCACCTCCGGCTGGAGGCGGGCGAGCATGTCGGCAAGATCGTCCTGACGGTCTAGCCGCCTCCTATTTTACCAGCGACCGCCGCCTCGCGCCGGACGCATCGAGGAAATCCGGTCGTTGAGGCCGGTGTTGTTCAGGTTCCGCACGCTGTTGGTGACGACCTGGCAGTTGCCGCGGAAATAGGCGTCCGTGCAGACCTCCCACGCCCCGTTCAACTCCATCGAGCTGATCTGATCGTTCAGCCCGGAGTTGCCCAGATTGGGAACCTCGTTGCGGAACGACTGCGAATAGCCGCGGAAGTTCGAGTCGGCATAGACGGTAATGCCGTTGCGCCCGTTGTTGCCGCCCCAACCGCCGCCGTTGTTGTTGCCCCAGCCGCCGCCGTTATTGCCGCCGTTGCCCCAGCCGCCGCCATTGTTGCCGCCACCGTTGTTGCCGCCCCAACCACCGCCGTTGTTGCCGCCGCCATTGCCGCGCCCCTCGTACTCTCCGCGAACGCCAGCGCAGATCAGCAGTCCATTGTCGTTGGCGATATCGCTGGACGAGCAGCGGGCCAGCTCGATCGATGTCCCCCGAATGTTGCCGCGAATGTCGCGACAATCGGCATAGAGACGGCCCTGGTTGACATATGACCCGCTGCAGCTGTCGGCGAAGCTGCCACGCGGCGCGACGCGCTGCGGTTCATCCTGCCGTGGTGCGTAGTCCTGACCGCCGCCCGCCAGCATGGCCAACGCTGCAAGCGACGTGAGTGCGATAGACATGGTCTTCCTCCTGAACAGTCCCGATGGCCGCTGAACGCGGCCGATAAGACAGTGTTCAATATCCAGGATGAACCGTAGCTGTATGACGGGATCAGACGCCGTTTTCTTTTGCGCCGAACAGGCCTATATCGATGCCATACGCGCCCGGTCGAAAGGCCGGGCGCCGTCGTATCCAGAGCCCGCGATCGCCGGGCCCATCGCACACTTCCGGGACCACCGCCCATGACCGACATTCTGATGCCCAAGGCGACCGCCGTCTGGCTCGTCGACAACACCTCGCTGACGTTCGAACAGATCGCCGACTTCTGCGGCCTGCACCCTCTGGAAGTGCGCGGCATCGCCGACGGCGACGTGGCTCGCGACATCCGCGGCGTCGATCCCATCACCGGCGGCCAGCTGGACCGCGCCGAGCTCGACAAGGCCCAGGAAAACGACGCCTACCGCATGAAGGCCATCGTCAGCCGCCACGCCGAGCTGCTGAAGAGCCACAAGCCCGCCCCGAAATACACGCCCGTTTCGCGCCGCCAGGATCGCCCGGACGCCATCATGTGGTTCGTCAAGAACCACCCCGAGGTCACCGACGCCCAGATCGCCAAACTGCTCGGCACCACCAAGTCGACGATCGACAGCGTGCGCAACCGCACCCACTGGAACAGCCCCCAGATCAAGCCGGTCGACCCGGTCACCCTCGGCCTCGTCGGCCAACTGGTGCTGGACGACCTGATCTCCAAGGCCGCCGACAAGAAGAACAAGGACGACGCCAAGAAGGGCGGCGCGGCCCTCCAGCCCATCGAGGCCGAGCCCGCCGAGCCGGAGTTTGTCCCCGAAGAACGCGAGCGCCGCACGGCGGAACCGACCGCCGCGTCGGTGTTCGGGACCAACGACTGATCACGGCCCCTCTCCCTTTGCGGGAGAGGGCTTGAGAGCCCGGGAGCACAGCGAGCGGACTTGCTCGAAAGGGTGAGGGGTCTCGCTGCCGCCAGCCGGTAAGGCCTGCGTCACCCCTCGCCCGACCGCGCCAGGACGACGGCTTTCGCCGCCGTGCGCGGGCTCCCTCTCCCGCAAGGGGAGAGGGAAGCAAAAATAAACGGCCCCGGGATCGCTCCCGGGGCCGTTCTCGTTTCTGGTTCGGAGACCCGGCTAACCTGCCCTGGCCTCCAGACTGGTGATTTCCTCCTTGAGCCGGAGCTTCCTTCGCTTCAGCTCCCTGACCTGCAACTCATCCACGGCGGGCCGTCCGAACTCCTGCCGGATGG
>JAZKHL010000056.1:0-3315 GCA_040385365.1 Pseudomonadota bacterium | reverse complement strand
GTCACCGTGCGGCGTTCCTCGACCGTCAGCGGGGCCGGAAGCGCCCCGCCGTTCAGCAGGTTCACCAGCTCGGACGCCTCGGCGATCGAGAAGCTGCCGACGATCTGGCCGGTGCCCCCCGTGATCGGGCCGTTGATGGTGGGAGCCGAGATGACCTTGCCGTCCAGGATAATGGCGAACGGTTTGCCGTCATTGGCGGTCGTCGCCTCGGCAAACCGGCGTGCGCCTTGGCCGTCGAAGCGGAAGTCGATCGCCGGACGGCCGCTCTGGTCCGCGCCGACGCCCGCGCGGGTCAGGTTTTCGCCGGACACCAGCACCCGCTTCTTGACCAGATAGGGCGTCACGCCGTCCGAGCCGGACAGAAGCTGCGAATCGGGCGGCACGCGGCCGGCGATCGCGTCGTTCACGTTGTTCTCGGAATCGACCATCTGGAAGGTCAGCTGGGCGGTCTGGCCGATGACGCGTTCAAGGGCCGTGGGATCGCTTTCGCCTGGCGCCTGCACGACGATCCGGTCAGCCCCCTGGCGGGTGATCGACGGCTCGCGGGTGCCGAGCGAGTCGATGCGGCGACGAACAACCTCGATCGATTGATCCACCGCCGTCGCGCCCATGCCGTTCAGCGTCGCTTGCGTAAAGGCCAGTCGGACACGGTCGTTGCCGACGCGCAAAGCCTGACGTTCCGGCTGTCCGCCGGACGCAGCCGGCCCGATCAACGCCGACATCGCAGTGTAGGCCGCATCCTGACGGGTCGGATCCGCCAGAACCACCACCACGCCGCCCGGTTCCCGGACGATCTGGTTGGTGGCGACGCCGGCTTCGCGCAGAGCGACTCGAACGTCCTCGATCAGATTGTCGACCCGCTTTGTGCGCATCGCATCGACGTCGACTTCCAGCAGCAGATACGATCCGCCCTGAAGGTCGAGGCCGAGGTTCAGCTTGCTGCTGGGCACGAAGCCGGGCAGCGCCGCGCGCTGTGAATCCGACAGCATGTTGGGGAATGCCAGCAGCGCGCCGAACACGAACGCGACGACGACGAGAATGACTTTCCAGCGCGACAGCTGAATCATGGACGGGGTTTCCGGTTCAGCGGTTCAGGCGTCAGGACTTGGAGATCGACTTGGTGTCGTTCGCGGCGATGGCGGTGCGGTTGCGCACCTCGGCGATCATGCCCTTGACCACACGCACGTTGACGCTCGGCGCGATCTCGACGTTGACCTCGGCCTCCTCGACGCGGGTGACCTTGCCGATCATGCCCGACGACAGGACGATGGTGTCGCCGCGCTTCACGGCCGAAATCAGGGCTTGGTGCTCCTTGGCGCGCTTCTGCTGCGGACGAATCAGCAGGAAATAGAACAGCACGAAAATGCCGATGAAGGGCAGGAACTGCACGACCATCGCGGCGATGCCGCCGTCAGCGGTAGGAGCCATTGGTATTTCCCCGACACGGGCGAGCCTCAGTCGGGCGCCCTCTTAAAAACAGGCGCGATACCTAGGGCCGAGCCTTTGCGAATGCAACGCGGCGTCGGCTTTCGGTCGGATCAGCGTGGCAAAACGGTCAATGGATCGATCGCCACCGGCTCGTCGCCCTGCATCCGACGCGTCTCGAAATGGATGGAGGGACGCCCGTCGCCGGCGGTCAGGCCGACCGTGCCGATCTGCTGTCCGGCGCGCACGTCGGCCCCGTCGTCCACGGTCGCCGAACCCAGATGGCCATAGACCGTGCGCCAGCCGTCGCGGTGGACGATCAGGACCGTCAGCCCCTGCCCCACCAGATCGTCGCCGACATAGGCCACGCGCCCTGCGGCGGCGGCGTTCACGGCGGCGCCGGCGGACGCGCCGATGTTGATGCCGTTGTTCCGCTCGCCCAGACCCACAGGACCGAACCGACGTACGACCTCGCCGCGCACCGGCCATTGAAGGTTGGTCGATCCGACCGGCGCGACGCCCGTCGTGGCGCTGGCGGCCGGCTGCCGGGGCGGCGGAGGCGCGGCGGGGTTGCCGGAGGGTGGCGGAGGCGGCGGCGGGATCACGCCATTCTCAGGCACCATGACCCCGACGGGCGCGGCGCCGGTGGCATAAGGATCGGAGCCGGTGTCCAGCGCGCTGTCCGGCAGGATGATTCGCTGGCCCGCGCTGATCGCGCCGCGCGGCCCCAGACCATTCAGGTCGATCAGGATCTGAACCGGCGTCTGGAAGCGTCGGCCGACGCCCGAGATGGTGTCGCCCGGCTGGATGACATAGGCGGCGCCAGCCGAGACCGTGGTCGGCGCGCTGGGCGGCGAATAGGCTGGCGGATTGTAAGCGGGCGGCGGGGAATAAGTCCCAGGATTGTAAGCCGGGGGCGGATAGGTGTTCGATGGAGCCGACGAGGGCGGCGGCAGGGCTCCGCCTTCGATCGATCCGATCGGCGCGGTCGAGGGCGGCGGCGATTCATAGACCGGCGGCTGGGGCGCTGCGCCATCGGAATTCGTCGGCTGGCCGCCTGGCGCGCCATATCCCGGCATCGGCCGGGTGTCGTACATCGGAGCGTCGGGATAGCTGGCGCAGGCGGTCGCGGCCATGCCAGCCAAAGCGATCACCGCTGCTCTGATCCCCATCGAAATGCGCATCCGCCCCTCCATCTTCATCTGTCCGACATGCCCCGCCGAAGCGCCATAGCCAACCCGCCAAAGCGCGCGAAAGTGGGGCGGAGAGGTTAATGGGGCGAAGGAGGCAATAGGCAACAGGCAATAGGGTCAATCAGCGCTTCTGACCTCGGCGGTGCGCACATCAGCGCCACCTGCGCTGCACCTATTGCCTATTGCCTATTGCCTATTGCCTATTGCCTCGACCCTCACCCCTCCTTCGCCGTCCCCTCGACCAGCGGCACGAACCGGACTTCGCACAGGCTTTCGCGGCGGAAGCTGCCGTCCGGCTGGCCCGAATAGCGGTGAAGCATCTGGACCGACGTCTTGCCGACCGGGGCCACCAGCACGCCGCCCGGCTTGAGCTGTTTCAGCAGTTCGGTCGGCTCGGTCGGCGACGCCGCCGTCACCATGATCCGGTCGAACGGCGCCTGTTCCGGCCAGCCGAGGCCTCCGTCGGAGTGTCGCGTGATGACGTTGTCGATCTCCAGCGTCCGCAGCTTGGCTTCCGCCTCGACCATCAGGCTGCGATACCGCTCTACCGAATAGACATACCGGGCCAGCCGGCTCAGCACCGCACACTGGTATCCGCTGCCGGTGCCGATCTCGAGCACCCTGTGGCGCGGCTCGACCTGGAGCGCCTGGGTCATCAGGCCGACGATATAGGGCTGGCTGATCGTCTGGGCGCAGT
>JAZKHL010000055.1:0-19343 GCA_040385365.1 Pseudomonadota bacterium | reverse complement strand
TCTTCTTGGATTTCGACATCTTCTCGATGTCGCCGATGGTCAGGGTCTCGCCGGTGGACAGCTGGCGTGCGCTTCTGGTCCCCGCCACATTGGTCAGTTCGACGTCGGTCGGCTCGACCCAGGCGCCGTCGGCTCGGCGATAGGTCTCATGGACGACCATGCCTTGGGTGAAGAGGCCAGCGAACGGCTCCTTCACAGACAGCATCCCGGCGTCGCTCAGCGCGCGGGTGATGAAGCGGGCATACAGCAGGTGCAGGACCGCATGCTCGACCCCGCCGATATACTGATCCACCGCCAGCCAGCGGTCGGCGGCATCCTTGTTGATCGGTTCGGCCGCCGTCGGGTCGGTGAAGCGGGCGAAATACCAGCTGGAATCGACGAAGGTGTCGAGCGTGTCGGTCTCGCGCGTCGCACCGGCTCCGCAAGACGGGCATTTCACATGCTTCCACGTCGGGTGCCGGTCCAGCGGGTTGCCGGGCACGTCGAACGTCACGTCGTCGGGCAGGACGACCGGCAGCTGATCGGCCGGAACCTCGACCACGCCGCATTGGGCGCAGTGGACGATGGGGATGGGGCAGCCCCAGTAGCGCTGGCGGCTGACGCCCCAGTCGCGCAGGCGATAGATGGTCGCGCCCTTGCCCTGGCCCGCGGCCTCGATCCGGGCGATGGCCGCGGCCTTGGCGTCCTCGATCGACATGCCGTCCAGGAAGCCGGAGTTCACGATCCGGCCGGGACCGACATAGGCTTCGGTCCCGACCTCGATCGGCTCGCCGCCCTCAGGCTGGACCACAGGAACCACCGGCAGATCGTATTTGCGGGCGAAATCCAGGTCGCGCTGGTCGTGCGCCGGGCAGCCGAAGATGGCGCCCGAGCCATAGGTCGAGAGCACGAAATTCGCCGCCCAGACGGGCAGAGTCTTTTCTGGATCGAAGGGATGACGGACGCGGACGCCCAGATCGACGCCGAGTTTCTCCGCCTTCTCGATATCGGCTTCGCTCGTGCCTGTCTGAGCGCAGGCCTTGACGAACTCCGCGACGTCCGGCCGATGCTCGGCGATCGCCTTGGTCAAGGGATGATCGGGGGCCAGGGCCAGGAAGCTGGCGCCGAACAGGGTGTCGGGGCGGGTCGTATAGACCTCGATCGGATCGCGGGCGTGGTCGGGTTCGCCCTCGGGCGAGGCTGGCAGGAAGGCCGGCGCCTCGGCGATATCCCACCACAGGGTCGCGCCCTTGGATTTGCCGATCCAGTTCTCCTGCATCAGCCGGACCTTTTCGGGCCAGCGATCCAGGGTCTTCAGGCCGTCGATCAGGTCGTCGGCATAGTCGGTGATGCGCAGGAACCACTGGTTCAGCTTGCGCTTCTCAACCAGGGCCCCCGAGCGCCAGCCGCGGCCGTCGATGACCTGTTCGTTGGCCAGGACGGTGTTGTCGACCGGGTCCCAGTTGACCGTGCCGTCCTTGCGATAGACCAGGCCGCGCCGATACAGTTCCAGGAACCAGGCCTGCTGCTTGCCGTAATATTCGGGGTCGCAGGTGGCGAACTCCCTCGACCAGTCCAGCGACAGGCCCAGTAGTTTCAGCTGCGCCCGCATCTGGGCGATGTTGTCGTAGGTCCAGCCCTTGGGATGGATGCCCCGCTCCATGGCCGCATTCTCGGCCGGCATGCCGAAGGCGTCCCAGCCCATGGGGTGCAGAACGTCGAAGCCCTGCGCCCGCTTATGCCGCGCCACGACGTCGCCCATCACATAGTTTCGGGCGTGCCCCATGTGGATGTTCCCCGACGGATAGGGAAACATTTCAAGCACATAGTATTTCGGCCGACCGGTGTCCTTCGTGACAAAGGCGTCGGCCTCCGCCCAGCGGGCCTGCTGGCGCGGTTCGGCGGTCTTGGGGTCGTAGCGAGTCGGAGAGGCGGACACGGGTTTCCTTCAAGGCGTCTCCTCCCTGTTCGCCGCTTGGCGAATGGGGAGGTGGATCCGCAGCGGAGCGGAGGAGACGGAGGGGTTCTTGAAGCGGACACAGGTGTGGGGCGTCAAGAGCCCCTCCACCACCCGCCAAGCGGCGGGCGGTCCCCCTCCCCGTCGCTTCGCGACATGGAGGAGACGCGGGCTTTAGCCCGCGTTGGACAGGTTCAGCTGGCGCGCCTTGGTCAGGATCGCGTTTTCCAGGTCGGCCTCGGTCTGGGCGGCCACCGGGGCGGCGGTCCAGCCACCCTGGGCGTCGCGGACTTCCTTGGTGACCGTGACGTTCAGCGCGTCGGCGCGCAGGCGCGTGTCGAGAATGAAGACGGTCGCCTTGAAGCGCTCATTCGGCGTCTGCGGATTGACGTACCAGTCGTAGTTCACGACGCCGCCCCACGGATCGGCGGTCAGCAGGGGCATGAAGCTGAGGGTGTCGAGCGTCGCGCGCCACAGATATCCATTCACGCCGATGCCGGTCTGAGCCGTCGTGCGCGGCGCTGAACCGCCCGTGAAGGGCAGGCCGCCGCAGGCGGAGAGGGACAGAGCGCCGGCCACCATCATCGTGGTCGCCAGGACCGTCTTGCCGCGAACAAAACCCATCGAACGTCGTCTCCATCCGGATGCTGACCCGCCTCGATCCCGGGCGGGGACGCGTTGGCGGCCACGGTCCGAGACCGTTCGCCAAGCGCGGCTCTATAACACGCCCAAAAGGGGCGATGACAAGGCAATCCCTCGCGCCTGGGCCGACTGTGTTCGGTTGCGGACGCCCCAAAGCCGATTCTGCTGCCGGGCGACCACCGTTCGGCCGCGTTCTCGTGACGCTTGCGCCACAGGGTGCGAGCAAGAGTCGAAGGAACCGGGTTCGATCGCCACCGTTGCGTTGACCGGGCGGACCTGGGGTGTCTAATCGTCAGGTCCACGGCGGTGACGTCGTGTTCAGAATTAAGGGTCGGCGAGAAACGCCGGGTCGAAGGGTTGGAAATGCGTCTGTCGGCGGTCTTCGCTGTCTCTATCGGTCTCGTCGCCCTTACTGGCGTCGCCGGCGAAGCGTCGGCGCAATCACGCAGCCGCGCCCCGGCCGTGAGCCTCGCCGAAGCCTCGTCTGCGCAACGCTCCGTGCCCACGACGCCGCGTCGCGGCCTGCGGTGGAACGAGAACGGTCGTTGGGGTCTGGATTTCAATCTGAACCAGCCGGTTGGACGTGAAACCGAGTGGGGCGACGTCGAAGCCGGCGCCTACTACCGCCTGTCGCCGCGCCTGCGGGTCGGCGCCGCCGCCGGCCTGGCCACACCGCAACAGGACCCGGCCCGTGCGCCCGAGACCGACCGCCGATCGCAGCCGCGCGTCCGGCTGGAAACGCTTTTCCGGTTCTAGGCGCCGAACGCGTCGATGACGCCGCCGATGGCCGCAAGACCGTAGGCGCCGGTCTCCGCCAGCACGCTCGCATTCCCGACCGTAATTCCGCCCAGAGCGATAACTCGCGTCCGACCGCAAGCCGCCTTGGCCAGAACATCCGCGCCCAACGCCGCCCGCTGCGCCGAGGCGCCGCCCGCCGGGAAGATCGGCGACAGCACGACAGCATCCAGATCCCGCGCCGACAGCGCCGCTTTTCGCATGTGCACGGCCCCCGTCAGGATCCAGTCGGGCCTCCGTCCGGACAAGGCATAGGCCGCCGACAGCGCCCGTTCCGGCAAATGCAGGCCGTCCGCCTCGACCTGAGCGGCCAAATCCGCATCCTGTCCGATCAGCAGCGTCATGCCCCGATCGCGGGTGATGGCCCGTAGACGTTGAGCGGTGTCCGCAGCGCCCGACGCGCCGAACGCCCGATAGACCACGCCTGACCCGGCGGGCATCCGCGCCGCGACCTCCCACGGGCGAGGGGTGCGTTCCGGATCGGTGAACAGCAGCAAGGGCGGCACGCGCGAGGTCTCGCCCCCCCTGACAGCATCGGCGGCGCGGGCTAAGGCCTGAGCCATAGCCCACAGCCGGGCTCCGTCTTCCATCGTCTCCGCTTCGCTCATGACCGCCTCATCCCGCGCTTCGACGTCGCCGTCCATGGCGGAGGCTTTCGCCGCCCGCCTCGCGGCCATCCGCGCCCGTATGGCCTCAACCGCTGGAGCGGCCGGCCGGGACCCATCGGCCGTCACCCTCACGGCGGTCTCCAAGACCCAGCCGCCGCAAGCCATTGATGACGCCCTGTCCGCCGGGCTGCGCGTGTTCGGCGAGAACCGGGTGCAGGAGGCCCAGGGTCGCTGGTCCGATCGCCGCGCCGGGTTGCCGGAACTGGAGTTGCGCCTCATCGGTCCCCTTCAGTCCAACAAGGCCGAAGACGCCGTCGCCCTGTTCGACGTCATCGAGACCCTGGACCGGGACAAGCTGGTCGAAGCCCTGGCCGCCGCGTCGCAAAAGGTCGGCCGCTCGCCCCGCCTGCTGGTCCAGGTCAACACGGGTGAAGAGGACCAGAAGGCTGGTGTGGCGCCGCGCGACGCCGACGCCCTGATCGCCCGGGCGCGCGCCGCCGGTCTGATCGTCGAAGGCCTGATGGCCATTCCGCCGGCCGACGAGGAGCCGATCCTGCATTTCGCCTTGCTGGCCCGCATCGCGGAACGGAACGGCCTGCGCGTCCTGTCCATGGGGATGAGCGCCGACTACGAGGCCGCGATCCGGCTCGGCGCGACCCACGTCCGCATCGGATCGGCCCTGTTTGGGGAACGAAACCCGACTTTCGCGGCTTCCGAGGCCTGATTCCACGCCAAATTCAGCCGTCGCCTTGGCGTTTGGCTCCAGCCTCGCCATTCTAGACACATGCCCACAGCCAAGACCCTGCTCATCATCGACGACGACGACGACCTGCGCGAGGCGCTGGCCGAGCAGCTGGCGTTGCACGAGGAGTTCAAGACGGTTCAGGCCGCCACCGCCACCGAGGGCGTGCGCCTGGGTCGCGAAATCCGCGCCGACCTGATCCTGCTGGACGTCGATCTGCCGGATATGGACGGCCGCGAGGCCTGTCGTCTGTTGAGGAAGGACGGCGTCTCCACCCCCGTCATCATGCTGACGGCTCAGGATTCCGACGCAGACACTGTGCTGGGCCTCGATTCAGGGGCCAACGACTACGTCACCAAGCCCTTCCGTTTCGCCGTACTGCTGGCCCGCATCCGCGCCCATCTGCGCAGCCATGAACAGTCCGAGGACGCGGTCTTCCAGATCGGTCCCTATTCCTTCAGGCCCGCCGGCAAGGTGCTCCTGGACGACAAGGGCAAGAAGGTCCGGCTTACGGAGAAAGAGACCAACATCCTGAAATACCTCTATCGCGCCGGGACCAAGCCGGTGTCGCGCGAGGAACTGCTGACCGAGGTCTGGGGTTACAACGCCGGCGTCACGACCCACACGCTGGAAACCCACATCTATCGCCTGCGCCAGAAGATCGAGCCGGAGCCGGGTCAGGCGCGCCTGCTGCTGACGGACGCGGGCGGGTACCGGCTGCAGCCCTAGTCACGGATACTGCTGGCGGGCGTGTAGCAGGCGAAGGATGCGGATCGCATCCGCCTGCACCGCGTAGACAAGAATATAATTGGGGTGGACGACGGCTTCTCGCGTGCCGGGCTCGCGGCCCGATCGGTAGAGAAAAGGTCCTGTTCCCAGTTTTTCAGCCGCGGCGAAGACCAGATCTGTCATCCGTTCGGCCGCCGCTGGATTATCCCGGGCGATAAAGGTCGCCATCGCATCCACGTCTTCCAGCGCCGTTACCGACCACCGGACAGCCAGCATTAGCCTGCTTTCTTGAGGCCGCGAATCTTCGCCTTGACGCGAGCCACGACCTCATCGTGGGGCACATCCGGCCGGGTGTCCGCGAGCGCATCCTGCACCTTGGCGCGGAACCACACATCATAGGCTTCGGCCTCTTCGGTCGAAGCGAACTCGGACTCTATGGGCGACAGGGCAGGCATGAAGAGAAGATGCGCTTGCGTCGTTTCGCGCGCAAGTCGGCGGATCACACGCCCAGATCGACGGTGATCGGGCAGTGGTCGCTGGGTTGGGTCCAGGCGCGGACCGGTTCATGGATCGTCGCCGAGCCCGGGATCACCGACGGCGTCAGACCCGGCGAGGTCCAGATGTGGTCGAGGCGGAGGCCTCGGTTGGACTTGCGGAAGTCCTGGGCCCGGTAGCTCCACCACGAGGCCAGCTTCTGCGGTTCGGGAAAGGCGTCGCGGACGACGTCGGCGAACCCGCCCGCGGCCTGCAGCCGGTTTAGGGTCTCGACCTCCAGCGGTGTGTGGCTGACGATCTTGGACATGTAGCGGTGGTTCCAGACGTCGAACTCGGACGGCGCGATGTTGAAGTCGCCGCACATCAACAGCTTGGCCGACCGGTCTTGGTTCGCGATCGTCGCGGTCAGTTGCTCGTAGAAATCCATCTTGTGATCGAATTTCGGATTCAGCTCGCGGTCAGGCGTGTCGCCGCCGGCCGGGATGTAGAAGTTCTGGATGTCGACCCCGGCGATCCGGCCGGAGACACAGCGGGCGTGGCCCAGCTTGCAGGCCTGGAAGGTGTCGGAGGGCTCGATCGGCCGGCGTGAGGCGATGGCGACGCCGTGCCAGCCCTTCTGGCCCGCGACCTTCAGGTGGGGCATGCCCATGTCGACAAAGGCGCCCCGAGGGAACTGATCCTCCAGGCATTTGATCTCCTGAAGACACAGGACATCGACACCGGCCTCGGCCACGAAGCGAGCGACCTGGTCGATGCGGAGGCGGACGGAGTTGATGTTCCAGGTGGCGACGCGAAGCATGGTCCGCCTCTAGCCCATCGCCAGCCACAAAAAACCCCCCGGCATGAAGCCGGGGGGTGGAGGCTTTGTCTCTCTCGCCGCCGTCGGGAGGGGATGACGTCCGACGACGTCAGGACAGCCGCCGCCGTCCCTGTGCCCAAAGTGTCACGCCCTCTAAAAATAGTCAAACGATCGTCGTGAGGCTTCCCCTGTGCCCAGGCGGACACGATTCGTCGCAGGTTTTCGCCTTAGTTGCGGCCGGGACGGCGGGTCGGATCGCGTAGCTGGAACAGGCTGGCCGCCAGACCGGAGGCAGGCGTCAGCGTCGTCAACTGCGTGCGCGTTCGCGACCCTTGCGCATCGGAGATCGTCCATTCCTGGAGCCGCAGCGGGTTGCCGGCGAAGGCCAGGATGACCGAGCCGTCGTTCGGGCGACGGCCATCGCGCACCGTCAGGGCGAAGGCGCCGGATTGCATCCGGGTGACCCTGTCGATCCGCACGCCCTGATCCAGCCGGACGTTGCGCGCCAGGAAGGTCGAAAGCGGCGTCGAGCCCAGCGGCACCTGGCGGAATACGTTCAGACGCGGGTCATAGCGTTTGACGTTCGATCCGTCGGACACGACCAGCAGACCCGCAGGGTCGGTGTATTCGAACCGCATCCGGCCCGGACGCTGCAGATAGAAGCGGCCCTGACGACGCTGACCACCGGCGCCCGTCTCGACGAAATTGCCCTGAGCGGCGCTGAGGTTCTGCAGATAGGTCTGGGCCTGGCTGACCACGGCGCGGTCTTCGGCGGACAGGCCGGTCTGGGCCGAGGCCGGCAGGGCCGCCAGACCCGCCACGGCGGCGGTTCCGAACGCGAAGGCGCGGCGGGAAAGCGGAAAATCGAAATCGGTCACGTCATCTCCAACGTCTGCGGGGCGGGTCATCGTTGTGCCCGTCCTATCCGGCGAGGGCATGACCCCAGCGGGACTGTAATCAGGCGCTCCGGTGAAGCGCCGTTCATGCGAGCGATCACAACGCGGGCGGCGACCAAGCGTTGCCGATCGAACCGTGGCCGTGTGCGCCGATGGACGCGCGTCCGCAACGGGCACGGCTTTGATTACGGTTCGGTAATGCGACCGCCCGGCGGATTGCATAGCGGCGATCGGCGGCTAATGTCCGCTCGCCCCAAGGAAAAGGACAGTTTCCATGCGTCTTCGCTCCGTCTCGCTCGCCGCCCTTCTTGCCGTGATCGCGCCCTCCCCCTTCTTGGCCGGGTCGGCCCTGGCCCAGACCTCCGCCGCGCCGATGGCCGCCACCGCGCCTCAGGCCGCCGAGCTGCAGGCCGCGCCAGTCGCCGAGCTGGTGTCGGAGGTAAACATTCCGTGGGAGCGGTTCACACTCGACAACGGCCTGACGGTCATCGTGCACGAGGATCGCAAGGCGCCGGTGGTGGCGGTGTCGGTCTGGTACAACGTCGGTTCCAAGGACGAGCCGGCTGGATCGACCGGTTTCGCCCACCTGTTCGAACACCTGATGTTCGGCGGGTCGGAGAACGCGCCGGGATCCTACCTCGGCCGCATGCGCAACCTGGGGCCTTCGAACCTGAACGGCACGACCTGGTTCGACCGCACCAACTATTTCGAGACCGTTCCGACCCCGGCGCTCGAACAGGCGCTGTTCCTCGAGTCCGACCGGATGGGTTACCTGCTGGGCGAGATCGGCCAGCCGGTGCTCGATCTGCAGCGCGGCGTGGTCCAGAACGAGAAGCGTCAGGGCGACAACCAGCCTTATGGCCTGTTCGAATACGCCCAACTGGAAGCCCTCTTCCCAGAAGGTCACCCCTATCGCCATTCGACCATCGGCTCGATGGCCGACCTCGACGCCGCCAGCCTGGAGACGGTGCGCAACTGGTTCCGCGAGAACTACGGTCCGAACAACGCCATCGTCGTCCTGTCCGGCGACATCGACGCGGCGACCGCTCGTCCGCTGATGGACAAGTATTTCGGCGCCATTGCGCGCGGCCCGGTGAATACCCCGGCCGAGGCCGACGTGCCGACGCTGGCGGCCCCGATCATCGAGACCATGCATGACCGCGTGGCCAACACGCGCCTGACCCGCAGCTGGGCCGTGCCAGGCCTGCTGAGCGACGACGCCGTGCCTCTGGCGGTTGGCGCCCAGGTGCTGGGCGGCCTCGCTTCATCGCGCCTGGACAACCTCCTCGTCCGTGACGAGCAAACGGCAGTGGGCGTGTCTTCCTCGCTGTCGGACTTCCACCGCATCGGCATCTTCGACATCTCGGTCGACGTGAAGCCGGGCCAGGACGCAGCCGAGGTGGGCCGTCGTCTGGACGCCATCGTCGCCGACTACATCGCCACCGGCCCGACCGAGGAAGAGGTCGCCCGCGTCGCCACCCAGTATGTGTCGCGACGCATCCAGAGCCTGGAACAGGTCAATGGCAAGGCCAATGTGCTGGCCGAGGGCCAGCTGTATGCGGGCGATCCCGACGACTACAAGAAGGAGCTGGCCGAGTACGCCTCGGTCACCCCGGCCCAGGTCACGGCGGCGATGCAACGCTGGCTCACGCGTCCGGTGTTCGACATGACCATCGCACCGGGTGAGCGCGAGGCCTATGTCGAGGCTGCCCCGTCGGGCGCGACACCGGTCCCGGCCGCGGAAATCCAGCGCGTGGCCCGCGACGCGATACCGGCCATCGGTCAGGTGCCTGACCTGCAGTTCCCGGCCGTCGAGCGCGCCACACTGTCGAACGGCGTCAAGGTCGTCTACGCCCAGGTCGACACCGTGCCCGTGACCCGCGTCGCGGTCGAGTTCAACGCCGGTTACGCCGCCGACCGCGCCGACCGCCTGGGCGCACACGCCATGATGCTGGACCTGCTGGACGAGGGCACCACCACCCGCAACTCCAACCAGCTGGCCGAGGAAGAAGAGCGTCTCGGCGCATCCGTCAACGTCGGCGCCTCGATGGACCGCACCGCCGCCGATCTGTCGACCGTCAGCGCCAACCTGACGCCGGCCCTGACCTTGTTGTCGGACGTGGTGCGCAACCCGGCCTTCGCCCCGTCGGAGGTCGAGCGCATCCGCGCCGCGCGTCTCTCGGCGCTGGCGAGTGAACGCACCAACCCCGGCGCGATCGCGTCTCGCGCCCTGCCGCCGCTGCTGTATGGCGCGAACAGCCCCTACGGCCGGTCCTTCACCGGTTCGGGCGACGACGCGACCCTGACCGCCCTGACACGCGAAGACCTGATCGCCGAGCACGACGCCTGGGTGCGCCCGGACAACGCGACCATCTTCGTCGTCTCGGACGAGCCCCTCAGCGCCATTACGCCCCAGCTGGAAGCCGCCTTCGGCGACTGGCGCGCGCCGTCGACGCCGAAAGGCACGAAAGACTTCGCCGGCGAGATTCCGGCGACGACCACCCGCATCGTCCTGATCGACCGTCCGCAGTCGCCGCAATCGCTGATCTATGGCGGCGCGGTCCTGCCGCTGTCGGGTACAGACGATCTGCTGGCGCTGAACGCGGCGAACGTCACGCTGGGTTCGGACTTCCTGTCGAGGATCAACTCGGATCTGCGCGAAACCAAGGGCTGGTCCTATGGCGTGCGGGGCAATGTGAGCCCGCTGGAGCACCGCGTTCCCTACATCGTCAACGCGCCGGTGCAGTCAAACCGGACCGGCGAATCCGTCGCCGCCCTGATCGCCCAATATGACCGCTTCCTGCAGCAGGACGGCGTCACGCCGCAGGAGTTGGAACGGACCATCAACGGCAACACCCGCTCGCTGGCCGGCGGGTTCGAGACCTCGGCCCAGATCCTTGGGGCGCTGCGGTCCAACGCCCTCTACGGTCGCCCCGACGACTATCAGGCCACGCTCGCCAGCCGCACCAGCGCGCTGACGGCCGCCCAGATGGACACAGCGGCCCGCGACGTCATCAAGCCCGACCAGTTCGTCTGGGTCGTGGTCGGCGACGCCTCGGTGGTCCGGCCGCAGCTGGAAGCCCTGGGCTTGCCGCTGGAAGTGCGATCGGCCGCCCAGTAGGCGATCGTTCGCCGTCGAACATGGAAAGGGCGGCGAGCGATCGCCGCCCTTTCTCATGCCCAGTCCGATACGCGAGATCCTGAAGCCGGCGTGCGAAGCCCGGGAGTCGTCCACCGCACATTGGATCGGGTCGTGCGGCTGCGCATTCAGAGCGGGTTATGCCTTCAATCGCCTTCGTCGGCGCTGGTCCGACCACCCTTTACGCTTTGAACGCGCTTCTCGATCATGGGGTTGGGGGCGCCGACATCACCGTGTTCGAGGCCCAAACCTCGGCGGGACTGGGCACGCCCTATCGTAAGGGATGGAATGATCCGGCGATGCTGTCGAACATCGCCAGCGCGGAGATTCCGCCGCTGACCGAGACGTTGCTGGGCTGGCTCCAGAGCCTTTCGGCCGTCGACCTCGACGGGCTGGGCGTGGACATCGCCCGGATGAACGATCGCAGCTTCGTTCCACGCGTTGTTCTGGGCCGCTATTTCGAAAGCCAATTCGCGGTCCTGGTGGACAGGATCGCCGCGGCCGGAGCTCGAATCAAGATTCGGACCGACTGTCGGGTTCAGGATGCGATCAATCGCCCGGACGGCATGGAACTGGTCCTGTCCCCGTCATCGGACGGCGAGCCGACCAGGATTCTGTTCGATCACGTGGTTCTGGCGACGGGTCATCAATGGCCATCGCGCCAGGAGATTCGCCCGGGCTATTTCGCCAGCCCTTGGCCCGCCACGGCCTTGATTGCGATCGCGCCCACCGAGATCGGCGTTCGTGGCTCGTCTCTGACCGCCATAGACACAGCGGTCGCCCTTGCCGGCGCCCACGGCGCGTTTCTGCGCCAGGACGACGACTTGACCTACGATCCGAACCCGGGGGCCGAGGGGTTCCGCATCACGATGATGTCGCGAAAGGGTTTGCTGCCCGAGGCCGATTACTATTTCCCCCTGCCGCACCAGGCTCTGGAGATCTGCACGGAAACCGCGATCGCCCGCTTGATAGAGCGATCCCCGGATGGGTTGCTCGATGCGGTCTTCGCGCTGTTCCGGCGCGAAATGCAGCGGGTCGATCCCGACTATGCCAAGGTTTCGGGTCTGGATGACGCCACGCTGGAAGAATTCGGCGAGGCCTATTTCGAGCCCAGGCTCGGCGCGGACCCCTTCCAATGGGCGGCCGAAAATCTGGCCGAAGCCCGCTCCAATCATTCGTCCCGAACGACGGTAGCGTGGCGGGACGCGATCCTGAGAATGCACGAGGTCGTGGCGGCGATTGTCCCGCATCTGGATGGGGCGTCGTTCCAGCGCTTCAGCCGTCATTTCAAGCCGGTCTTCGTCGATGCCTATGCCGCCGTGCCGCACGAATCCGTCGAACGGATGCTGGCCCTGCATCGAGCCGGCCGGCTGAGCGTGCTGGCCCTCGGCGACGATTACCGGATCGACACCCACTGTCCCGAAGGCGGCGCCCGCTTGATCCAGGGCGACCTGAGCCGCCATTTCCCCGTGTTCATCGAGGCGACCGGCCAGCGTCCGTTGGGCGCGATCCAGTTCCCGTTCCTGACCCTGCTGGAGCAGGGGATCGTTCGCGACGAGGCCTCGGCCGATCCGACCGGATCCTCTCGCGGCATCGCCATCGACGATCTGTTCCAGCCGGTCACCGAGGGTCTCCCGGCGGATCGCCTGTTCTGTCTGAGCCTGCCCTTCATCATGGGGCGTCACCCGTTCGTGCAGGGGATCACCAGTTCGCGGGAGATGGGAGAGATCGTTGGGCGTCGGCTGTCGGACGTGCTGGCGTCGCACCGGTCAAAGGTCGACATGCGCCAGGCCGTGTCCTAGAGCGCCGACCCATGAAGCTGTTTGCGATCTACATCGGCGGCGAGCATGCCGGCGCCAATATCGAAGTCCACGACATCCGCTTCATCGCGGCGGAGACGATCGAGGCCACGCGGCGCGCACTGCTCTCGCAATGGTGGGGCAAGCCCGGCACGCTGCACATTGATTGCTGGTCGGAAATCGGTCAGGCCGACGGCTACGACGTCTCGTTGCACCCCGAGCCGTTCGCGGGATCCGAGAAGCTCTACTACGTCAATCTGGGCGGCTATGACGGGCTGGCCTTCACCGAACAGCACAAGAACGTCTTCGTGGTGGCCAGCGACCTCTCCGCTGCCAAGGCGCGGGCGATCAAGCTGGCGGGCGGATGGAAGGATGCGCACCGCGACGACATGTACGAGGCTGAGCAGGCGTTCTCCCTGGACGCGTCGGTTGAGGAGGCGCGTTTGCATATACACCTGACGCCCAGCGCGCTGCACGCCGATCCCACCTTCATCTGCCGCTACACGCCCATCCGCTAGGGCCGGGAACTCGGTCAGCGCCAGAACATTATGGCAACTCAGTCTCAGGAGTTCGCTATGTCCGACGCCAATCCCAAGCTCGATCCCAACCCGCCGACCAATACCGAAAAAAACCCCGACGACTGGGTCTCGGGCGGCGATCTGATGACTGGCGCGCAGGCGTCGTATCTGAAGACGCTGTCTGAGGAAGTGGATCAGCCGGACGCCTTCGAGGAGGGTCTGGACAAGGCCGAGGCGTCGCGTCGTATTGACGAACTGAAGGGCCGGATGAACGCGCCCGGGTGAACGGCTGAACCAACAGCCAGCTTGGGTGTTCGACTCCGTCTCTCGAGGAGTCGCACCCATGCCGTCCCGTCCCACCTGGCAAGGCCATCTGAAGCTGTCGCTCGTCACCTGCCCGGTGGCGCTCTACACGGCGACGTCCAGGACGAACGACGTCTCGTTCCACCTGATCAATCCCAAGACCAACAATCGCATCCGCATGGTGCCGACCGATCCTGACGCCGGGCCGGTCGAGCGGTCGGATCTGGTCAAAGGATTCGAGGTGTCCAAGGACGAATACGTCCTGTTCGACAACGCCGACTTCGACAAGGTGAAGCTGGAATCCACGCGAACCATCGACATCGGCCAGTTCGTCGACGCCGACGAGATCGACCGGCTGTACTGGGGCGATCCGATGTTCGTCGTGCCCGACAAGGGGGTTGGGACCGAGGCCTTCGCCGTCATCCGCGAGGCCATGGCCAAGCAGAACAAGATCGCCCTGGGCGCGCTGGTGCTGCGCGGGCGAGAGCGCCAGATCGCGCTGGAGGTTCGGGGAAAGGGACTGATCGCCTACACCCTGCGGGCGCACGAGGAGGTGCGCGATTCGGCGGAGTATTTCGACGCCATCCCCGAGGTGAAGGCCGACAAGGACATGGTCGATATCGCCGCGCGTATCATCGGCCAGAAAGACGCCGCCTTCGATCCCTCGCAGTTCAAGGACCGCTACGACGAGGCGCTGAAGGCCATGATCAAGGCCAAGCAGAAGGGTCAGGGCGTGGTCGCGGCGCCGGAGCCGGACGACACCAACGTCATCGACCTGATGGCGGCGCTGCGCAGCAGCCTGAAGGGATCGGCCGCCCCGGCCGCGAAGAAGGCGGCTCCGGCCAAGAAGGCCGCCGCGAAGAAACCCGCCGCGAAGAAGAAGGCGGCCTAGACTTCTCCTGCCTGACTACTGCCCGTAGGCGACCGGCATCCCGCTCGCCTGGGACCCGCCGTTGCGATAGCGGTCGCGCAGCAGGATCTGGCGGCTGGTCAGGGCCTGTTCCTGGCCGTTGATGAATTCGGCAGTGACCGAGGACAGGGGCTCCAGCGGGTCGCCGGACCAGACGACGACGTCGGCAGCGGCGCCGGCACGGAGCTCGCCGAACTGGCCGCCCATGCCGAAGATGCGGGCGGGATTGACGGTCAGGGCGGCGATGGCGGCTTCAAACGGGAGGCCGTGGGAGACCGCGTTTCCGGCATTGTAGCGGGCTTCGCGGGCGCGGTGGACCGAACCCTCGTTGCCCTTGATGGCGATGACGACGCCGGCGGCGTTTAGGGCGGCGGCGTTCTCCATCCGCGCGGCCCGCATCTCCAAATTCGAGGGCAGGTTGGAGATGGGGTTCAGCAGAACGGGCACGTTGGCGGCGGCGATGTCGGCGGCGACCAGCCAGCCTTCCTCGGCGCCGTCCAGGATCAGTTTGACGCCCTCCTCGCGGCCCAGACGCAGCACCTGCTGGATGTCGGCCGCGCGATGGACGGTGACGATCAGCGGCATCGTGCCGTTCGCCACAGGAATCAGGGCCTCCAGATCGGCGCGGGACAGCGAAAGATCACGCATGGCCGCGCGGTCGTAGGCGGACTTGTTGCGCGCATAGAGACGGACCTCGGCCAGGGTCTCCCTGAACTGGGTGAACTCGGCGCCGCGCGCGCCGCCGGCGACGCCCGCTCCGGCCTCGCCAAACGGCGCGACCATGGCGACGCGCGGCTGGACCAGGATGTCGGTTCCGGCCGCCAGATGGATCACCGAGGCGGTGCCGGCGAACAGGCCGGGCGACTGGAAACCGCTGTCGCCCGCGCCGGCGAAGTCAGAGTCGTCCTGATGCTGATGCCCTCCCGAGCCGCCCGGATGGTTCGGGACGACGATAGCGCGGGTGATGCCGCCCAGACGCGCGACCGGAATGGCGATCGACCAGGGATCCAGGCCGTAGCTGACATCGAACGAGGCCGAGATGGTGTTGGCGTCATTGGACTGGTCGTCCGAGCCGGCGACCGACGAGATCTCCGTCAGGCCGAGGCCTGAATCCACGGCGACGAAACCGGGGGTCACCACCTTGCCGCGCGCGTCGATGATGCGGGCCCCGGAAGGAGCCGCTCCGGCGCCGACCGAGACGATGCGTCCGCCGTCGATGACGACGGTGCCGTTCTCGATGATGGACGTGCCGGTCAACACGCGGCCGCCGGTGATGGCGGTGATCTGGGCGGCGGCAGGGAGCGCCGACAGCAGCAGGGCCGCCAGGGAAACGGTTGCGAGACGACGCATCAGCGGGCTCCCTCGGCGATGTTGGCGGCGGAGATGCCATAGCCGGGCTGGCCCAGTTCGAAGTCCGACTGGGGCTGATAGCGCGGGTCCATGCGGTCGAAGGTCAGGGCCCCGTCGACATAGACCTGATCGGCGCGGGCGTAGATGCTGAACGGATTGGCGCTCCAGATCACCACGTCGCCGCGCTTGCCGGGCTCCAGCGATCCGGTCTGATCGCCGATGCCGATCGAGCGGGCTGCGTTGGAGGTGATCCAGCTGATCGCGTGTTCTTCCGAGATGTTCAGTCCGGCGCGGCGACCGGCGGCGAGCGCGGCGGCGGCCTCCTGGTTCAGGCGCTGGGTCAGCTGGGCGTCGTCGGAGTGGATGACGGCGCAGGATCCCTGTTGGGCGTCGACCAGGGCGGCGTTCTCCTCGACGGCGTCCAGCGCCTCCATCTTGAAGCCCCACCAGCCGGTCCACATGTCGGCGCAGACGCCGGCGGCGGCCAGTTGCGGCGCGATCTTGTAGGCCTCGATGGCGTGGTGGAAGGCGGTGACGCGGTAGCCGAACTCATTGGCGATATCGAGCATCACCGCCATCTCATCGGCGCGGTAGCAATGGTTCTGGACCAGAATGGTGCCGTCCAGCACGCCGGCGAGCGTCTCGTTCTGCAGGTTGCGGGTCGGGGGCGACCCCTCGCCGTCCTCGCGCCACTTGTCCCATTTGGCGCGGTAGTCCTGGGCCGCGATGAAGGCGGCGCGGTAGCCGGCGACATTGCCCATGCCGGTGGCCGGCGACTGGTTGCGGCCACCATAGACGCGGCTGGGGTTCTCGCCGCAGGCCATCTTCACGCCGTAGGGGGCGCCTGGGAACTTCATGCCCTGCATGGTGATGGACGGGATGTTCCTGACCGTCACCGAGCGCCCGCCGAACAGGTTGGCCGATCCCGGCAGGATCTGGAGCGTGGTCACGCCGCCGGCGCGGGCGGTGTTGAACCCTGGATCCTGGGGCCACAGGGAGTGTTCGGCCCAGACCTGGGCGGTGTTCGGGTTGGTCGCCTCATTGCCGTCGCTCATGCCGCTGACGCCGGGCGAGGGGTAGACGCCGAGGTGCGAGTGGACGTCGATGACGCCGGGGGTCACGAACCGACCCCGCGCATCGACGACGCGATAGCCGGCGGGGACGGGGGTCGAGGCAGGGCCGACGGTCTCGACCTTGCCGTCGCTCATCAGGACGACGCCGTTCTCGATCCGCTGGTCCGTGCCGGTGAACACCGTCCCGCCGACGATGGCGACATTGTCGCGCGGCAGGGCCTGATAGGTGGAGGGATAGGGGTCGGGATTGGCAGAATAGTCGAGACCGGTCGCCAGGGTGCGGTCGGTATCGGCCCCGCCGCTGTCCGAGCCGTCGGCGGCGGGCTTGCTGTCGGTGGTGGCGCAGGCCGAGAGCGCCAGGGCGCAGGCGACGACGGCGAGGCTGGGCCCGCGCAAGGCGTGACGGATCATGGAACGCTCCCCTGTGACGCCATCGCGTCGAACGTGGAGGGGATTAGAAAAGCCCGGCGCCGATCCGTCAAAGCCGGAAACATTACGGATCGGTAACGCGCCGCTGGTCAGGCCGCGCGCGCTTTGGCGCGAAGCGAAAGGCAGTAGCCGAAGGTCACCAGGATGCCGACGATGACGGCGCCGGATCCCAGCGGGATCGCCATGTCGAGCGGCGCAAAAACGAAGGCCCCGGCATAGACCAGACCGCTGAGGACCAGCGACCAGGCCGCGACCCGTTGAGCCTTTCGCGCGCCGGCGCTGAGGGCGAAGGTCTTGGGGATGCGGTTGCCGAACGAGACGATCATCAGCCCGGTCGCGCCCAGCACCAGGCGCGTCGTCATGTCCTGATCGATGTAGCCGAGATTTTGGGCCGAGCTCGCGGCCAGCGCCAGGGCGACGATGCCGCCGGCCCAGGCCAAACTGACGATAAGATCCTTTTTCATTTGGCAGGCTCCTCTTTGGGCTCGGGCGCCTCCGCGCCAAGGCCGAACGAATGGACGAAACCCAGCAGCGCCTCTTCGAGCACCGAAAGCTTCAGATGATAGATCACCGACTTGCCGACCTTCTCGGCGTGGACGAGGTCGGCCTCCTTCAGCACGGTGAAATGGGCAGACATCGTGGGTTTGGAGACATCGAACCGGTCGCTCAGCTCACCCGCGCTCAGCGGACCCGCGCGCAGGAGATGCAGAACGCGACGCCGCGTCGAATCGGACAGGGCCTTGAAAACCGAACTCATGATGAGACAATTAGCTAATTGTCGAAATGAGTCAAGCCGCCTGTTCATCGAGCATGAAAAAGGGCGCGGGCCCGAAAGCGCCGCGCCCCTGTTCGTCGTCGAAGTCGATCAGCCCAGAGCGGTCATCAGCTCCGGAACGATGGTCTTGTAGTCGCCGACGATGCCGTAGTCCGCGACCTGGAAGATCGGGGCGTCGGCGTCCTTGTTGATGGCGACGATGATCTTGGAGTCCTTCATCCCGGCGAGGTGCTGGATGGCGCCCGAAATGCCGACGGCGATGTAGAGGGCCGGAGCCACGACCTTGCCGGTCTGGCCCACCTGGTAGTCGTTGGGGGCGTAGCCGGCGTCGACGGCGGCGCGCGAGGCGCCGACGGCGGCGCCCAGCTTGTCGGCGAGCGGCTCAATGACCGCGTGGAATTCCTCGGCCGAGCCGAGGGCGCGGCCACCGGAGACGACGATCTTCGCGGCGCCCAGTTCGGGGCGGTCCGACTTGACCATCTCTTCGCCGACGAACGAGGCCTTGCCTGCGTCGGTTCCAGTGACCGCTTCGACCGAGGCCGAGCCGCCTTCGGCCGCCGCGGTGAACGCGGTCGGGCGCACGGTGATGACCTTCTTGGCGTCGGACGACTGGACCGTCTCCAGCGCATTGCCGGCGTAGATCGGGCGCACGAAGGTGTCGGCCGAGACGACCTCGACGATGTCGGAGATCGGGGCGACGTCCAGCTTGGCGGCGATGCGCGGCATGAAGTTCTTGCCGTCCATCGAGGCGGGGCTGAGCACCGCGTCATAGCCGGCGGCCAGGCCCAGGACCGTGGCGGTGACCGCTTCGGCCAGGTGATGACCCAGCTCGCCGCTCTCGGCCAGCAGGACCTTGCGGACGCCGGCGATCTTCGCGGCGCTGTCGGCTGCGGCCTGGGCCCCCGATCCGACGACCAGGACATCGACGTCCGAAGACAGGGCGAGCGCCGCCGTCACGGTCTTGTTCGTGGTGTCGCGGACGGCCGAACCGTCGTGATCGGCGATGACGAGGACGGCCATCTCAGAGAGCTCCCGCGGTCTTGAGTTTGGAGACGAGTTCGGCGGCGTCGGCCACCTTGATCCCGGCCGAGCGGGTCGCCGGCGCGGTGACCTTGACCACCTTCAGGCGCGGCGCGGTATCGACGCCGTAGTCGGCGACCGCCTTCATGGCGATCTCCTTCTTCTTGGCCTTCATGATGTTGGGCAGCGAGGCATAGCGCGGCGTGTTCAGTCGCAGATCCACGGTCACCACGGCCGGCAGGGTCGCCGCCAGGGTCTGGATGCCGCCGTCGACCTCGCGGGTCACGGTGGCCTTGCCGCCGTCGATCTGGATCTTGGCGGCGAAGGTGGCCTGGGGCCAGTCGAGCAGGGCGGCCAGCATCTGGCCCACGGCATTGTTGTCGCC
>JAZKHL010000054.1:0-19387 GCA_040385365.1 Pseudomonadota bacterium | reverse complement strand
TGGCGTCGCCGAAGACGAAGACGCGCTTGCCGGTCAGATAGGTCGAATCGACCGAACGCGACCACCAGGGCATCCGCGACGGGACGCCGTCCAGCACGGGCGCGGGGTCCAGGCCGGTCAGGGCGCAGACCTCGTTGATGAAATCGATCGTCGCGCCGTAGCCCAGGGGCACGGTCTTGACCGACGGCTGGCCGCACATCTTCTCGAGCTGCTTGGCCGCTTCGCCGGCGATCTCGGGATAGAGGACGACGTTGAAGTCGGCGGCGCCCATCCGGGCGATGTCGGCGGGGGTGGCCCCCAGCGGCGCTGTGACGTTGATGTCGACGCCGATCCGCTCCAGCAGCCGGGTGATCTCGACCACGTCGTCGCGGTGGCGGAAGCCGAGGGCCGTGGGGCCCAGGATGTTGCAGGACGGACGGTGCCCGGCCATCGGCGACCGCTCGACGACCTGGGTCAGGTGGCGGACCAGTTGGCGGAAGGTCTCGGCCGCGCCCCAGTTTTCCTTCTTCTGGTAGCTGGGCAGCTCCAGAGGGATGACCGGGATCGGCAGGCCGATGGCCAGGGCCATGCCGGCGGGGTCGTCCTGGATCAGCTCTGCGGTGCAGGAGGCGCCGACGATCATCGCCTGGGGCTGGAAGCGGGCGTGGGCGTCGATGACGGAGGTCTTGAACAGCTCGGCCGTGTCCGTGCCCAGGTCGCGCGCCTGGAAGGTCGTGTAGGTGACGGGCGGGCGTTTGCCGCGCCGCTCGATCATCGTGAACAGCAGGTCGGCATAGGTGTCGCCCTGGGGCGCATGCAGGACGTAGTGCAGGCCTTCCATCGCGGTCGCGATCCGCATCGCGCCGACGTGGGGCGGGCCTTCATAGGTCCAGACGGTTAGCTGCATCAGACAGCCCTCCGCCGGGGCACGATCGCATCCGACAGGCGATCGCGGCGGTTCATCGGACGGGCGAACAGTTCGGCCAGATCGGCGGCCTGTTCGAAGCCGTGGACCGGCGAGAAGACCAGCTCGATCGACCATTTGGTCGTCAGGCCCTCCATCTCCAGCGGATTGGCGAGACCCAGGCCACAGACCGACAGGTCTGGGCGGGCGGCGCGGCAGCGGTCCAGCTGGCGATCCACGTCCTGGCCTTCACTCAGAACCGTCGAGGACGGCAGCAGGGCCAGTTCCTTGTTCAGGTGGGTGCGGTGCAGATACGGCGTGCCGACTTCCAGCGGGATCATGCCCAGCTCGCGCGACAGGAACCGCGCCAGCGGCACCTCCAGCTGCGAATCCGGGAAGAAGAAGATCGACTTGCCTTCCAGCGCGGGCCGGACCTTTTCCAGCGCGCGCGCGGCGCGTTCGCGGCCCGGTGCGACGACCGAGCGGAACAGCATCTCATCCACGCCGAACGCCACGGCGGCGGCGTGCAGCCAGTCCGTGGTGCCCTCGGCGCCGAACGGGAACAGGGCGTCCAGGCGGACCGCGCCGCGATCTTCCAGCGCCCGGGCCGTGTCGCCGAGGAAGGGCTGGGCGACCAGGAACCGGGTGTTGGGGCCGACGCTGGGAAGGTCGGCGATCTTGCGGGCCGGCAGGGCGTCGACGCGGGTGATGCCCATGGCGGCGAAGAGGCGGCGGAACTGGTCTTCGACCACGTCGGGCAGCGCGCCGACGATCAGCAGGCTCTGTTCGGCATCGGCGGGCGCTGCGGCCATCTGCGGCACCAGGGCGGCGAGGCAGGCGTCCTCGCCTTGCGTGAAGGTCGTCTCTATGCCGCTGCCGGAATAGTTCAGCACCCGGACGTTGGGGCTGTGCTTTTCGGACAGGCGGCCGGCGGCGCGGCTGAGGTCCAGCTTGATGACTTCGGACGGACAGGAGCCGACGAGGAACAGCAGCTTGATGTCGGGGCGGCGGGCCAGCAGCCGGTCGACAACCCGGTCCAGCTCATCGTTGGTGTCGGTCAGGCCGGCGAGATCCTTCTCCTCCATGATGGCGGTGGCGAAGCGGGGCTCGGCGAAGATCATCACCCCGGCGGCCGACTGGATCAGGTGGGCGCAGGTGCGCGAGCCGACGACCAGGAAGAAGGCGTCCTGCATCTTGCGATGCAGCCAGACGATTCCAGTCAGTCCACAGAAAACCTCGCGTTGTCCCCGTTCGCGCAGAACCGGCGCGGACGAGCATCCGCCGGTAGGAGAAGGCGTGTCGAGGACGAAGGCCTCGCTCATGCGGCGACCGCCGGGCAGCGGGCGGGCGCTTCCAGCCGCGCCATCCGAAGTTTCCAGATGAACTGGGCGGCGTTGACGACGTAGGTCGCATAGGCGGCGAGCGCGAGAACCAGCTGTTCGCCCGGCGTGCCGATCCCCAGCAGCACCATGGCCAGATAGGCCGTGTGCAGAGCCAGCACGAGCATCGAGAACACGTCCTCCCAGAAGAAGGACGGGGCGAACAGGTAGCGGCCGAAGACGACCTTCTCCCACACCGCGCCGGTGACCATGATGGTGTAGAGCAGCGCCGTCTTGATCAGCACCGACAGGGTCGCGACCTGCGCGCCCTCGCCAGTCGCGAGATAACGCAGCACGAAAAAGACGCTGATCCCGAAGGCCAGGAACTGCACCGGGGCCAGCACGCCCTGGACCAGGGTCCATACGGTTCCATCGCGGCGGGCGCGTTCCTCGGGCGTGTAGAGCGGCCGGGCGACACGCAGTTCGCAACGGCCGGCGACGACGCTGTGATCGCCTGTGTGAGCCGTCCAGGGACAGGGCGCCAAGGCGTCGATAAAGGCCCCGAAATGCCGGTCCAGCATGGATCTGGCGTCATGGCCCGCAGCGTCCCGCCGCCGGTCGTCGCCGCCTGAATGATGGATCGCGCTCGATGACATCGACCGACTCCGGTCGCCCCCCGATAGAGGCGATATCGAAACCTAGGTCCGCCGCGCGGCATGTGTCAAATAGATTGGACGTAAATCCAAATTGACACTTCGGTTCCGAAACCGGCGCTTGACTCGCAGCCTTAACGGTGGACCCACTGTCGCCTGAGAGTTGATTAGACGTGCCTGCTTCTACTGTCGGAAACCGATCTAGCCGGGAAACAATCCGGCGGCGGACCGAAGCGACGGACCCGGCGGCCTCCCAGCCTGTCGGGTTCACGAGGAAACGCATCGCCGGGTGGGTGGGGATCACACCTGACGTAAGAGATCACGCTCCGGGGAGGAGGGTCGATGGCCTACGTTCACCGTTCCGAAGGCGCAGAACCGCGCGGCGTCCCGAGCGCGAGCGACGCGGACACGGTTGTGCGGTTCGCCCGGTCCGACCGACCCCAGCTTCCCGACCCTTCTCCCATCGCCTTGGCCCAGCTGATCGAGGGCGAGATCATTCCCCGGCTGCTGGCCGCCCATCAGAGCGGCGGCTCCAGCGAAGTCATCCCGATGAGCACCGGCGTCATCTCGCCGACCGAGCTCGAGCGATTCGCCCGCAAGGCCATGGTCGAGGACCTGGCCGAGCTGATGGACAAAGTGGATCTGTTCATGCGGCGCGGCGTCGCAGTCGAGACCATCTATTTCGACCTGCTGGCCCCGGCGGCGAAGCGCCTGGGCGTCATGTGGGAGGACGACCTGTGCACCTTCACCGACGTGACCATCGGCCTCTGTCGCCTGCAGCAGATCGTCTATGAGTTCGCCGACCGCATCCACGTCGAGAACGGCGGCGGCGACGGCCGCACGGCGCTGTTCGCCCTGACCCCGGGGGATCAGCATTCACTGGGCCTGATCATGGTGGTCGAGTTCTTCCGTCAGGCGGGCTGGCGCACAGTCTGCATGCCCGACGCCACGGCCGAGGATCTGGTCGATATGGTCAAGACCGAGCGGTTCGACCTGATCGGCTTCTCGATGGCCAACGAATGCTGGCTCGAGCCTCTGCCGCCTCTGATCAAGTCCCTGAGGCAGGCGTCCCGCAACCGCGACGTCCGGGTCATCGTCGGCGGTCGCGCCTTTGCCGAAAACCCCGCTCGCGTCGCAGAAGTCGGCGCCGATGAGACCGCGCCGGACGCCCGCGAGGCCGTCCGCACCGCCGCCCGACTGTTCTCCGATACCCAAGCCGTCGCTTGAAGAAGCGTCGCCGGACCGATAATGCCAGCCCATGACCGCTCACCCCTCCCTGTCGGTGACGATTCCCTTCAAGCGCCCGCACACGGCGCTGGGGTCTCTGGACGCCGACATGGCCGCGAGCCTGGTATCGGCCGCGAGCGATATCGCCCTGGTTCTTGATCGCGACGGGATCGTCCGCGACATGTCGGTGTCGAGTTCTGACCTCGCCTCCAACGGCATCGGCGACTGGCTGAACCGGTCATGGATCGACACGGTCACCGGCGAGAGCCGTCACAAGATTTCCGAGATGCTGGCCGAGGCCATGGCCGGCAAGCCGTCTCGCTGGCGCGAGGTCAACCACCCGGCCGACGAGGGCGAGGTCTCGGTTCGCTATTTTGCTCTGGCGGCCGGCGACGATGGTCGGGTCATCGTGCTCGGCCGCGACCTCCTGGCCTCGACCATTCTTCAGCAGCGCCTGATCCAGGTGCAGCAGTCGCTGGAGCGGGACTACCTGCGTCTGCGCCAGGCCGAGTCACGGTACCGTCTGTTGTTCCAGAGCGCCTCCGAGGCGGTGCTGATCCTCGACGCCCAGACCCGCCGCATCCGCGAGGCCAACCCTGCCGTCACCCGCATCACCGGGCGGGAAGAAACGCAACTGCTGGGTCAGCCCTTCGCCAGTTTGCTGGACCCGACGAGCCACGCCGACGCCGTGGAGCTTCTAGCCTCGGCCACCAGCATGTCGTCGCCCACCGCTCTGCAGGTTCGTCTGGCTAACGGCGCGACGGCGGCCCTGTCCGCGGCGATGTTCCGGCACGATCGGACCGCGTCGCTGCTGGTTCGTCTGACACCGGAAACCATGGCTGTCGTCGAGGATCCGAACGCGACGCTGAACGCGGTGCTGGCGCGCATCTCCGACGCCTTCGTGGTTACCGACACCGACCTGCGCATCCTGACGGCGAACCCCGCCTTCCTGGAGCTGACCCATCTGGCCAGCCGCGAGGAAGCGATCAACCTGCCGCTCGACCGCTTCCTGGGGCGCCCGCAGATCGATCTGAAGATCATGCTGACCCAGCTGAAGGATCATGGGGCCCTGCGAAACTTCGCCACCGTTGTCCGCAGCGGCCTGGGCGGGCAGGAGGATGTCGAGGTGACCGCCGTGGTCGTGCCGGACGACACGCGCCCAACCTATGGCTTCAGCATCCGTAATGTCGCCCGCCGGATGGCGGCGGCGCCGGCCGCGCCGATCCTGGGCGGGCCGGTGTCGCAGTCGGTGGAGCAGCTGACCCACCTGATCGGACGAGTGCCGATGAAGGACATCGTGCGCGAATCGACCGACCTGATCGAGAAGCTGTGCATCGAGGCCGCCCTGACCCTGACGTCCGACAACCGCGCCTCGGCCGCGGACGTGCTGGGGCTGAGCCGCCAGAGCCTGTATTCCAAGCTGCGGCGCTACGGCCTGGGCGACCTGGACGACTGAGCCCACATACGGCCGAGAGCAGCGCCGAGCAGTGGGTACGAAGAGCGTTACGCACCCTAAAAACTGTCCAATCGCGTTGACACTCTGACCTGTCCAAGCGACGGTGGCGGATGGACAGGACGCTTGAGGCTCCCGCGTTTTCAGCCCCGTCTCCGGCAGCCGTGCTGGAGCTGTTCAAGCCCGTCACCTGGTTTCCGCCGATGTGGGCGTTCATGTGCGGGGTGGTGTCCTCGGGCATGCCCTTCAGCGGCAGATGGCTGTTCCTGATCGCCGGCATCGCCCTGACCGGGCCTCTGGTCTGCGCCACCAGCCAGGCCGTCAACGACTGGTTCGACCGGCACGTCGATGCGATCAACGAGCCGCACCGCCCGATCCCGTCGGGCCGCATTCCCGGGCGGTGGGGTCTCTACATCGCGATCGTCTGGACCGCTCTGTCGGTGCTCGTCGCAGCCCTGACAGGCCCGTGGGTGCTGGGCGCGACAGTGCTGGGGCTAGCCCTGGCCTGGGCGTACAGCGCCCCGCCGCTCAGGCTGAAACAGGACGGGGTCGCCGGGCCGACCGCCGTCGCCATCTCCTATGAAGGCCTGACCTGGTTCACGGGGGCGGCGGTGATGGCCGGCGCCCTGCCGCACGCGCCGGTGCTGATTCTGGCCGCGCTCTACAGCTTCGGCGCCTATGGCATCATGGTGCTGAACGACTTCAAGGCGGTCGAGGGCGACCGGCTGCTGGGGCTGAAGTCCCTGCCGGCCGAACTGGGCGTCGATTCGGCCGCGCGGATCGCCTGCGCCGTGATGGCCGCACCTCAGTTGATCGTCGTCACCCTGTTGTTTGCGGCCTGGGACCGGCCCTGGCACGGTCTGGCGGTCGCGGCGCTGCTGGCGATCCAGTTCGGTCTGATGGCGCGGCTGCTGGGCGATCCGAAGACGCTGACCCCCTGGTACAACGCCACGGGGACCACCCTATACGTCATCGGCATGCTGGTCTCGGCCTTCGCCGTGCGGGGACTGATCGCATGAGCCAGAAACCTCTGGGCTGGCTCGGCATCGTCCGGCTGGGGCTGGTGCAGGCGGCGCTTGGGTCGGTCGTGGTGCTCACCACCTCGACCTTGAACCGCGTCATGGCGGTAGAGCTGGCCCTGCCCGTCGCCCTGCCGGCCGGACTGGTCGCCTGGCACTATGCGGTGCAGTTGTCGCGGCCGCGCTGGGGGCATGGCTCCGACATGGGGCGCAGGCGGACGCCCTGGATCATCGGCGGCATGGGCGTGCTGGCCATGGGCGCTCTATTGGCGGCCAACGCCACGGCGATCATGGCGGGATCGCCCGTCGTCGGAATCGGACTGGCTCTGGTCGCCTACAGCATGATCGGCGCCGGCGTCGGGGCGTCCGGGACGTCGTTACTGGCTCTCTTGGCCACGCGCGTGACGCCCAAGCGCAGGCCGGCGGCGGCGGCGATCACCTGGATCATGATGGTCATGGGGATCGCGATCACGGCGGGCGTCGCCGGCGGATTGCTGGAGCCCTTCTCGATGCAGCGACTGGCCCTGATCGCCAGCGGCATCGCGATGATCGCTTTCCTCGTGACCCTGCTCGCGGTCTGGCGCGTCGAGGGCGAGGCCGAGGCGGCCGTGGCTTCAACCGAGCCCAAGCCGACCTTCAAGGAGGCTTTGAGCGAGACTCTCGCCGATCCGCGCGCGCGGATGTTCGGCGTCTTCGTCTTCGTGTCGATGATCGCCTACAGCGCCCAGGACCTGATCCTGGAGCCATTCGCGGGCCTCGTTTTCGGCATGACGCCCGGACAGTCGACCCAGATGTCGGGGGTCCAGCACGGCGGGGTGCTGCTGGGCATGATCCTGGTCGGGGCGGCGGGCGGCATGGTCGCCAGCAAGGGCGCGGGCTGGATGCGCGGGTGGACCATCCTGGGCTGCGTCGGATCGGCGATCGCGCTGGCGATGCTGGCCGTGGCCGCCAGCGTCGGGCCGGGATGGCCGATCACTCCGACGGTGTTCGGTCTGGGCTTCTTCAATGGGGTGTTCGCGGTGGCCGCCATCGGCTCGATGATGGGTCTGGCGGGAGCCGGCGCGGACGGCCAGGAGGCCGGCGGCCGCGAGGGCATCCGCATGGGCGTCTGGGGTGCGGCCCAGGCTATGGCCTTTGCGTTGGGCGGCTTCTTCGGCGCTGTCGGCGTCGATATCGGGCGGCGCGTCTTCGCCCAGGACGCTACAGCCTTCCTGACCGTCTTCGCCATCGAGGCCGCGCTGTTCATCGCCGCCGCCGTGATCGCCACGCGCATCAGCGGGGCTGAACGCTCCGCACCGACCTTCACCACCGTCGCAGGAACCGACCATGTCCAGGCCTGAACCCGGCATCGTCGCCGAGACCTTCGACTGCGTCGTGGTCGGAGGAGGGCCTTCGGGCTCGACCGCCGCCCGCCATCTGGCCCAACAGGGCCGCACGGTTCTGCTGCTGGACCGACAGGGCCGCATCAAGCCCTGCGGCGGCGCCATCCCGCCCCGGCTGATCCGCGACTTCGACATCCCCGACAGCCTGATCTGCGCCAAGGCCAACGAGGCGCGGATGATCGCCCCTTCCGACCGACGGGTACGCATGCCGATCGAGGGCGGCTATGTCGGCATGGTCAATCGCGAGAGTTTCGACGAATGGCTGCGGGCCCGGGCCGAGAGCGCCGGGGCACAGCGCCGCACCGGAACCTTCGATCGCATCGAGCGCGAAGCCGACGGTTCGGCCCTGGTCCTGTACCGACCGGCGGGGGCCGCCAAGGACGATCCGCCGATCTCGGTGCGCGCCCGGACCATCATCGGGGCGGACGGCGCGCGCTCCAACGTCGCGGCGCAAGCCGTGAAGGGGGCGGACAAGCAACGCTACGTCTTCGCCTATCACGAGATCATCAAGGCCCCGGCAGCCGGCGCTGCGGACTTTCAGGCCAACCGCTGCGACGTCTGGTACCAGGGCAAGCTGTCGCCGGACTTCTATGCGTGGATATTCCCGCATGGGGACACCGCCTCGATCGGGGTCGGGTCGATGCAGAAGGGGTTTTCGCTGCGGACCGCCGTGACGGCGCTGCGCAAAATCAGCGGCCTGACGGACTGCGAGACCGTGCGGACCGAGGGCGCGCCGATCCCCCTCAAACCCATGGGACGCTGGGATAACGGCCGCGACGTGGTG
Organism: Pseudomonadota bacterium; assembly: GCA_040385365.1. Taxonomy (GTDB): domain Bacteria; phylum Pseudomonadota; class Alphaproteobacteria; order Caulobacterales; family Caulobacteraceae; genus Brevundimonas. Next base: position 10,667 of record JAZKHL010000054.1, on the reverse strand, counting down.
CTGGCCGGCGACGCCGCCGGTGTCGTTGCGCCTGCGTCGGGGGAAGGCATCTATTACGCCATGGAGGGGGGTCGTCTGGCGGCCGAGGCGGTCGAGGCCACGCTTTCGACCGGCAAGGCGAGCGCGCTCAAGGATGCGCGCAAGCGGTTCATGAAGGCCCACGGCAAGGTCTTCATGGTGCTCGGGGTCATGCAGCATTTCTGGTATCGCTCCGACAAGCGGCGCGAGCGGTTCGTCAGCCTGTGCGACGACCCCGACATCCAGGAACTGACCTGGCAGGCCTATATGAACAAGGAGCTGGTCAAGGCGAAACCCGCCGCCCACGCCCGCATCTTCTTCAAGGACATGGGTCACCTGCTGGGCCTGCGCCCCGCCTGATCCGCACAGCATGAGCGGTTTCTTCGCCAGCGGTCACGCGGTCGATCTGATCCTGGTCATCATGGCGCTGGAGGCCGGCTGGCTGCTGGCGACGAAGCGGATGACCCCCTACGCGGTGCTGCTGGTGTTCGGCCCCGGTGTCTGCATTCTCCTGGGCGCCCGGGCGGCCCTGGTCGGCGCAGCGTGGTGGTGGATCGCCCTGGCGCTCGCGGCGTCTTTTCCGCTGCATCTGCTGGATCTGCGGCGGCGTTTGCAACGCTGAGCAACCAAAGAAAAAGGCCCCGGCGTTTCCACCGGAGCCTCGATCTTCAATCTGAACGAAACGATCAGTCGTGGGTGTTCAGATAGGCGATGACGTTGGCGCGCTGCTGCGGGTCACGCAGGCCGACGAAGGCCATCTTAGTGCCGGGGATGTAAGCGCGGGGATTTTCGAGATAGGCGAACAGGGTCTCGTTGTCCCAGGTCTTGCCGCTGGCCTTGTTGGCGGTCGAATAGTTGTAGCCGGCGACCATGCCGGAGTGACGGCCGATGATGCCGTGCAGCGACGGGCCGACGCGGTTCACGCCCTCGTCGATCGAGTGGCAGGTGCGGCACTGGGCGAAAATCCGCTCGCCGGCGACGGCGTCGCCGGTCAGTCCGGCGACCTGGATGGTCGCGCCGGCTGCAGCAGCCGCTGGAGAGGCTTCAGCGGCGGGCGCTGCGGCCGGCGTCGCGGCAGGGGCCGGGGTTTCGGCCATGGGGGCCGCAGCCGGGGCCGCCGCGGGCGCCTCAGCCGCCGGGGCTTCGGCCTTGTTGTCGCCGCCGCCGCAGGCCGCGAGGCCCAACAGGGCAGAGGCCGCTACCGCGCCGACGATACCAAATTTACGCATAGAGCAGCCTCCCGGGATTTTTGTTGCCCGGACATTAGACCCGGCGCGAATACTGTCAACTGCGGTGGACACCCTAGGTTCCAAATGACTTGAGGCAAGGCGACGCGCCCGTCGCTACTTAGTCGTGACCGATCAGTTTCTTGCGAAACGATCGCAACCACAACCAGACCAGTAAGGCCATGATCGGGGCCATGATCCCCGCGGCGATCGTCGCATCGAACCGGTGCGAGGCCTTTTCGAACGCTTTCAGCGGAAAGCCCAACAGCCCGACCGCATAGTAGGCGATGGCCACGGTCGACAGACCCTCGACCGTCTGCTGCAGCTTGAGCGACGCGCCCGCCCGACGGTCCATCGAGGCCAGCAGGGCCGCGCTGGTCGCCTCCGCCGCGACCTCGACGCGGGTGTTCAGCATCTGCGCCATGCGCGCGACACGGTCGATAGTCGCTCTCTGGCGATCCGCCACGGCGTCGCAGGTGCGCATGGCCGGGTCCAGGCGACGCTGCATGAACTCGCCCAGCGTCAGCAGGCCCTCGATGTGTTGTTCGCGCAGCATCTCGATCCGCTCGCGCACGATGCCGTGGTAGGCGGCGGCCGCATCGAATCGGAAACTGGTGCGGCCGATCAGAGCTTCGGTTTCGCCCGCCAGCGCGGCCAGCCGATCCAGCAGCTGACGGTCCGCTTCCGGATCGGCGTCCTCCGCCAGTTGATGCGCCAGATCCGCCGCCCGCGATTCGATGCCGCCCAGCGCCTTGCCCGTTTCGCCCGCGACGGGGAACGCCAGCAGCGCCATCAGCCGATAGGTCTCGATCTCAAGCAGCGACTGGACCAGCCTCCCGGTCAGGGCCGCGTCCCCGGCATGGGCCAGCATCAGATAGCGGGTCATGCCCTGGGCGTCCGGGCGGAAATCGGTCAGGGCGATCGCGGCGCCGTCCGCCAACCGGGCCCCCACAACCTCCAGCCCGAACAGGGCGGCGGCCGATCTCTCTTCGACCTCGGACCAGACCTCGAGCCGCGTCGCCACCAGCACCGCGCCGGGAAAGGCCGCCAGCCAGTCCTCGGGGGCCATGTCCATCGCGGTCTCGACGAAGGGCGTGTTTCCGTTCGGCGCCCGGAAGAAGGTCCAGGTCGACAGCTCGGTGTGCCGCTCCCACCGCACCCGCCATGTGCCTGCGTCGAGCGCGCACCATCGCGAGGTCGGACCGGGTTCGGGCTGGCCGAGCCGGCGGCACAGGGCGGCCATGTGCTTTCGATCCGCGTCCTCGCCGTCCTGGCCGGACAGGGTGGCGATGCGGGTGATCAGAGCGGGGCCGGTCAGGGGGGTGAAGGGCCGCGCATGCGCCTCGGCCAGCAGCGCGTCGCGCTGGGGGTGATAGCGCCAGCCTTTGGTCGTTCCCGCCGCTATCGCCATCGCGCCGCTCCCTCGGACGACGTTGCGCCCATCGCCACGATAGGCAGAAGTCGCGCGTCGCTTCAAATGTCGGCGTTCGACAATGCCGCGACTCGTTGACCGGGGCGCGCGGGCGTGAAACCGTCGTGTCCCACGAATTGGACACTCGATGCGCGTCGTCTTTCCCTTCTCGGCCATCGTCGGTCAGACGGACATGAAGCTGGCTCTGCTGCTGGCGGCGGTCGATCGCACCCTGGGCGGGGTGATGGTCTTCGGCGACCGGGGCTCGGGCAAGACCACGGCCGTGCGCGGTCTGGCGGCCCTGTTGCCGGCCTTGCCGGTGATCGCCGGATGCCGGTTCAACTGCGAGCCTGATGCGCCGAGCGAGGCCTGCGACGGCGTGTGCCGCCACACCGGGCTGGGAACGACCCCCGCCCCGGTGGTCGATCTGCCGCTGGGGGCGACCGAGGACCGGGTCGTCGGCGCGCTGGACCTGGAACGGGCGCTGACGCTGGGCGAAAAGGCGTTCGAGCCGGGCCTGCTGGCCCGCGCCAACCGGGGCTTTCTCTATATCGACGAGGTCAATCTGCTGGAGGACCATCTGGTGGACCTGCTGCTCGACGTGGCCCAATCCGGCGAGAACGTCGTCGAGCGCGAGGGTCTCAGCGTTCGCCACCCGGCGCGGTTCGTCCTGGTCGGCTCCGGCAATCCGGAAGAGGGCGAGCTGCGACCCCAGCTGCTGGACCGGTTCGGCCTGTCGGTCGAGGTCCGCACGCCGGAGACCCTCGCCGACCGCGTCGAGGTGGTGAAGCGCCGCGACGCCTTCGACCGCGATCCCACGGGCTTTGCCAAGGCGTGGAAGGCCAAGGACGCGGCGGTGCGCAAGAAGGTGGCCGCGGCGCAGGTCAGACTGGGCGAAATCGTCGTGCCGGACGCGGTACTGGAGGCGGGGTCGCGACTGTGCATGGCGGTGGGCGCGGATGGCCTGCGGGGCGAGCTGACCCTCCTGCGCGCGTCGCGTGCCCTGGCGGCCTATGAGGGACGTTCGGCGGTGACCGAGGCCGATTTGCGCCGGATCGCGCCGATGGCCCTGCGGCACCGGCTTCGTCGCGGGCCGCTGGACGAACAGGCCTCCACCACGCGGATCGAACGCGCGATGGACGAGCTTCTGGCGGCATGAGCCAGGCCCAGGAAGCCTGGGCCGACGCGATGCTTTGCGCCGCCCTGCTGGCGGTCGATCCAGGTCTGGGCGGGGCGACGGTGCGTGCCGGACCTGGGCCGGTGCGGGACGCCTGGCTCGCCGGATTGCGCGCCCTGATCCCCTCAGGCGCGCCGTGGCGTCGGCTTCCTCCCGGCGTCGGCGACGACCGCCTGCTGGGCGGGCTCGATCTCGCGGCGGCGCTGGGGGCGGGCCAGCGGGTCTTGCAGAAGGGACTGCTGGCCGAGGCAAACGGCGGCGTCCTGATCGCACCGATGGCCGAGCGGCTGGACGCCGGCGTCGCCGCGCGACTGGCAGGCGCGCTTGAGGACGGCGCGATCCGTATCGAACGCGACGGCATGGCCGAACGGCTGGAGACCCGCTTCGTCCTCGTCGCACTGGACGAAGGCATCGACGACGAACGTCCGCCCGAGGCCCTGCTCCAACGGCTCGCCTTCCACCTCAACATCGACGCCATCGGCCACCGCGACGCCGAACCGATCAGCGCCACCGCCGACGACATCGCAGAGGCGCAGGGCCAGCTTGCCCGCCTCGCGGCTCCGAACGAGGCCGCGATCCACGCCATCTGCGCGGCGGCGGACGCCCTGGGCGTCTGGTCCCTGCGCGCGCCGAGGCTGGCGCTCCGCACCGCGTGCGGCCTCGCGGCTCTGGAAGGTCGCGATGTCATCGACGACGCCGATCTGGCCACCGCCGCGCGCCTGGTGCTTGCGCCTCGCGCCACGCGTTTCCCGGCGCCGCCCGCCGAACCTGAGACCGCCGAAGCGGAAGCCGAACGGACGGACGACGGCGACATGTCCGACGGGCCGGACGCCGATCTCGAACAGGCCGAGGACCGCGAACAGACGCAGGAGGCTCTCGACGATCTGGTTCTGGACGCCGCCCGATCCGCCATCCCCGCGGGCTTGGAAGCGATGTGGGCGGCGGGTGGATCGGTCTCGCGGTCGGCTCCGTCACGCGCCGGCGCGGCCGGGGCGAAACTGCCGGCGGCGAAGCGCGGCCGGCGGATCGGTACGCGGTCGGGCAAGCCGGACGGCGCTTCGGGGCTGGATCTGGTCGAGACGTTGAAGACCGCCGCGCCGTGGCAACGCCTTCGCGACGCCGCGCCCGGAGCGACCCGCGGACCGCTCAGGGTCCGTCGCGACGACTTCCGCATTCGCCGTTACGAGCAGCGGTCGGAATCGACGGTGATCTTCGTGGTGGACGCCTCCGGCTCGGCGGCGCTGCAACGCCTTGCCGAGACCAAGGGCGCCGTCGAACTGCTGCTGGCCGAGGCCTATGTCCGCCGGACCCAGGTGGCGCTCATCGCGTTCCGGGGCGACGCCGCCCAACTCCTGCTGCCGCCGACCCGGTCACTCGCGCGGGCGCGGCGGCAATTGGCCGAGCTGGCGGGGGGAGGGGCCACGCCTCTGGCCTCTGCGTTGGAGACGGCCGCCGCCCTGGGCGTCGCCGAACGGGCCAAGGGGCGGACGCCGCTGCTGGTCATCATGACCGACGGACGGGGCAATATCGCGCTTGACGGCGCCGCCTTCCGAACGCGCGCCGAGCAGGATGCATTGAACGCCTGCCGCCGCATTCGAGCGGCGGGACTGTCCGCGGCCCTGATCGACATATCGCCCCGGCCCAGAGGGGACGGGGCCAAGCTGGCCGAGGCCATGGGTGCCCGGTTCGCGGCCCTGCCCTATGTCGAGGCGACCATGGTGCGCGATGTGGTGCGCGCCCTGGATGTGGCTTGAGATGTCCGCTTTAGCGGGGCAGTTCGTTGGCGCGGCGCGTCTCGACGATGGCGCCGTCCGGCGATTTCTCCATCGGGTGCTGATTGGCGGGTTTGCGCTTGAACAGCGCGAAGCCGATGACGGCCGCAAGCACGGCGATGATCAGGGTGGCGAGGGCCAGGGTGGGGATCAGATCGGTGCTGCTCATGGGATCGGCCCTCCTTCGGGGCGGGTTTCTGAAGCTCCCATTCAAATGATCCGACGCCCAACCCTGTTCCGTAAGGTGGCGCTGTGAGCGACCGGCCGGACTGGGACATCGAGGGCCGTGACTGGCCCAATCGCGCCTCCAGCCGGTTCGTCACGGTCGGGGATTTGCGTTGGCATGTGCAGGTGTCGGGGTCCGGGCCGGGGATCCTGTTGATCCATGGGGCCGGGGCGGCGACTCACAGCTGGCGGGGTCTGACACCGCTGCTGGCCGAGCGGTTCACGGTGGTCGCGCCCGACCTGCCGGGCCACGGCTTCACCGCCATGCCGCCGGAGAACGGCCTGTCCCTGCCGGCGATGGCGCGGCGGACGGCGGCGCTGATCGCGGCGCTGGGGGTGCGTCCGTCATTGGTCGTCGGTCATTCGGCGGGGGCGGCGATCGCGCTGCAGATGTCGCTGGACGGCCGGTTCGGAGAAGCCCCGGTGGTGGCGATCAACGGCGCGTTGCAACCCTTCGCCGGAGCTGTGGCGCCGCTGTTCCAGGGCCTGGCCATGGGGCTGTTCGTCAATCCCCTGGCGGTGCGGATGTTCGCCGGCGCGGCGCGGGATCGGGGCCGGGTGGCGCGGATGATCCGGGGCACGGGATCGGAAATCGACGAGGCCGGGATCGACTTCTACGCGCGGCTGTTGCGGAAACCCGGCCACGTCGCTGGCACGCTGGGGATGATGGGCAGCTGGGATCTGCGCGCGCTGCGCCGGACGCTGCCTCAGCTGATCGCCGACCTCACGCTGATCGTGGGCGACCGGGATCAGGCGGTGCCACCTTCGGTCGCGGAAGACGTGCGTGCATCCCTGCCCAGGGCCCGGATCGTAACTTTGCCGGGTCTGGGCCACCTCGCCCATGAGGAACGGCCCGACCTGGTGGCGGCGGTGATCTCCGACGTCGCCCGCGCCCACGGCCTGCTGGAAGGAGCGACGGCATGAGCGGCAAGACGGCCTTTTTCATCGAGCTGGTGCTGGTTCATGGCGGCGTCCTGGCCTGGGCCTGCTGGGAGCTGTATTCGGTTCGCCGCTCGCAGCGCCAGGATCGCGAATCAGCGGAGCGAGCGCGGCATGCGGAAGGGGAGCATCGCCTTCACGAAGGGTGATCTCAGTCGCCCCAGCGACAGGCTTTCGTGGATCGCCTCGCAGGGCTCCCCGAACAGATGCGTCCGGATCGCCGAGCGCGAATAGAAGGGCGTATCCTCCCAGGTGTGAGCCACCTCGACCGGCTGGTCGGCATCAGCCCGCGTGTGACGCTCCATGCCCCAGATCGTCTTGGGCAGGCCTGCGTGCGGCGGCGGTTCGACCGGCTCCGGCCGGCCATGCCGGTCGAAGCGCAGGGCCAGGCTCAGCGCCGACCCGTCCTTCTTCTTCAGATCGTACAGCACTGCGCTGTCATCCTTAAGATGCGCCCGCGACCAGTCCCAGACCTCGAACGCGTCCTCCAGCGGCTCGGCCCCGGCGTTGGTGTCCAGATAGCCTTCGCCGGTCCAGGACACCCTGGGTTCGTCCAGCGTCACGGAAATCCGCGCGCGCGGCGCGATCGGCCGCCACATGTGCCGACCCTCTCCGTCGATGGAGAAGGCCTGGTCGTTGATCGCGGTCGGGGAGACCCGCACGGTCCCTTTGAGCTTGGCGGGCAGCATCGGCATGGGCGGGACCGGGGCGGTGATCTCGTCGATGCGGATGATCAGGTCGTCGCCGTCCCAGCTCAGGGCGCTGGGGCCGATCCGCAGGTTGGCGGCGTCGCGCTCGACCTGTCCTTCGCCGCGCTCCGTCATGGTCCAGCGGTCGCAGTCGGGGCCGTAGAAAGCCACGTTGAGCGCGCAGTGATCATCCGGCCGCCCTCGCCCCGACCACCCGTACCAGGGCGAGAAGACGCTGCCGACGAAAGCGATGATGGTCAGTCCGTTGCGCCCGTCGGCGCTCATCGCGTCGACGTACCACCAGGCGTAGCCGCCGGGCCCTACCGCCGCGTCGAAGCGCGGTCCGCCAGAACGGCCGAGGCCGCACAGCGCCCCGACAGCGCCGCCATCGGCACGCCGGCCCCAGGGTGCGTCGCTCCCCCACACAGGTAGAGCCCGGGCATGCGCGTACGGGCTCCGGGCCTGCGGAAGGCTCCGTCCCACCCGTGTCCCGCCCGGCCGTAGAGCGCCCCACCCGTCGCCGGAAAGCGCCTCTCGAAGCCGTCGGGCGTCGTGATCGACATCGGCGAGGGGGAGGGGCGTATCGAGACCCCGCAGCGTTCTAACGTGTCCAAGGTACGTGTCCGACATTGGTCGATTTCCTCCCGAGACCAGGCGTGGACGTCGCCGTCGGGCGGCGCGTTGACGATGGTGAAATAGCGTTCGGGACCATTGGTCCGGGGCGGTCCGCCGCCGTCCGCGCGATCCTGGGCGCAGACATAGACGGTGGGCGCTTCCGGCATCCGGCCCGCATGCAGGGCGTCGAACTCGGCGACGTAGTCGGGCGAGAAGAACAGGTTGTGCCGGGTCAGCGGCGCGTCCGTCTCCCCGGTAAAGGCCAGGGTCATGGCCGACAGCGACCGCGCCTTTCGCGGCGTCGGATCGACGGCGAGGGACGCATCGGCCCCGAAACATCCCGCCGCCAGCGCGCCCGGATCGGCGTTGACGATGACCCGATCCGCCTCGATCCGCTCGCCGGTCGCCAACTCGACGCCAGTTGCCTTTCCATTCGTCTTGACGATCCGCGCGACGGTCTCGCCGTATCGGATCGTCGCGCCCGACTGCGTCGCCAGCCCGGCCAGTGCCTCGGGGATCCGCTGCATTCCACCCTCGACCAGCCAGACGCCCTGAAGCTCGACATGGGCGACCAGCATCAGGGTCGCGGGGGCCTTGAATGGGGAACAGCCGGCATAGGTAGCGTAGCGGCCGAAGAGTTGGCGCAGGCGCGGGTCCTTGAAATATGAACCGAGCTCTGACCACATCGAGCGATAGGGCATGATGCTCCACTGTTCGCGTGGCCGGTGCAGGCCGATGTCCAGCGTGAGGCCGGGAATGGTCGGCTTGGCCTTTTTGATGAACGGCCCTTCCAGCACGTTGTAGATCAGCGACGCTCGGGCGGCGAAGGCGCGAAAGCGCCGAGCCTCGTCCGCCCCGGCCAGATCGCCGACCGCCTCGGCCGAGCGGTCGAGGTCGGCGAACAGGTCGAAGGTCGAGCCGTCCGGCCAGCTGTGGCGGGCCAGGGTCTCGGCGCGGGCGGTCGTCAGATGATCGTCGAAGGTCTCGCCCGCCGAGGCGAACAAGTCGTCGAACACCCATTTCATGGTGAAGACGGTCGGGCCGGAATCGATGCCAGCGCCGCCGACAGACGCCTCGCTCAGCTTGCCGCCTGGCGTGGGCGCCCGCTCGATTACGGTGATGTCCAGCCCTTGAGCGCACAGGTCGATCGCGGCGCTCAGTCCGCCGATCCCGGCTCCGACGATGACGACCTTGTCGCGCCGCATCGGCCGCGCCTCTCCGTGTCTTGTTGACGCGACACTAAAGGTGTCCAACCTGATTGACACAAGCGGTTTGTCAGCCTGTCCTGCACGAGATGCCGATGACCCTCCGCGACCGCTGGCGCTCATGGCGTAATGCCCTGATCGGCAGCCCCGACTTCCAGCGGTGGGCCTCACGGTTTCCGCTGACCCGCCCCGTCGCCCGTGTCCGCGCTCAGGCGCTGTTCGATCTGTCGGCGGGCTTCATCTATTCGCAGATCGCCTACGCCTGTGTGACGTCGGGATTGCTGGCGCGGCTGGCCAAAGGGCCGTCCGACATTGCTCAACTGTCTCAAACGGTCGATCTCGACAACGCGGCCACCCGACGCCTGGTCAAGGCCGCCACCGCCCTGAAGCTGGCCGAGTCGGCGGGCGACGACCGCTATGCGCTCGGCGTCGAAGGCGCGGCTCTGCTCGGCGCGCCGGGCGTCGCCGCGATGATCGAACATCACGCCCTGCTCTATGCCGACCTGGCCGATCCGATCGGCCTGCTGCGACGCGGCGGAGGCGGCGGGGCGCTCGCCGGCTACTGGCCCTATGCGGAGGGCGGGGCGCCGGACGCCACCTCCGCCGCCCCCTATTCCGGCCTGATGTCGGCATCCCAGGCCATGGTCGCGGCCCAGGTGCTCGACGCCTATCCGATCGCGCGACATCGCCGCCTGATGGACGTCGGAGGCGGGCAGGGGACGTTCCTGCGCGCGGTCGCCGCCCGAGCTCCGCGCCTGGACCTGGCCCTGTTCGACCTGCCTGCCGTGGCCGATCGAGCGCGTGTGGCCTTCGCCGACGAGGGAATCGCGCTGGATGCCGCGGGCGGCAGTTTCTTCGACGAGCCGTTGCCCGGAGGCGCCGACGTCATCAGCCTGATCCGCATCCTCCACGACCACGACGACGGCCCGGCGCTGACGATTCTGAAGGCCGCCCGCGCCGCCCTGCCGCCCGGAGGAACCCTGCTGATCGGCGAACCCATGGCCGGAGAACGGGGCTCGGAGCGGGTCGGCGACGCCTATTTCGGCATGTATCTGCTGGCCATGGGTTCGGGCCGGGCAAGGACGGCCAAGGAATATCTCGCCTTTTGCCGCCAGGCCGGCTTCGCCTCGGCTCGCCGCATCCCGACCGCCATGCCGATGATCGCCAGCCTGATCGTGGCCCGAGCCTGACGTTCCCGGCAGAGTGTCCACCGCGCTTGACTGTCCAAAGTGTAATCAGGATTTGACAACCCCAACTGTCAATCTAAGCTGACAGTTGGGAGGCGGCCTATGGGGGTCCGATGCTCCCTTAGGCGCCGAAATGAACACTCTGGCCGTCGTATTGGAGGAGCCCCGTCAGCTGGCGCTCCGCCGGCTCGACCTGAAGCCGG
>JAZKHL010000053.1:0-4340 GCA_040385365.1 Pseudomonadota bacterium | reverse complement strand
GCCTGCGTCGACAGATTGGCCACGCAGGTCGCGACGCAGTGGTTGTTGGTCATGACCAGACCGGCGTCCGACACGATCCCCGCCGAACACCCGCCGAACCGCACCGAGCTCAGCCGCACCCGGTCCAGCCACGCCTGATCGATGTGGGTCCCCAGGGTCGCATTGGCCCGCGCGATCGGGAAGTTGTCGAACGTCCACATGCCTTCTTCGGCAAAGGACGCAGAGGCGCTGGCCGAGAGACACAGGGCGGTGGTGGCGGCGAGGAAGAGACGCATGGGTGACTCCAACAAATAGGAGATTACGGTAGCCCTTCCCCAACGCAGTGGGGGAAAGCGGTCCGTCTTCGGCGAAGCCGAACAGGACCGATGGGGGAACTTTCGTGTCGAGGGGGAAGCAAGCAAGGCAAGACTTCCCCCATCGGCCCTGGATCGCTACGCGACCGACCGGCCTCTTTCCCCCGCGAAGCGCGGGGGAAGGGCTTCGAGGACCGCGCTATTCCACGCCCAGTTCTTCCAGCAGCCGGGGCTGCTGATAGACATTGCGAAGAGCCTCGGTGATGGCGGCGGTCGAGACCGTTACCGTGCGGTTCAGCTCGGCGTCATAGCCGAACGCACCGCCCAGCGAATGAATGTTGCCGTCGAAGGCGGCCCCGATCACCTCGCCGTCGGCGTTGATCACGGGCGAGCCCGAATTGCCGCCGATGATGTCGTTGGTCGACGAGAAGTCATAGACCGTGTCCTTGTTCACGGCCGCTTCGTTCTCCGCAAACTTGCCCGCCAGCACGAACGGCTGCGATCCGGTCGCCCGGTCATAGAGCCCGCCCATATAGGTGAAGGCCGGTACCGTGGTTCCGCGATAGGTCCAGCCCTGAACCTGACCGTAGGACAGACGCAGGGAGAAGGTCGCATCCGGATACTGGTTCGATCCCAGCACCGCGAACCGCGCCTGGGCCACCTTTTCCGCCGCCCGCGCGGTGGGACCGGACACGGCGGCTTCCCAACCGGCGCGCAGGGCCTGGGCCGCGTCGTCGGTCTTCAGCACCAGCTCGATCATCGGATCGTCCGACGCGGCCAGCTGTTCCGGCGTCATGGCCAGAAGCTCGGCCCGACGGGCTGGATCGGCCAGACCCGTACCCGAGACCAGGCGCGCGGCCAGCGCCTCGGGGCTTTCCCGGCCCAGCAGGCGCTGAACGTCGGCGTTGTCGACGGTCAGGTACTCGCGCGTTTTGGACAGCCAGAAGGTCAGCTGGATCTGCTCCAGGCCCGTCGTGATCGGCACCTCCTGCGCCATCTGGCGGCCCATGGCGGCATAGTTTGCATCGGTATAACCGGCGCGACGTTCCGCAACGGGCTTGGCGCGTTCCTTGGCGGTTCGCACGATGGCCTTGGCGATACCGTAGAGGGTGGAGCCGCCGCCGGCCGACGCCTCTAGCTGGCGATACGGCAGATACAGTTCGCTTGCCCGTCCCTGAATGGCTTCCAGGTCGGTCCATGGGTCGCCGATCCGCGCGACCAGGGCGGGGTCGGCGGCGACCCCGGCGCGAATGCGGGCCTCCTCATCGCGCTTGATCTGCAGGAACTCGGGATCCAACAGGGCCTGTTGCTGGCCGTAGGTGGCCTTGAAGCTGTTCTCCAGCCCGAAGATCGGATCGACCGAGACGCGTGCGGCCTCCTCGTCGGTGAACGAATACTGCGTCATCCGCCCGCGCAGTTCGGACTGCTGGATCAGGCTCAGCGGCTGGACCTGATCGCGCAGTCGCTCCAGCTGGCTGATGGTCAAAAGGCGCGAAGTCGACCCGGGGTTGCCCGCCACGAAGACCGGATCGCCCTCTTTCGGCGCATTCGGATTCCAGGTCAGGTGGTTCGGCGTCTCGACCGGCTTGCCGTCCTCGTAGATCCGCAGCATGCCGAAATCGAGCGCATAGCGGGGGAAGTTGAAGTTGTCGGGATCGCCGCCGAAGAAGGCCGCCTGGAACTCCGGCGCAAAGGCCAGCCGCACGTCCTCATACTTGCGGAACTTGTAGAGCGCGTACTGACCGCCGCGATAGAAGCTGATGACCTGGCACGTCAGCTTGACGTCGTCGCCGCAGACTTCTTGCTGAATCGCCTGCTGCTCGGCCGCGCGAGCCTGGACGAAGGCTGCGCCCTCCAGCCCTGCTCCGGCGCCCAGAACCCGATCGGTCACGTCGGTGATGTCCGTCAGGATTTCAGCCGTCTCGCCGGGGCACTGAAGCTCGTCCTCGCGGGTCGCCGGCATCCAGCCGTTCTTCACATAGTCATTCGCAGCGTCCGACAAATCCTGTGCGCAACCGACGACGCAGTGATGGTTCGTCAGGATCAGGCCCTCGCCCGACACCAGCGATGCCGAACAGCCGTTGATCCGCACCGCCGCGTTCTGGATCCGGTCCAGCCAGGCCTGGTCGATATGGGTGCCGTAGCGTTCGTTCACCGCTGCGATCGGGAAATTGTTGAACGTCCACATGCCTTCGTCGGCCCGGGCCGGGGCGGAAGCCGCCGTCATCAGCACCGACAGGGAAGCGGCATAGGCCAGCATACGCAGCGACATGGGTCATCTCCAACCAGCGACCGAGCTCGACGCCCAGCAGTGTTATTTTGTAGCTATCCTCCGGATACTCCGGGGACAAGCGAGCATCTCCACACCCCGGCGAAGCGCCGTCAAGCGTGGCCATAACCGCACCTTGACCCTTACCCCGATTTAACTTGGAGGGAACCGCGCTCGGCCTCACACAGTGGCGCACGTCAGGGATGTTTCAGACTCACATGTCGCTCGCGCTTTCAACGCTGCTCTATGAGTGGCGCAGATACATGGCCGCCGTGATGGCGCTCGCCCTGTCCGGTCTGCTGGTGCTGGCCATGACGGGGGTCTTCATCGGCATCGGCAAGGGCTTCACCGCCACGATCGAGCGCTCCAGCGCCGACGTGATCATCATGCAGCCGGGCGCCAAGTCGCTGATCGGCGGACCATCGGGCGTCCCGCGCCGCTTCATCCCCCTGGCCTACAACCACCCGGAAGTGGTCGAGGTGAAGCCGCTGGACGGCTCTCAGGGCACCTTCCAGAACATCAAGGATGTGGACCCGACCATGTCCCAGGCCGACAAGGCCAGACAGGGCGCCGCTCGCCAGAAGTTCGTCCAGGTCAGCATCGTCGATACGACGCCGGGCGCAGTGACCATTCCGACCGACTATTCTCCCGAACTGGTCGACGCCCTGCGGCAACCCTATACCGTCGCGGTCGATGAGACGGCCCTGACGACCCTGTCGGTCAAGCTGGGGGACAAGGCGCTGTATAACGGCCAGACCGTCACGGTGGCGGCCGTCACGCGCGGCTATCCCAACATGATGCAGCCCTCGATCGTCATGTCGCGCGACACCCTGCGGATGCTGGGCCAGGCCGACACGGGCCCGCGCGTCGGCCCCCTGATGGTCAAGCTGCGTGATCCGGCGCGGGCGCAGATCGTTGCGGCGCAGCTGAACACGATGGGCAACGGCCAGTGGAAGGCCTGGACGCGTCAGGAACTGGCCGACGCCAACGCCGGCGCCATGTTCGAGGAAGGCATTCTGATCATCATCATCGGCGGCTGCGTGGTGCTGGGCACCATCATCGGCATCGCCATCACCTGGCAGACGCTGCAGGGCGCGATCATGGCCAACATCAAGGAGTTCGCATCTTTGCGGGCGCTCGGTGTCGGCATGGGATCGTTGAACCGGATCGTGATGGAGCTCAGTTTCTGGGTCGGCATCGTCGGGGTCGCGGCCGCGATCGGCCTGACGTGGCTGGTCTCGATCTTCGCCATGGCCAATGCGGTCATCATCTCCCTGCCGCCGATCCTGCTGCTGATCGTCGGCGGTGGACTGGTTCTGATCGCCATGGCGTCTGGCCTGTTGTCGATGGGCGTCCTGAAAAACAGCCAGCCCGCGGATCTGCTGCGATGATGGATTTCACCCCCGACGCTCCGGCCGCAGAAAACCCGACCGTCCACACCAAGGTCCACGGTAAGCACGGCGATTTCGCCATCGAGGCCAAGGGCCTGGTCAAGCGGTTCAAGTCCGGCAAGGGCTTCGTCGAGGTCCTTAAAGGCGTGGATTTCGACGCTCGCCACGGCGACCTGACCATGGTCATGGGCCCCTCGGGTTCCGGCAAGTCGACCCTGATCGCGGCGCTGTCCGGCCTGCTGAAGCCGGAAGAAGGCCGCGTCGACTGCCTTGACGTCGACGACCTGTGGAAGCTGTCGAACGGCAAGATCGACAAGTTCCGGCTGGATCATTGCGGCTTCATCTTCCAGGGCTTCAACCTGTTCCCCGCCCTGACCGCCCTGCAGC
>JAZKHL010000052.1:0-16565 GCA_040385365.1 Pseudomonadota bacterium | reverse complement strand
CCGCATCACCATCGCGCGGCGCGACTACAACGAGGCGGTCCGCGACTACAACACCAGCCTGCGGACCTTCCCGACGGTGATCTGGGCGAAGACCGCCTTCTCCGGCGAGGAGCCGATGCAGCTGTTCACTGCCGCCGCCGACGCCCAGTCGGCGCCGCAAGTCACCTTCAACGTCGATGGCTCCTCGCCTGCCGCCCGTCCGGGCGGGGCCGCCCCCGCCGTCGCTCCGGGTTCGGCCCCGCCCGCGCAGTGATTTCGACCACACATTTCAAATGAACCGAGTTCTGGTCGCTTTCCTGGTCGGGTTGACCGCCCTGTTGGCCAGCCTGTCATCGACTGCGCTCGCCGCGGAGCTTCAGTTCCCTGCCCTGTCCGGGCGCGTCGTCGATCAAGCCGCGATCCTGACCCCTGCGAGCCGGACAGCCTTGGCCTCTAAATTGGCGTCGCTGGAAGCCGACACCGGCCACCAGTTCGTGGTCGTCACCGTCGCCTCCCTGCAGGGCTATGAGATCGAGGACTATGGATACCGCCTCGGACGGGCTTGGGGGATCGGGTCGGCCGAGGATGACGACGGCGTGCTGCTGATCGTAGCCCCGACTGAACGCAAGGTGCGTCTGGAGGTCGGCTACGGCCTGGAGCCGGTGCTGACAGACGCCCTGTCCAACCAGATCATCCAGACCCAGATTCTGCCGCCGTTTCGCGAAGGCGGCTATGTTCGCGGGATCACCGCTGGCATCGATGCGGTGTCCGAGCAGCTCCGCCTGAATCCGGCCGATGCCGAGGCCCGCGCCGCCGCCGTCCAGCCCAGCGACGCCGAAGTTCCGGTCTTCCCGGGCCTGATCGTGACGCTGATCTTCGTGTTCTTCTTTCTCAACCTGCTGCGTGGTCTGGGTCGAAAGGGTCGTGGCGGTCGACGAGCGGCGAACGGCCTGGGTCCGATCCTGGTCTGGGGTGCGTCCGAGATCCTGTCGAACTCGGCGCGCGGTTCGCGGTCGAGCGGCGGCGGCGGATTTGGAGGCGGTTTCTCTGGCGGAGGCGGCAGTTTCGGCGGCGGGGGAGCTTCGGGCGGATGGTGATGCGTCTGACTTCGGAAGACCACGCCCGCGTCTCGGCAGCCATTGCGACGGCCGAGACGCGGACGTCGGGCGAAATCTTCTGTGTCCTGGCGCAGTCGGTCTCAAGCTATCGCGACATCAGCCTGGCCTGGGCGGCGGGGGCTGCCCTGCTCGCCCCACTGGTTCTGATTCCCCTGGGTTTCGATTCGACCTGGTTTCCGGGGCTGTCGGACAGCTGGGAGGCCGCACACCTCGCGGCCCGCGACATCACCATCGGCCGGGCGCTGGCCGTCTACGCCGTCGTGCAGGCCGCAGTGTTCGTGTCAGTCTATCTGCTGCTACGCATTCCAGCGCTGTCCAGACTGTCGACGCCGCGCGCGATCCGTCGCCAAAGGACCCGCGAGGCCGCGATGCACCAGTTCCTGGCCCACGGTCTGCACGTCACACAGGAACGAACGGGCGTGCTGATCTTCGCGGCCATGGCCGATCGACAGGTCGAAGTCATCGCCGACGAAGGCATTCACTCCCGCGTCGCGCCCGAGGTCTGGGTCCAGGCCGTGGATGTTCTGACGGCGGGTCTGCGGCAGCGGAAGCCCGCTCAGGGCTTCGAGGCGGCGATCGAACTGATGGGGGCCGTGCTGGCCGAGCATTTCCCGCCGAGACCGCTGAACCCCAACGAGACGCCCAATCGTGTCGTGGAGATCTGACGCCGCAGGCAGGGTCGCTTTCGCGGCCCAAATGCCTTAGCTCGTCGCCCATGCGGCTCCTCACCTACAACGTCCACCGCTGCGTCGGCGTGGACAAGAAACTGGATGTCGAGCGGGTCGTCGGCGTGATCGCCGAGCTGGATCCCGACATCGTCTGCCTTCAGGAACTGGACGTGGGTCGGGCGCGCACCGGCGGCGTCGATCAGGCCCGAGCGATCGCCGAACGGTTGTCGATGTCCTTTCGCTTCAACGCCGCCATGAGGGTTGAAGCCGAGGAATACGGGGATGCGATCCTGACGCGGCTGCCCGAGCGCCTGGTCAAGACCGGCCCCCTGCCGACCGTGCGCGGCATTCCGGGTCTCGAACCACGCGGCGCGGTGTGGGTCAGGATCGACGTCGGCGGTGTCGATCTGAACGTGTTGACGACGCATCTGGGACTTGTCCCGCGCGAGCAGAGGCTCCAGGCGGCCGCACTGATCGGCAAGGAGTGGCTGGGGCATCCCGACTGCGCCGGTCCGACGATCCTCGCCGGAGATTTCAACGCCACGTCGATCACCCGACCCTATCAGGCTCTGACCCGCAACCATGCGGACTGTCAGCGCGCGCTGGGACTGCGGCCGACTTTGAAGACCTTCCCGTCGGGCTTCCCGTCGATCCGCATCGACCATGTCTTCGTCAGCCCGCACATCCGGGTGACCAAGGTCCGGGCGCCGTTCTCGCCACTTTCGCGCATGGCGTCCGACCACCTGCCTTTGGTGGTGGATTTCGAAATTCAGGCGGGCGACTGAAGCCTCTGCGACCGGTTGCGCCGCTTCCACGGTCGCCAGGCGTCGGAGGGCGCTATCGGATCGCCCAGTTGAAACTCCGCGATCGTGCGCTGCATCATGGATGGCGCGCTTGCGCCCAGGGGGCTCATGCGGCCGGTGTCGAACTTCTGGATCGCCTCGCCCGTTGAACCCATCACAGACTCGGCGGCGTCGAACTCATCCGCCGCGATGCCGATGAAATGTCCGATCGTACGGTGACGGAAACGGCGGATGGCGGCGTGGCCTTCTGCGGTTTCCGGTGCGATTGCGACGTCGCATTCGGTGTCGAAGCCCAGCGACCGGTTGTTCAGATTCGTCGAGCCGATCCGCAGCAGCCTGTCATCGACGATCGTCACCTTGGCGTGGACGATGATCCGCGCGCCTGACTTGGTGTTGGGGCTGAAGGCGAAGAAGCGGTTGTGACGGTCCGCCGCTTCAAGCCGGAACAGCACCTCGGCCCGAGCCGTGTCCATGGTCATGCTGTCGAACCAGCTCGGGCTGCGGCCGGTCGAGACCAGCACGATCTCAGGCCCATCCGGCTCGTCCAAACGCTCGGCCAGGGCATTGGCGATCACCGGTGACGTGAAATACTGGTTCTCCATGTAGATCAGGCGCTTGGCCCCACGAATGGCCGCGAGATGCAGGCGCTCGTTCTCACGCACCTCATGGCGCCCGGCGAACCCGGGTTCGGTCCGGGCGATCGCCACCGGTACGTCCGTGAAGTCGGCGGCCAGTCCCTCGGGCCATGGATCGCTGTCTACGGGATCGGGCACCGTTCGCTCCCAGGTCGCTTTGAACCAACGCTCACGCGCCAGATCGCCGAGCGCGAGCGCGGCAGGCCCGTCCATCACGCACATCGTCTCATGCCGGGGCGGCGAGATGACGCCCGAGGGCTGGCATCGGCGCGGATCGTCGTCGCGGTGGGCGGGAGAATCCCAGCGGTCCACCGAGATGTCGCCGCCGCCGCAGAACGCGACCCGGTCGTCGATGATGACCGCCTTCTGATGATGGCAGGCGCCGATGGGGCCGGGCGTGTCCAACCGGAACTCCACCATCCGCTTTCGGAACCAGCCCTGCGCCTTATGCGGATAAAAGCCCTGCGAGGCCGCGATCAATAGCGGCGACTTCCAGATCAGCAGCCGCACGTCCAGCTCAGGCCGGGTCTTGACCATCATCCGGAGCAGATGGCCGATCTCGGCCTGGCGATCGCCGGCGCGGGTCTCGGGATCCAGCCGGGTGCGCGGGTCGAACTGCCACCCCAGGATCACGACCGAGCGCCTCGCCTTTCCGAGCGCCGAGATCAGGGCGTCGAAATAGGCCTCGTTCTCCATCAAAACCGTCAGACGGTTCGCCCTTTCCACCCGCCAGCAGGTGTCGCCGGGAATCAGCGCGGCCTCGGGATCCAGAGCCGCCTCGGTGTCGCGGGGGCGGTCGGCGACGTCCTCCATGCTTCGGGTGTTCCTGCCGACGTCGGTGAGTGGGGCGTCCGGGTCGCAACAAGACGCACCGGAAGCTTATCCGTTCCACGTTGCGGACACACGGGTCAACGAAGCTTCGCCTCACGATTGTCCAGGTCAGCGAAATCTGGCATACAGGCGGTCTGTTCAGGGGGGAAACGCGCGTGCAGGCGCTGATCGAATTGCTGGCCGGCTTCATCGCCCTGCTCGCCATCACGGCGCTGGCGCAGTTTGGGGTCAATCTAGACAGTTCCGCTCGCGCCGAACCTGAGGTTCACCGTGTCAGCGACTGCCAGAGCGAACGCGGGAACAACATCCTCGTCGTCCGACCGTCTCGCGAGTGCTAGAGGCCCTCGGGCCACAGTCACGTTCGGACCGAAACGACTTTTTTGAGTCCGGCGTGAGTCGATCCGACGCGAAAATGAGCTAGGGTTCAACGCTCGCGTCTCCCACGTCGCGCATTCGCTCAGTTGAGATCCCTGCACGATGAAGTCCCGCCAACGGCCGCCGCTGATTTTGTCCGATCCGGATCCCATTCCGCACTCCGAGATCACGAGCGACGAGACGCCGTCGGAGACGATCGTCCCTGTCATGACGCCCCTTGCTGAGCCGCCCATGTCCGAGCGTCGCCGCCGCCGGCTGCTGGAGCAGCAGCAGCGCGGCGCGGATCTGGAAGCGCCCCCTCCGCCCGAGGCGCGAGTGGCCGGCGAAACATCCGCGATCCAAAGCCTGGTCGAACCGACCCCGTTCACCGAAAGCGCGGATGCTCCGCCTGCAACTTATGAAGCGCCCTCGACGCCGTCCGTGCCGACCACTCGGATCGCCGCCTCGCCATCGTCTTCGGGACGAAGCTACCTGATCGCAGGTGTCGCAGCCGCCCTGTGGATCGCGGGCGTCGCTTCATGGGCCGCCTATGAAATCGGCTCGGGCGACCTCGCTGCGGATCCCCTGCGGCTGGCCATCTACGTGCTAATCGCGCTGGCGCCCGCCGGGCTCGCCATCATGCTGGCCCATGCGGTCCGTCAGGGCGCGGGTCTCGCAGCCGAAACACGCCGTGCGCGGGAACTGGCCGAGGCGCTGGTCGCTCCGACCGCACTGGCGGCCCAGCAGACAGGACACGTCCTTTCGGCCCTTCGCAACGACATCGATCAGGCCGCGCTCGCGGCCGAGCGGGCGCGCAATGACATGTCCCTCTTGCGTGAAGCCCTCTCACTTGAAACCACACGACTGAACGAGGCGGCGGAGACAGCCGGTCGCACCGCTCGTCGCCTGACCGAACAGCTCGGGCGAGAGCGCGAAGAAATGGCCGTCATTGGCGGTCGCCTCGACACCCAGGCCACGGGTGTTCTGGACGCGGTGGAGCGTCAATCGCGCCTCATCGTCGACGCGTCGGACCTGGCGCAGACGCAGTTGCGCGAAGCCGAGACCGTGCTCGCCGCCCGCGCCGCCGATCTCGCCGCCGCCGCCGGAGAGGCGCAGGACGCCGCACGTCTGGCCTCCGACGACCTGGCCCGTCAGACCCTGCGGCTCGAGAACGCCGGGACCGGCGTCGCCGAACAGATCCAGTCGGTTGAGGAAGGCTTGGGCCAGCAGCGCGCTGCGCTCGTGACCGCCGCCTATGCCCTACGCACCGACCAGGAAGATTTCTCCGCCCAGGTCGAAAGCCAGCGCGCCCAACTGACCGAGCAACTGTCGGCCGCCCGCGCCGCAGCCGGAGACCTCGGCGACACCTCCACCAAGGCCAGCGAAGGTCTGCGCGATCTGGTCGAGGCGGCTACGGACCAGTTCCGGGCCCTGGTCGATCTGTCCCAGCGCGAGGCGGACGGGTTCGATGCCGCCACCAAGCTCTCGCTCGACCGGTTCGAGGCTCTGGCGTCCGACGCGCGCGACACCCTGATCGAGGAGACCCGTCGGTCGTTGGCTGTGCTCCAGGCGACGGCGGAAGAAAGCCGCTTGGCTGCTGACGAAGCGGCCGGACACGCGCAGATTCGCGCCGATCGCCTCGGTGAAGCCCTGTTCGACGCCGCTCAAAAGGCGGACCAAGCCGCCGACGCCCGCGTCGAGGGCGCGCGCAAAATCGTCGGCGAAACGGTTGATCTGGTGGACGAGGCCGGCGAACGCGCCATCGAGAAGCTGGAAACGACCCTGGCCCGCATGACCCAGGCCCTGGCCGAGGTCGACACCGCCATCGGCGAGTTGGACGAACGCGCGGCCCGTCTGCCCGAAGAGGCGCGATCGCGCGCCGACGCCGTCCGCGCCGTGGTCGAGGATGGGCTGGCCGCGCTGGCCGCCGCGTCACGGAAGGCGGCCGAAGACACCGAAGCCCTGGACGCCGGCTTCCAGGAGAGGGTCCGCCGAAACTACGACATGCTGACCGAGGCCGTTCGCCTGATGGGCGTGGTCTCGGGCGACGGCGGCTCTCCGCTCCGGCGGCGCGAGACTGTCGCGGAGCCCGCGCAGGCATCAAGATCTTCGGGCGACGCGCCCGCAGCCAAGTCCGAACCGGAACGCGAGCGCGGCTTTGGCCTGCGCGGCCGTCTGCGGCTGGCCCCGGCCGCCGACCAGGCTCCGCAGCCGACGCCCCAGGCGCAGGATCGTCTGGACTGGGCCGATCTGGTCGATGACGGGCCGGGCGAAGCGCCGCTTGACTTGGACACGCCGGTGATGCCCGTCGATCCGGAGGCGCTCGCAGACCGGATCACCGCCGCCATCCGACGCATGGGCGTGGACCCGAACGCCCTCCTGCCCCGGTCCCGTGTCGAAGAGGCCGCCGCCGCCTTTGCCGACCGGGATCCGGATCGTGCGCGCCAGATCGTCCGGCGCGTCGCCCCGGCGGCCGTGCGCAGCGTCTCGCGCCGGGTCATGAGCGATCCCGAACTGAGGGCCGACGCCGAGCGCTACGTTCGGGGCTTCGCCTCCCGGCTGGGCGATCAGGCCCGGTCGGAGGGACCTGCCGCCGTGCTGGGCGCGCTCGCGACCGATGCAGGCCGGGCTTTTATGCTGCTGGACGCGGCGGTCGGCGATCTTTCCTGACACCAGAAATGAGCGAGCCGGCCATCACGACGGCCGCTTTTCGCTTGACGGACCGGTCCGCATGCCGACACCGTCGGAGGCTGTCACGACGTTGTCACACGCCATGCAGGTTCCATGCTCGACACCCACGCCGAGACCCCGCCGGACCGCAGGCCCGCAATCCTGATCTGTGTGTACGAAACCGACGATCCCGCCTGGCCGGCGCTCGATGATCGGTCGCGGGCAGACTGGTCGCCGCCCGGTGCGCGAACCCTTCCCGTCGGCCCCGGCGATCCGGAAATACTGGCTGGCCTGATCAGCGCCGAACTCCGCAGAACAGAGTGCCTGTCGGTCCTCCTGGTTGGACGCACCCGCCGCAGCGACGGCTTTCGCATCCAGATACGAGCGGAGAACAAGGCTCTGACCGGGGGCGCGAAGCTGACCAGCACCGGCCCCGCCCTTGCCCGCGCGACGGCGCCGGCCGCTGAGATGGTCCGCGCGCTGACCGAAGCCGGCCTGACGGCCGACGCGACCTCCGACAGCGAGGAAGATGCCGGCAGCTACTTGCTCTATCGGGTCCTGACCGCCCTCCCCGACAACGCCGACGCGCCGGCCATCGGTCTATTGCGGGCGCCGGTCTCGATAGGGTTCGAGACGCTGCGCCGAGGCGTTCAAGCGGCGACCGGAGTGATGGCGCGGCACATGGCGCCTCTCCCGCGTCATCGTCTGGGCTAGACGATCGCTTTCAGCCGCCAGCCCAACGCCAGCCCAGCCGCCGCCAATCCGGTCATCGCCAGATAGCCCATCACGCCGACGCGGTCGTAGAGCGGTCCCGCCGCAAGGGTCGCCAACCCGATCAGCACGCCCGCTGCGATGACCGAATTCAGGGTCTGAGCCGCCGTATGTCCGCCGGGCGGAGCCAGTTTTTCCACGATCTGCACGCCGGCTAAATAGGTCGCCGCGAAGGTCAGGGCGTGGAGCGCCTGCAACGGCCAGAGCAGCCACAGAGGCGGCGCAAAGGCCAAAGCCGTCCATCGAACGACGGCCGCCACGCCGCCCAGCATCAGGATCGCCCAGGGACCTATGCCGGCGCGACGACGCCGTGGCTCGACCCACCACATGAAGGCGATCTCGACCACGACGGATATCGCCCACAGCAGGCCGGTGACGGTCTCGCTGAGTCCCTGCGCCTTCCAGGCGATGGCGGAAAATCCATAGTAGAAACCATGCGTCGCCTGCACCGCCCCGATCGCGAAGATGGCGGTCATGAACGTGCGATCGGTGGTGAGAGCCGCCAGCCCCTCAAACCGTGCACGGCCCGTCATGCGCGGTCCGTCCGTCACCGCGTCTGTGGGAAGGACTGTCGCCGCCGCCATGGCCATCAAGGCGCCGGCCGCCGCGATCCAGACGATGATCCAGTCAGGCGATCCGCGCGTCAGTACCGCTCCCATGAGGATGTTGGCCGCGACGAAGGCCGCCGATCCGCAGCCTCTGGGCAGGGCGAAGTCGAACCCGTGACGGCGAGCGACCGCCAGGGTCAGCACATCGGTCAGGGGGATCAGCCCGGCCGCCGCAGTCGCGCCGACGAACCACAGGAACCCCTGAGCCGCCACGCCATCGACCAGCCCGGCGCCGCCATACCCCAGCGCCATGGCGATGCCGAGGATGGCGATGGGAGACCGTCGGCGTCGGAAACCGTCAGCCCAGACGGCGATCGCCGGGCCGGTGACCAATCGGGCCAGCATGGGGGCCGCCAGCAGCACGCCGATCTCCGCGCCAGAGAATCCCTGGGCGCGAAACCACAGGCCCGCGAACGGCAGGCTCACGCCGTTGGCGGCGAAAAGCAAAACATACTGGAGGGCCATGCGGCGGGTGGGAAACATCGCGCCTCCGATAGCAGACGCCGACGAATCCGTGAGATAGGCTTTCATCATGACCTGGAATCGTCACTTGGCCGCGTTCGCGGCATTCAACGGCGCGATGGCGGTGGCGGTCGGAGCCTTCGCCGCGCACGGCGCCGGACCACAGATCAAGACCCTGCTGACGACAGGCGCTTCCTATCAGCTGGCCCACGCCGTTCTGGCCGTCGCCTGCGCCATCGCGCCGGGCGGCCGGTCCGTTGCCTTGGCCGGCTGGCTGGCGGCGGTCGGAGGCTTGGTATTCTCTCTGGCTCTGGCCTTCCTCGGCCTGCTCAGCCTCCCGGCCCTGGGCGCGGTCGCCCCGATCGGCGGCGTTCTGATGATCGCCGGCTGGCTGGTTCTAGGGTTCGCCGCTCTTCGGTCATCGTCTATCAACTCTTGACCCTTAGCTGAGACTGCCGACCACCGCATGGCCTTCCCCGTGACCGATACGCCCCGCCGCGAGCTCTATCCCGAGCTCGAACCCTTCGCGTCCGGGTGGATGCAGACCGACAGCGCTCACGAAATCTATTTCGAGGAATGCGGCAATCCCCAGGGGAAACCGGTGCTGGTGCTGCACGGCGGGCCGGGCGGCGCGATCAACGCCGGGATGCGGCGGTATTTCGATCCGGCCGTCTACCGCATCGTCCTGTTCGACCAGCGCGGTTGCGGCAAGTCGCGGCCGAACGCCTCGCTGGATGACAACACCACCTGGACCCTGATTGAGGACATCGAACGACTGCGCGAGCGGTGTGGCGTCGATCAGTGGGTGGTGTTCGGCGGGTCGTGGGGCTCCACCCTGTCGATGGCCTATGCCATCACCCACCCCGAGCGTGTCAGCGCCTTGATCCTGCGTGGTATCTTCCTGCTGACCAAGAAGGAGCTGCACTGGTTCTATCAGGACGGCGCCTCGATGATCTTCCCGGATGCGTGGGAACGGTTTGTCGCGCCCATTCCAGAGGACGAACGTCACGATCTGATGGGCGCCTACTACAAGCGTCTGACCGGCGATGACCGCGAGGAGCGCGAACGTTGCGCGGTCGCCTGGTCCAGCTGGGAAGGCGAAACCGTCAGCGTCGAAGGCCCCGCCGCGCGCCCGGACAAGTTCGCGGAACCGGACTTCGCCGTCGCCTTCGCGCGCATCGAATGCTGGTACTTCGTCAACGGCGGCTTCTTCCCGGAAGAGAACTGGCTGCTCAAGAATATCGGCCGCATTCGCCAGATCCCGACCTGGATTGCGCAGGGGCGGTTCGATGTGGTGACGCCGATCGCCAGCGCCTGGGCTCTGCACAAGGCCTTCCCCGAGGCGAAGCTGGACATCGTGCCGGACGCCGGCCACGCGTCGTCGGAGCCAGGCATCATCGACAGCCTGATCCGGGGCACCGACTGGGCGGCGACGCTTTAGGCGGAACCGTTTCCCGCGCCGAGGCGTAAGCGGCGGATGGCGGCGAAACTCAAGGTCTTCACCTGGTCGGACGGCTTCCATGCCTTCACCGTGGCGGCCAGTTCCCGACCGAAAGCCCTCGCCGCGTGGGGCGTCGGCCAGGACCTGTTCAAGACCGGACTGGCCCAGGAGTTGACCGAGGGCGCCGATCGCGACGCCGCCCTCGCCTCGCCCGGTGCGGTGATCTCCCGCGGCCTGTCGGTCGATATCGGCAAGGCCACCAAGAAGAAACCCAAGCCAAAAAACGAGAAGGCCAAGGCAAGGCTGAAGGCATTGGAAGCCGAGCTGGACAGCCTTGAAGCACAGCAAGCCGAACAGATGCAGGCGCTGGACGACCGACAGGCTGAACTCGATCTCGCGCGACGGTCGCTGACGACTGTGCAGGAGAAGGCGCGAAACGCTCTGACTTCCAAGCTCGAAACCGCCCGCGCCGCCGCCGGCTGATCAGATCAGCCCATGGCCCTTGGGCAGTTCGACGTAGCGGTGCACCCGCGTCGACATCACCAGGCCGAAACCGATCATCACCGTCAGCATGACCGTGCCGCCATAGCTCAGCAGCGGCATCGGCACACCCACGACCGGAGCCAGTCCCATCACCATCGCCCCGTTGATCAGGACATACAGCGCAAAGGTCGCCGTCACGCCCGCCGACGCCATCCGGCCGAAATGACTGTGCGACAGGGAGGCGATGCGGAAGGCGATCAGAATGATGGCCAGGTAGCACATCAGGATGCTGAACGAGCCGACGAAGCCGAACTCCTCCGACACCGCCGCGAAGATGAAGTCCGTTTGTTTCTCGGGCAAGAATTCCAGCTGGCTCTGGCTCCCCAGACCGTAGCCCTTGCCCAGTAGGCCGCCTGAGCCCAGCGCGATCTTGGACTGGGTGATGTGATAGCCGGTGCCGGACGGATCGCTCTCTGGCGAAAGGAAGGTCAGCACGCGGTTCCGCTGATACCCGTGCATGCCGAACAGAACATAGAATGGGATCGCGATGGCGGCCGGGACGACCACGGCCGCGATGGCCTTCCAATCCAGCCCGGCGATGAACATCATGGCCGCGCCGGTCAGGCCGATCAGCATGGCGGTGCCCAGATCAGGCTGGTGCGCGACCAGCAGGAAGGGCGCGGCGATGATGCCGATCGGGTAGATCAGCTTCCAGCTCAGGCGCGCATCCTGTGCCGTCGCCCCGTGATAATAGCGCGCCAGAGCCAGCACGACGCCAATCTTCATGATCTCAGAGGGCTGGAAGCTGATCGGGCCGATCTCCAGCCAGCGCGTCGCGCCCATCCGGGTGTCTCCCGCCACCTCGACCGCGACGAGCAGCAACAGCGCCACCGCATAGACGGGATACGCCATCCCGAACCAGATCCGCAGACTGACAAGCGACAGCGCCAGCATCAGAACCACGCATACGCCAAAGCGGATCAGATGGTTGGCGGCCCACGGCTCCCACGATCCGCCGGCGACCGAATACATCATGGCCGTGCCGATGCCGCCGACGACGCATAGAAGTGCCGCAAAGCGCCAGTCGATCTGGCTGATCTTGACGGGCAGGCGCTCTCGCTCACCCGGGCGCGTTAGGGCGGAAGCGGTCATCGAGGCCCCTCGGACAGATAGGGGCGCGGCCCTGTCGTGGCGGTCGGCGCCGTCCGACGCGGGCGCGCCTCCGGGGGCGGCGTCGTGGGCAGGTCCGCTTCCGGCGCGGCGCCGATCGCACCCTCGTCCAGTTGCGGCCCCGTCGCCTCGGGCGGGGGCGGGCGCGTGATGCGGTCGCGCATCTCGGGGTCCTTCAGCAGGACCGTCCGCATGATCTCTCTCGCCCGCGGCGCGGCGGCGGTGGAGCCCGCCAGGCCGCCGTGCTCGACAATGACGGCGATGGCGTAGCGCGGCTGATCGACAGGCGCGAAGGCGACGAACAGGTTGTGGTCCTTCAGCGCCCAGCCGACCGATGAACTCTTGCGAGACGAGACATTGTCGTAGCTGCGCACCTGGGCGGTGCCGGTCTTGCCCGCCATCTGAATGTCGCCCAGGCCCAGCTGGCTCTGACGATAGGCGCCGCCCGATCGGTC
The DNA here is from genome assembly GCA_040385365.1 of Pseudomonadota bacterium. Classification (GTDB taxonomy): domain Bacteria; phylum Pseudomonadota; class Alphaproteobacteria; order Caulobacterales; family Caulobacteraceae; genus Brevundimonas. The sequence goes on along the minus strand of JAZKHL010000052.1, from coordinate 4,117 downwards.
GTTGGCCACCGCAACCATGCCTTGGCGCACGACTTCCAGGTGCTCCCGCGGGAACGCCAGGTCCGGCACCGCCGCCCCCGAGGGCCGATCGACACCACCGACCGACCTGATCAGCCGGGGTTGCAGCGCTTTCACCCCGTTGGCGATGCGCGACGTCATAACGGCGAGTTGCAAGGCCGTCACGTTCACGTCGCCCTGGCCGATCGCGACGGACAGTGTCTCGCCCGGGTACCAGACGCGGGAATCGGGATTGGGATTGTTCTTGTTGTAGTCGGCTTTCCAGGCGCGGCTGGGCACCGAGCCCGTCTTCTGGTTGCCAACGCCGATGTCGAAGGTCTGGAGAAAGCCGATCTTCCGGGCCGCGTCGTGGATGCCGTCGACCCCGGTCCCCCGATTGCACATATGGTAGAAATAGACGTCGCAAGAGTTCTTGATCGCGTCGTGCATATCCTGTGGGCCGTGACCGCTTCGACTCCAGCAGCGAAAGGTCCGATTGCCGAAGCGATAGCCGCCGCTGCAGTTGACACGCTCGGTCGGATCGACGCCCGCGGTCAGAAGCGCCAGCGATGTCGTCAGCTTGAAGGTTGAACCGGGGTGGAAGACTCCGCCGATCGCCTTGTCCAGCAGCGGCTTGCGCTCATAGTCAGACAGGGCGCGATAGGTGCTGCTGGGAACACCGCTGACGAACAGGTTCGGATCGAACGACGGCGCTGACGTCATGCAAAGGATGTCGCCGTTGCGGATGTCCATGACGACGCAGGCGCCGCTTTCTTCGCCGAACACCTCTAGCGCACGGTTCTGCACGTCGGCGTCCAGCGTCAGGACCACGTCCTTGCCGGGCACCGCCGGGCGGGATCCCCCGACATCCTCGGCGACCACCCGTCCGCGCGCATCGACCTCCACCCGGTTGCCGCCGGCCTCTCCGCGCAGGTCGGCGTCCAGGGCCTTCTCGACGCCCGATCGGCCGATGCGGAAGCCCGGGTTGAACAGAATCTGCGGCGGCTCCTCGCCGGCGTCGCGGATAGCTTTCACGTCTCGGTCCGAGACCTTGGCGACGTAACCGATCACATGGGCGAAGGCCCCGGTGAAGGGATAGAAGCGCGCCTCGTTCATGTCCGCCATGACCCCGGGAAGCTCGGGAGCGTAGAGATTGACGCGGGCGAACTCTTCCCAGCTCAGGTCGCTCTTGACCGGGACAGGGCTGAACCGGGGAGCCGCGTTCACGTCACGGATGATCGCGCGACGGCGTTCCAGGGTGTCGGGCAAAAGCCGGCCCAGCAGATCCAGAGTCTGGTCCAGATCCTTGGTCTCGTCGCGAATGACCAGCACACGAAAGCTTGGCCGGTTCCCGGCAATGACGACGCCGTTGCGGTCCAGAATGCGTCCGCGCGGCGGAGGGACAAGCCGGAAGTTGAACTGGTTCTGACTGGCCAGTGTCGAATACTCTTGGGCCTGAACGACCTGCAGTTGGGCCAGCCGAATTGTCAGGGCCGTGGCGCCCAGCGCCGTCAACCCGCCGATCACGAACGTGCGACGCAGGAAGGAGCCCTGGCGCTCATTGACGTCCGAAAAGAAGATCGAAGGCTCGCTCATCTGAACCGCGTATCGCCATCATCGAACCGCTGGATCATCCAGTCGGCGGCCGGAAACAGAAGCAGCGTCGGCACGACCTGACCGATCAGGGACAGGATGCTCGGCGCGCGTCCGGCGTCCAGTGTAACGACCAGATACGCCATAACGAAGGCGAGCAGGACACAGACAGCGTACCAGACGAACAGCACTTGGGTTTCCTGGCCGGCAAGCAGGTTCCGCGACGCCAGGATCACGCCGTAAACCGCCATAAGGCACAGTGGCCAAAGGCCAAGGGTGCCGCCCCAGAACATGTCCAGAAACAAGCCCAGGGCGAACAGCATGGCCGGGGCCACCATCGAAGGTCGGATCAAGGGCCACGCGAACGCCAGCACCAGCGGCAGCACCGGCTCCGGCATCTTCAGGCCGAACAGCTCGACCGGCGTGGCCAGGATGACGGTGATCGCGATCACCACGAGCGCGGGATAAAAGACCCATTGGGTCGGGCCGACGACCCGGACGGCCATAGACCGTCTCACTCGGCAGGCCTCGGTTCAGCCGCCGGAGCGGGAGGCGGGGCGATCGCTGCAGGCGCGCTCGACGTCCGGGCCGGCGCGCCAGGCGGCGTTGACCCGACGTTGCGGGCGCGGGGCGCGACTGTCACGGAAGGCGCCGTCGCAGCGGACGCGGCTGGCGCCGTCGAGGGCGGTAGGCCCGCCAGGGGCGGGGCGTTCAATGCCTCGGTAGCGACCAATTGACTGAAGTCCTGGAACAGCATGATCCGCACATAGTCGATCGCGCCCCGGTCGCTGAACAGCTTGACCCGCCACGAGCCGTCTATGCCTCGCGCCGCAACGCCGATCGGCAGACCGCGCGGAAAACCGCCGCCATCGCCGGAACTCAGAACACGATCGCCAGCCTGAACCGCGCCCGCGCCCCGCACGAACTCCAGCTTTGGATTGCCGGATCCATCCCCGGTCAGCATGGCGCGGGCGTCGGTGCGATCGATCAGCACCGGGGTGCGGCTGGCCACGTCGGTCAGCAGCAGCATCCGACTGACCCCGCCGGTCGCGCCGACGATCCGACCGACCAGACCATCCTCGTTGATCACCGGATTGCCGATCTTCACACCGCGCGACGTGCCGGCGTCCAGCAGGCGGGCGTTGACAAAGGGGCCGCGCGATTCGGAGATCGATCGCGCCGTCGCCATCGCGACCGGCGGCTCGGTCCGAAGACCCAGCATCGCCTCGTAACGGGCGTTGACATTCTTCAGGGCGATAGCCTGGTCGCGCCAGGGTTGGAGCTCAGCGACCTCGGCGCGCAGACGCCGGTTATCCGAAACGGCGAAGAAGTAGCCTTTCACATAGTCCGTGGCATTCCCCGCCCAACGCACGGGCCATGCCAGGACGCCATTGACCGGGCCTGCGCCCGCGTCGAACCCGGCCCGAACCGGACCATAGGATTCGCCCGACGCGTCATGACGACGATCCGCGAAGATCATCAGGATGGATGCGATGATGGCGACCACGACCACGACCGCGGCGGTCCACGCCAGCGGAACTTTCAGTGACTCGAACGGTCCGTCGCGAAACGCCACGGCCTTGCCTTCCAAAAGAGGTCAGAATCAGCGGGACGCCCCCGCCGCTGTGTGCAGCCTATCGCAAAATCCGGGCCAGTATGGAACCGACGATTGCTTGGTAGGCCCGGCGTTTGCTGCCGTGCGCTAGAGGGCCGAGTCGAGCACGCCCTTCATCCAGCGCGGATGCTCCAGGACGCGGCCGCAGCCGATGGCCACGCAGGACAGCGGATCGTCGGCGACCGAGACCGGCAGGCCCGTGTGGTCGCGGATTTCGGCGTCGAGGCCGCGCAGCAGGGCGCCGCCACCCGTCAGCATGATGCCCTTGTCTGCGATGTCGGCCGCCAGTTCCGGAGGCGTGGCCTCCAGGGCCACCTTCACGGCGTCGATGATCTGGGACACGGGTTCCGCCAGCGCTTCCGCTGCCTGGCGCTCAGAGATGCGAACCTCGCGAGGCACGCCCTGCATCAGGTCGCGGCCTTTGACCTCGATCGACAGGCCTTCGCCGTCGGCCGGGATTCGGGCCGTGCCGATGTCCTTCTTGATGCGCTCGGCGGTCGTCTCGCCGATCAGCAGGTTATGGTTACGGCGCATGTAGCTGATGATGCTGTCGTCCATCTTGTCGCCGCCGACGCGGACCGAACGCGAATAGACGATGCCCGACAGCGACAGCACGGCCACCTCGGTGGTGCCGCCGCCGATGTCGACGACCATCGAGCCGGTCGGCTCGTGGATCGGCAGGCCGGCGCCGATCGCGGCGGCCATCGGCTCGTCGATCAGGCCGACGCGGCGGGCCGAGGCGTTGAGGCAGGAATCGTTGATGGCGCGGCGCTCGACGGCCGTGGCGCCCGACGGCACGCAGACGATGACCTTGGGGTTCACGAAGCCCTTGCGGTTATGAACCTTGCGGATGAAGTGCTTGATCATCTCCTCGGCGACTTCGAAGTCGGCGATGACCCCGTCGCGCATCGG
>JAZKHL010000051.1:0-11403 GCA_040385365.1 Pseudomonadota bacterium | reverse complement strand
CTGGGGCATCTGGCCGCCGTACTGGTTGATGATGTCCTGAAGATCCTGCGGCACGCTGGAGGAACCGTGCATCACCAGGTGGGTGTCGGGCAGGCGACGGTGGATTTCCTCGATCACGTTCATCGCCAGGACGTCGCCGTCGGGTTTCCTCGTGAACTTGTAGGCTCCGTGCGAGGTGCCCATGGCGATGGCGAGCGCGTCGACTTTTGTCTGGCTGACGAAATCGACGGCCTGGTCCGGGTCGGTCAGAAGTTGGGAGTGATCCAGCTGGCCCTCGAAGCCGTGGCCGTCTTCGGCCTCGCCCATGCCGGTTTCCAGCGAGCCCAGCACGCCCAGTTCGCCTTCGACCGAAACGCCGCAGCTGTGGGCCATCTCGGTGACGCGGCGGGTGACATCGACGTTATAGTCGTAGTCGGCCGGCGTCTTCCCGTCTTCCATCAGCGACCCGTCCATCATCACCGAGGTGAAGCCGTACTGGATGGCGGTGGCGCAGGTGGCCGGGCCGTTGCCGTGGTCCTGGTGCATGCAGACCGGGATGTGCGGATACAGTTCGGTCAGGGCGTCGATCAGGCGCGCAAGGACGATGTCGTTGGCGTAGTTCCGGGCCCCGCGCGATGCCTGGATGATCACCGGCGCGTTGACGGCTTCCGCCGCTTCCATGATCGCCAGACCTTGTTCCATGTTGTTGATATTGTAGGCCGGTAGGCCGTAGTCGTTCTCGGCCGCATGGTCGAGAAGCTGTCGCAGCGTGATGCGCGCCATGGGTGAAGCTCCTGAGGTCTTGTTTTGCCGATGGCTTTAGCCGGGCCAAGGCTTCAAGTCACGCCGTGTAACAGCCGCAGGCCGTCAGGAAGCGACAGTGTCGCGCCGGGTGCGGAGTTTGCACAACAGCCCCTCAGGGAGACACACCATGCTGCGACGGATAATCTTGGGGGTCAGCCTGATGCTGCTGGCTGGCTGTTCGAGCCTGGCTCCGCCCGACCTCGACGACATCTGCCGGGGCGCCTCGCGGTGCACGCCCCAATGCGGTTCGGTCGCCTCCGGCGCTTCGCCCGACTGCGATCCCTATCAGAATGGCGGACGCACGCGCGGCTGACCGATCAGGCGTTCAGCGCCTCGACGCCGGGCAGGGGCTTGCCCTCCATCCATTCCAGGAAGGCGCCGCCGGCGGTGCTCACGAAGGTCATGTCGTCGACCACGCCCGCGTGATTCAGGGCCGAGACGGTGTCGCCGCCGCCGCCGACGGCGATCAGGACGCCGGCCTTGGCCAACGCCGCCGCGTGGTGGGCGACGGAGACCGTGGCGGCGTCGAACGGCGGCACCTCAAACACGCCGAGCGGGCCGTTCCAGATCAGGGTTTTCGAGGCCGTGATCGCCTCGACCAGTCGCGCGACGGTTGCGGGGCCGGCGTCCAGGATCTTGTCGTCCGCAGAGAGGGCTTCACCGGCGGGCACGGCGCGGCTGGCGACGCCTGGCTTGACCTCGGTCGCGACGACGAAATCGACGGGGAGCAGGAGCTCGCAGCCCTTCGATTTGGCTTCGGCGATGATTTCCAGCGCCGTGTCGGCCATGTCGCGTTCGGCGAGCGAGCCGCCGATGTCGATGCCTTGGGCGAACAGGAAGGTGTTGGCCATGCCGCCGCCGATGGCGAGGCGGTCCAGCTTGCCGACCAGGTTCTTCAGCAGGTCCAGCTTGGTCGAGACCTTGGCCCCGCCGACGATGCCGATGACGGGTGTCTTCGGATTGCCCAGCGCGGCGTCGAGGGCGTCAAGTTCGCGGCGCATGGACTCGCCGGCATAGGCGGGCAGGTGGTGCGCGACGCCTTCGGTCGAGGCGTGGGCGCGGTGGGCGGCGGAGAAGGCGTCGTTGACGTAGAGGTCGGCGAGTTCGGCCAGGCTGGCGGCGAACTCTGCGTCGTTGGCTTCCTCGGCGGCGTGGAAGCGGACGTTCTCAAGCAGGACGACACCGCCGGCGTCCAGATCCTTGATGGCCGCGTAGGCAGCGCTGCCGACGCAATCCTCGGCGAAGCGGACTGGGGCACCGAGCAGTTCCGAGAGCGGTTGGACCAACGGCTTCAGGCTCATCGACGGGACGACCTTGCCCTTGGGCCGGTCGAAATGGGCCAGTAGCGCGACCTTGGCCCCCGCCTCGCGCAGCTTGGCGATCGTCGGCAGGGCGACGCGCAGGCGGGTGTCGTCGGTGATCCGCCCGTCCTCCATCGGGACGTTGAAGTCCACGCGCACGAGGGCGGTCTTGCCGACGAGCGAACCGGCCTCGTCGAGGGTGCGGAAGGTCATTGTGCGTTTCCTGTCTCCTCCCTGTTCGCGCAGCGAATGGGGAGGTGGCGCGGCGCCCTTGCGCCGTGACGGAGGGGTTCTTGAAGCAGGCACGGCCGGTGGGGCGTCAAGAACCCCTCCACCACTTCGTGGTCCCCCTCCCCATCGCCAAGCGGCGACGGGGAGGAGACGTGGTATCTACATCAGTTTCGCCATCACCAGCGCGGTGTCGGCCATGCGCGTGGCGAAGCCCCACTCGTTGTCGTACCAGGTCAGGACGCGGGCCAGCTTGCCGTCGACCACCTGGGTCTGGGGCAGGGCGGCGGTCGAGGACGCGGCGATGTGGTTCAGGTCGGTGGAGACCAGGGCCTCGTCCGTGGTGGCCAGGACCCCCTTCATCGGGCCGTCGGCGGCGGCCTGAAGCGCGGCGTTGATCTCTTCAACGGTGACCTCGCGACCGGCGACGACCTTCAGGTCGACGACCGAGACGTTCGGCGTCGGGACGCGGATCGACGAGCCGTCCAGCTTGCCCTTCAGCGCGGGCAAAACCAGGCCCAGGGCCTTGGCGGCGCCGGTCGAGGTCGGGATCATCGACAGGGCGGCGGCGCGGCCCCGGTACAGATCCTTGTGCATCGTATCCAGCGTCGGCTGGTCGCCGGTGTAGGAATGGATCGTCGTCATATAGCCGCGCTCGATCCCGAACAGGTCGTGCAGGACCTTGGCGACCGGGGCCAGGGCGTTGGTGGTGCAGGAGCCGTTGGAGACGATGATGTCGTCGGCGGTCAGGGTGTCGTGGTTGACCTTGTAGACGATGGTCTTGTCAGCGTTGTCGCCGGGCGCCGAGATCAGCACGCGCTTGGCGCCGGCCTTCAGGTGGGCCTCGGCCTTGTCCTTGGCGGTGAAGATGCCGGTGCATTCGAATGCGATGTCGACGTTCAGATCCTTGTGCGGCAGGTTCGCAGGGTCGCGCTCGGCCGTGACCTTGATCTTGCCCAGACCCACGTCGATCCAGTCGTCTCCGTGCTCGATCGTGCCGGGGAAGCGGCCGTGGACCGAGTCATACTTCAGCAGGTGTGCGTTGGTGGACACCGGGCCCAGATCGTTGATCGCCACCACCTCGATGTCGCGACGGCCGTGCTCGACGATGGAACGGAGCACGAGGCGGCCGATGCGGCCAAAGCCGTTGATGGCGACGCGAACAGTCATGGGCGGAGTCTCCTGAAGCGGTGTTTGCAGATTTCTGGCCCATCGCGTGTCACGCTGCTTGAGTCCATGTTGGGCGCTTCAATGGAACCCAAGGGCGCACGGATCAACCCCGCAAGGCATCACATCCGGCGAGTTCGTGTAACGGCTCAGCTTGAGAGCGGCAGCGACAGCCTGGCTTTAAGTCCGCCACCAGATCGGTTCGCCAGCGTGACTTCACCCCCCGCCGCCCGCGCCGCCTGTCGTGCGACGGCCAGACCCAGGCCTGCGCCGCCGGTTTGGCGATTGCGCGAGCGTTCGCCCCGGTGGAAGGGCTCGAACACGGCGTCCAGCTCGTCGTCGGGCAGTCCGGGTCCAGTGTCCGATACGGTAATCACCGCGCTGTCGCCGGAGCGGACAGCCTCGACACGGGCCGTGCCAGCGAACTTCACGGCATTGTCGATCAGGTTGGCGACGGCGCGCCGCAGGGCCCCCGGATCCCCCAGGACAGGCAACGGTTTGCCGCCGACGAAGGTAACGGCCGCTCCGGTTTCGGCAAAGCCGCCGGCGCACGCCTCGGCCAGGGCGGCAAGATCCAGCGCCTCGCATCGCTCCGCCTGGGCCTCACCCCGCACGAAGGCCATCGCCTGGCCGATCAGGGCGTCCATTTCCTCGACATCGCCCGCCATCTTGTCGCGCAGCGCCTCGGGCGACTGTTCGGCACGGAAACGCAGGCGGGTCAGAGGCGTCCTCAGATCGTGAGCGATCGCGGCGATTGTCTGGGTGCGCTGGCGCATGTGGTCGCGGATGGAGGCCTGCATGTCGTTGAAGGCGGCGATGGCGGTACGAACCTCGGACGGCCCGGACGGTATCAAAGGCTCCGCGTCGGGATTCGCTCCCAGACGTTCGGCCGCCTCGGCGAAGGCGCGGATGGGCCGGGTCAGTCGGCGCGTCAGCAGCCAGACCAGGGGGGCCATCAGAAGAAGGGTGATCAGCAGCGCGCTCAGCAGCCTCGCCTGCCAGGGATCGATCCAGCCGCGCGGGGGGCCGACCGTGGCCCACTGCCCGTCAGGCTGCCGCACCGAAGCAATGAACGGTGCGAACGTCAGCTGTTCCACCGCCAGGTTGAAGTTGACCGGGCCGTTGCGGCTGAAGACCCGCACACTGCCATCCGTGCCCAGGCGGATCGGCGGGGCGGGCGGTGGAGGAGGCAGAGGAGGCGCGTCGGGCGCACGCGCAGCAACAGCCTCTCCTTGCCGGGGCGCCAAGACGCTGTGTTGTTCGCGGCGTTCGAAGACGAAGCTTTGAACCTGCTGGACGGAGGTCTCCCCGTCCAACCTGCGCGGCGGCGATGGGCGCAGCAGGGCCTTGAGGGGAGCCCGCTCTCCCGCCATGCGGACCCGAACCGACTGGGCCGGCACGTCGAGGTGTTGGGCCAGGATTTGGGTCAGGCCGCGTTCCACCGGGCCGGGCTCCACATCAGAGACGCCCGGCTGGTCGCTGAGGCGCCGTGTCAGGGCGCGACCGTCCGCGGTTTCGGCAGCGCGTCCCTCCAGGGCGTTCACAGCTTCCGAGATGCTGAAACCCGCCGGTCGCGGCGGCGGGGCCAGCAGCACCGCGGCGAACACGGCGGCCTGCGACACCACCACGGCGAAGACCACCAGAAGAGCGACCTGGACCAGGACCGAGGTGGAACCGAGCTTCACCTTCATGGTCGTGCCCTGTCCGCCTTCCGCACCCGCGCATCGAAGCGATAGCCTTCGCCCCGGATGGTGGTGATCAGGTCGCGGCCTGAGCCATCGTCGAGCTTTTTCCTCAACCGGCTGATCTGCACGTCCATCGCGCGGTCGAAGACGTCGGCCTCGGTCCCCCGCGCGGCTTCAAGCAGCTGGTCGCGGGTCAGCACGCGCCCCGGACGTTCGGCGAAGGCGCGCAGCAGGCCGAATTCCCCGGCGGACAGGGTCACGACTTCGCCGCCCGGCTGCGACAGCTCTCTGCGTACCAGATCCAGCCGCCAGCCGTCGAACGTCAGAGCCGCGCCCCCCGGCGTCTCGTCCTCTCTCGGGCGGCGCAGAATGGCGCGGATGCGGGCCAGCAGTTCGCGAGGGTTGCACGGCTTGGCCAGATAGTCGTCGGCGCCGAGCTCCAGCCCGACGATCCGGTCGGTGTCCTCGCCCATGGCAGACAGCATGACGACCGGCGGCGTCCCCGACAGCCGACGCACGACTGACAGCCCGTCCTCGCCCGGCATCATCAGGTCCAGCACGATCAGGTCGGTGCGCCCGAACGCCAAGGCCCGGTCCATCTCCGCCGCCGAGGCCGCGCCGCTGGCCTCGTAGCCATGCTGGCCCAGGTAGTCGCACAGGACTTCGCGGATGCCGGGGTCGTCGTCGACGACCAGAATGCGGGCGGGGGTCTCGCTCATGACCGCCTTCATGCCCTGTCCATCGCACCGCGTCATTTCAGCGGTGAAACAATTCAACGGCGACCTGCAACATGCTTGCAAACGGATCGTGGTCAAAGCGAGGATCGAAATCCTCAAGGAGCCGACTTCATGTCGATCGCCGCCATCGCCCTCTTCGCCGCCCTGAACGGAGCGCCCATCCAGGACGCACCCCCGCCGCCGCCCCGGTCCGAGACCCGTTCCGAGGTCCGGATCGTTACCATGGGTGGGCCTGACGGACACGATGGTCCGGCGCGGCTGGACGCCAACGGCGACGGCGTGGTGACGCGCGAAGAGTTCTCGGCGCCGATGGGTGCGGCGTTCGATCGTCTGGACGCCGATCACGACGGCCGTCTGAGCACGGAGGAACTGGCCGCCCGTCATGGCGAGGGTCCGGAAGGCATGGAAGGTCCAGGACCGCATGTCGTGATGATGCGCGCGCCGGGCGGCCCCCATGGTCCCGGCGGTCCTGGCGACGGCCCGATGATCATTCGTGGCGGTGGAGAGGGCGAGACACGGGTCTTCACCTTCGAGCGCCGGGGCCCCGAGGGCGGTCCGGATCATGGTCCGGGCGCCGGCGGTCCGGGTGAGCACCGTGTCGAGGTCCGGCGCTTCGGCGGGCCGGGCGGCCGCGAGGGCATGGACACCGACAACGACGGCAAGGTCTCCGAGGCCGAGTTCCTGGCGCCCCTGCGCGACGCGTTCCAGAACATGGACGCCGATCACGACGGATCGTTGGAAGACGGTGAACTTCGCATGGCTCCTCCGCCAGCCCCGCCGGCTCCGCCCGCCCCCCCGGCTCCGCCCGCCCCCCCGGCTCCGCCCGCCCCCCCGGCGCCGCCGCCTCCGCCCCGCGCCGGCTGATCCGATCGGAAAGCCCCGCCCAGCGGTTTCGTGATTTGAGCGTTCGCCAAAGGGCGGTCTAGGCTGGCGGGGATGTTGTTCTCCGCCAGCTTTTTCCTGTCTCATCGCGCGGCGACCGCTCTCGCCGTGAGCGCGGCGATGCTGTGCTCCGGCCTAGCGCCCTTGCCGCCCCAGGCCGAGGACGCCGCGACGGCCGGGTCGCCAGCACCATCGCGAGAGCGCATGCGGATGAACGCCCGGGTGTTCGACGAGGTGTGGGATACCGTCCGACGCCAGTATTACGATGCCCGGCTCCATGGCGTGGACTGGCGCGCGGCTCGCGAGACCTTCCGGCCCCAGGCCGTCGCCGCGGCGAACGATCACGCGCTATACCGCTCGCTCAGCGCGATGCTGGATCTGCTCGACGACGATCACGCCGGCGCGATCTCGCCGTCGGTGGCGCGTCGTCAGGATACGCTGCGAACCCGTCGTGCGGTCATGGGTGTCAGCCTGTCGCGCCAGGACGGCGATCTGTGGCGCATCGAGACCGTCCGCGCCGGGTCTCCGGCCCAGGAGGCGGGGATCGAACCCGGCTGGGTGTTACAGACCGTCGATGGGCAACCGCGCGGCATGGACTTCGATGTCGAAGAAGGTCGCGTCGTTCTTCTGGATTTCACCGACGAAGCCGGAACTCCCCGCGAGGTTTCGGTGACGCCGCGCGTGATGGATCCGATCCCCGCCTTCGCCGTCGACGCCTCACGCCCCGGCGTGGTCGTTCTGCGCATCGAAGGGTTCGAGCGGGGGCTGGGAGGCTGGCTGGGCCATCAGCTGGGCTCGCTGCCAGCGGAAACCGACGTCGTCCTGGATCTTCGCGGCAATCCGGGCGGCCTGCTGCTCGAGGCCGACGCGACCCTGTCCTGCTTCCTGCCTGCTCGACAGGAATGGGCGACGCGGATATCGCGCGCCGGACGGCCGGTGACGCTTTCGGTCATGGCCGGATGCGGCGACCTGGGTTCGCCCATCGCCAACGACGTCGCCCTGCTGGTCGATGGATCCAGCCGCAGCGCCGCCGAACTGACACCCGCCGCCTTGCAGGAGGCCGGTCGCGCCCTGGTCGTCGGCGAACATACGGCCGGGGCGGTACTGATCTCTCAGGAGAACGCGTTGCCGGACGGGGGACGCCTGACGCTCAGTCGCGCCGACTATGTCACCGCCGCTGGCGTCCGTCTGGAAAAGCGTGGCGTGGAGCCGGACATCGTCGTGGTCCGGTCGCCGGAAGATCGCCGCGCCGGCCGGGATCCGGCCCTGGAGGCCGCCATCGCCGTGCTGGCGCTGGACCCCGAGGCCCAACGCGCCCGCGCCATGGCCCGCGCGCCTAGTCTTTGACGGGAGAGACCGCTGGCTGGATCAGATCCCAGCCGTTGCCATACAGGTCCTCGAACACTGCCACCGTGCCATAAGGTTCATAACGTGGGGCTTCCCGAAAGCGCACGCCCGCGGCGGTCCAGGCCGCATGGTCACGGGCGAAGTCATCTGTCTCCAGGAACAGCAATACCCGGTCTCCGGCCTGACGGCCCACCGCCGCATGCTGGGCCTCGCTGGTGGCCCGCGCCAAGATAAGGGAGGTTTCGCCGCGGGCGGGGGTGACCCGCACCCACCGCTTGCCGCCACCCATGTCGGTGTCCTCGTCCAGCCGGAAGCCTAGCTTGCCGACGAAGAAGGCGATGGCTTCGTCGTAGTCGCGGACCAAAAAGGTCACGGCGGACAGACGGGTCATTCGGCCGGGCTCGGATAAAGGCGGCGCACCGCGTCGAGCGCGGCGCCGTGATAGATTGTAGCGTGGGTCTCGGTCGGGCGCGGATCGAGGATCAGGGTCCAGCCGTTAGGTCCGCTCACATTGAACCCTTCGACCAGAGACCGGATGGTCGGATCTGTCTCAGCACGGTCACCCTCAAGGCTGAGGATCAGGGTCTTGCCCGCGTTGGGATGAGCCCTCAGTAGCGTTCCGGCCTGACCGGCGAGTTCCCCGTCGTCCCACCACAGGCTCGGACTTACGGCGACATAGGCGTCGAACAGATCGGGTTGTTTCAGCAGGGCCTCGACGACGAACAGGCCCGCGAGCGACTCACCCATTAGGGTTGAGGTCCCATCGGTTGCGAACTGCGTTTCCACGAAGGGGACAACCTCTTCGGCCAGGAAGCTGCGGAACCGCGCGGACTCCCCTTGCGTCGGATAGGCGGCGACGAGCTCCGGATCGGAGGTTCTCAGAGCAAGCTCGTTTCGACGGTCGATCGTGGCGACGCCCACCACGATGATGTCGCGCGTGGTGCCGTTCACCGTCCCCAGTTGCACCAGGCCGCTGATATGATGGAAGTCCTGATCTTGACCTCCGTCCAGCACATACAGGACTGGGTAGCGCCGGCCCGCCTCGCCATAGCCGGGCGGCAGCCAGACATTGATCTCGCGATCCTGCCCCAGCAAGGTCGAGGCTAGGCGATAGGACTGCCCGATCACGATCGGCGTCGAGACCTCAGGTGCTGGCGTCTGTGCCGTTGCAGGAGCCGGCTCGGCGCATGCGATGGCCAGCGCCGCCGCGACGAAGCCGAGCCGCAGCATCAGAGGCGCGCCTTCGCCGCCGCCACGATGGCCTCGGCCGTGATGCCGAACTCGCGATAGAGCACGTCCGCCGGGGCCGAGGCGCCGAAGCCGGTCATGCCGACGAAGGCGCCGTCTTCGCCGATGAACCGCTCCCAGCCCTGCTTGATCGCGGCCTCGCAGGCGATCCGTACCGTGCCGCGGCCGATCACCGAGGCCTGATAGGCGGCGTCCTGCTGCTCGAACAGCTCGAAGCAGGGAACCGAGACGACGCGGGTCGGCGCGCCGCCGGCCTCCAGCGTTTCCGCAGCCTTCAGCGCCAGAGGAACCTCGGTGCCGGTGGCGAATAGAGTGACCTTGGCGTCGCCGTTGGCGGCCTTCAGCTCATAGGCGCCGCGCGCCGACAGGTTCTCGTCCGACGCCGTCGTCCGCACGGCGGCCGTCTTCTGACGCGACAAGGCCATGGCCGAGGGCGTCGTCTTGTGCTGCAGGGCCAGTTGCCAGCACTCGAACGCCTCGACTGTGTCGGCGGGGCGGAAGACCAGCAGGTTCGGAATCGCCCGCAGCGCCGCCAGATGCTCGACGGGCTGGTGCGTCGGGCCGTCTTCGCCCAGTCCGATCGAATCGTGCGTCAGGACGTGGATGACCCGCACCCCCATCAGCGCCGCCATCCGTATCGCCGGGCGGCTGTAGTCCGAGAACACCATGAAGGTGCCGCCGTAGGGGATGACCCCGCCGTGCAACGCCATGCCGGTCATGGCCGCGCCCATGCCGAACTCGCGGATGCCCCAGTTGACGTAACGGCCCTCATAGTCGGGCGCGTCCAGGATCGGCGTGGCCTTGACGAAGGTGTTGTTCGATCCGGTCAGGTCGGCCGATCCCCCGATCATCTCCGGCACGGCGGCGAACAGGGTCTCCAGCGCGGCGCCCGACGACTGACGCGTCGCTTGGGCCGGCTTGTCCTCGATCAGCCGGGCGATCCCGGCGTTCAGGGCGTCGAAGGCGCGTTCCGGCAGGTCGCCGGCCATGGCGCGGGTGAAGTCCGCCGCCTGGTCCGACGCGGCGAGGCGAGCCTCCCAGGCCTTGCGGTCCTTGGCGCCCTTGCGGCCGACCTTCTTCCAAGCCTTGTCTATCCCTTCGGGGATGACGAACGGTTCGTGATCCCAGGCGAGCCCCAGCCGCGTCGCCGCGATCTCGGCGGCGCCCAGAGCCGCGCCGTGGGTCTTGTGGCTGCCCTCCATCGTCGCCGCGCCGCGACCGATCTTGGTCTTGCAGGCGATCAGCGTCGGCTTGTCCTGTTTCGTCGCCCACTGCAGCGCCGACTTGATGGCCTTGGAGTCATGACCGTCGACGGCTTTCACGGCCCAGCCCGCCGCCTTGAAGCGCGCCTTCTGGTCCGTCGCGTCCGACAGAGCCACCGCTCCGTCGATGGTGATGGCGTTGTCGTCCCACAGCACCGTCAGCTTGTTCAGCTTGTAGCGTCCGGCGAGCGCGATGGCCTCCTGCGACACACCCTCCATCAGACAGCCGTCGCCGGCGACGACCCAGGTCCGGTGATCGACGAGGTCGTCGCCGTATTTGGCCGCCAGGTGCCGCTCGGCCATCGCGAAGCCGATTGAGTTTGCCAGGCCCTGACCCAGCGGGCCTGTCGTCGTCTCCACGCCCGGCATGTGGCCGTATTCGGGATGACCGGCGGTCTTGGAGCCCCATTGGCGGAAGTTCGACAGCTGTTCGGCCGTCGCGGCCCTGTATCCGGTCAGGTGCAAGAGGGCATAGATCAGCATCGAGCCATGGCCCGCCGACAGGATGAATCGGTCCCGATCGGCCCAGTCGGGGCGGCTCGCGTCGAACTTCAGAAACTTCGAGAACAGCACCGTCGCCACGTCGGCCATGCCCATCGGCATGCCGGGGTGACCGCTCGCGGCCTTCTCCACGCCGTCCATGGCCAGCACGCGGATGGCGTCGGCCAGCTGTTTGGGGGTCGCTTTTTCGGGTGCGTCTGAGGGCTTGGCCACGGGCGGACCTTTCGTCTGGAGGCGGAAAAGGGAGGCGCGCCGCTTTACC
>JAZKHL010000050.1:0-19491 GCA_040385365.1 Pseudomonadota bacterium | reverse complement strand
TCACGATCGCCAAGCACGTCAAGTCCAACGCCATCGTCTACGCCAAGGACGGCCAAACCGCGGGCATCGGCGCCGGCCAGATGAACCGCCGTGACTCGGCCCGCATCGCCGCCATCCGTGCCCGCGAAGCCGGAGAGGCCAAGGGCCTGGCGCACTCGTTGGCTCAGGGGTCAGCCTGCGCCTCCGAAGCCTTCTTCCCCTTCGCCGACGGCCTGCTGGAAGCGGTCGCCGCCGGAGCGACCTCCGTCATCCAGCCGGGCGGCTCGATGCGCGACGCGGAGGTCATCGCCGCCGCCGACGAGCAGGGTATCGCCATGGCCTTCACCGGGGTTCGGGTCTTCCGGCACTGATTTTTTAGGGCGCTGTCGCTCGACGCGCGGCGTCTCACTGCTTGAGCGCGGCGCGCGCGTGCTGGAAGATGGACCATGGACACCCTCTCTGACCGCTGGGCCAGGCTAGCGCCGCGTGCGACGACCGCCGGTCCGGACGACGACCGTCCGCGCCCGACAGCGCTGCTCTTCCACGGTTGCGGCGGACTGCGCGGGCATCTGCCTCTGTACGCGGCGGCCGCCAAGGCGGCAGGCTGGCGGGCGGTGATCGTCGATTCTTACGGCCCGCGCGGCTGGAGCCAGGCGTTCGGCATGGCCACGGTCTGCACCGGGTTGCTGCTGCGCGGGCATGAGCGGGCGGGAGACATTCTGGCGACCATCCACGGCGTGTCGCAGCGGCCCGAGGTCGATGCGACGAAGCTGGTGCTCGCCGGCTGGAGCCATGGCGGATGGGGCATCATGGAGGCCATGAGCGCCGAGAGATCGGGCCCGTCGCTCGGCATCGCCGATCCCGGAGCGGTCGCCTTGGACGGGGTCAAGGCGACCTATCTGGCCTATCCCTACGTCGGGATCGCCGCCCTCAATCGTATGCGGCCGTGGCGCCACTGCCCCAAGACCCTCGCGGTGATCTCACAGCGCGATCACCTGACCACGGTCCGCAATGCCCAGCGGGTCCACGACATGGTCCGGTCGTGCGGTGCCGAGGTCGAGACCTGGATCGCGCCTGGGACACACAGCTTCGACGAGCCCAGCTCGGTTCCCCCGACCCGGCACGACCCGGAACTGACCAGCGAGGCCATCCGCCGCTTTCGGGCGCTGCTGGAGGACACCGCCGCCGCGCCGCGCGTCAGCCCGGCTTGAGTCTGACTTCGGTGCGGACCGAGTTGGCGATGTAGCAGGCCTCGTGCGCCCGGTGATGCAGGTCGGCGAGCGCCGCCGCGTCCGGTCCCGCGCCGCTGAAGGTCACGATGGGCCGCAGGGTGACGACCGTCATCAGCGTCCTGCCGCGATCATCCTTGCCGAGCAGGCCGACCGCTTCGTCTCGATACCGGTCGACGACGAACCCTGCTTTGGCCGCGAAGGCGAGGAAGAACAGCATGTGGCAACTGCTCAACGCGGCGACGAAGGCCTCCTCCGGATCGACGGCGGTCGGGTCGCTCATCGGCAGGGGCACGCTGGTCGGGGCCGACGACCCGCGCACCACCGCCCCGCCGTCGAAGGTCCAGTCGTGGGCGCGGGAATAGCGGTTGTCGGCGAAGGCCTGGTCGCCTCTGGACCATTCGACGGTGGCGACATGGTCGCTCATGGCGATCTCCGGTCAGGCTGTGACGGTGTAGATGACCCGCGCGCGGGTCCGAAAGCCGAGGCTTTCATAGAGGGCCACGGTGGCGTCGTGGCTCGCATAGGCATGCAGATAGGCCGTCTCGCCATCCGCCAGTATGCCCTCGACCACCCGTCGCGACAGGGCCGAGGCCAGCCCCAGACCGCGAAAGTCCGGATGGGTGCAGACGCCGCTGAGTTCCGAATGTCCACCCAGCCGCATTCGCCGCCCGGCCATCGCCGCCAGCCGACCCTCGCGCCTCACGCCGATGAAGCCGCCCAGAGTGTGGGTCCGGCTGCGGAAGGGACCTGGCTTGGTCAGGGTCGCCAGGGCCAGCATCTCGGCGGCGTCCGCCTCGTCCAGAGACACGACCTCCAGATCGCCGGACGCGCCGCCTGTCAGGCTGGAACAGGTCATCTGCACGCAGAGACTGGCGACGACGATCTCGATCCCGGGCGGGGGCCGGTTCAGAGGGCTGCCCTCCAGCTCGATCAGCCCCGCGCCGGGATGGCGCCGGATCAGCACAGCGAGCGCCGCCTGATCCTGCGCCACGCCCGAGGCGGCCGCCGCGAAGACACCCACCTCGGGATCGAGCCGAACGGCGCGTTCGTCGCCGATCGCCAGGTGCGACAGGCGGCCGGTCAGCGCGTTCCAGAGCGGACGGTCGAGGGGGTGGGACATGGCCGAGCTCTACCGCTTGGCTGATGCGCCGTCAGCCCTGGCTTGCACCGAGGCGTCCGGAAAGCGCGAGGCCCACGTCCGTACCCAACAAGTCAGAAAAGCCGTCACCCTCGGGCTTGTCCCGAGGGTCCATGTGTCAGCCGCACGGAAGCTTGATATTTCCCCTGTCCACGTAAGAGCGTTCCCTGTCTTGGGCTGCGCGTGCGGAACGATGGATCCTCGGGACAAGCCCGAGGATGACAAATCCTTTTTGATGCTTTGACGGCGTTTGGTATCTGCGCAGGGACGCTAGCCCCGCCAGAAGCCGACAATCTTCTTGACCTCGTCGACCACCGGGTCGGCGATGGCGGCGGCGCGTTCGGCGCCGTCCTTCAGAACGCGGTCGATCTCGACCGGGTCGTCCATCAGGCGGCGCATCTCGGCAGTGACCGGGGCCAGCGACGCCACCGCGAGGTCGGCCAGGGCAGGCTTGAAGGCGCCGAAGCCCTGGCCGGCGAAGTCCGCCGTGACGTCTTCGCGCGAGCGGTCCGACAGGGCGGCGTAGATGGCGATCAGATTCTTGACCTCCGGCCGGTCGTCCAGCGTCTCGCCCGGTTCGGGCATGACGCCCATGTCGGTCTTGGACTTCCTGATCTTCGCGGCGATCGTGTCGGCGTCGTCGGTCAGGTTGATGCGGCTCTGGTCCGACGGATCGGACTTGGACATCTTGGCCGCGCCGTCTCGCAGCGACATGACCCGCGTCGCCGGTCCCTGGATCAGGGGCTCTGGCAAGGGGAAGAAGTTGGGCGCGCCGAAGTCGTTGTTGAACTTGGCGGCGATGTCGCGGGTCAGTTCCAGATGCTGCTTCTGGTCCTCGCCGACCGGCACCTCGGTCGCCTTGTAGAGCAGGATGTCGGCGGCCTGGAGCACCGGGTAGGTGTAGAGCCCGACCGAGGCGCGTTCCTTGTGCTTGCCCGACTTCTCCTTGAACTGGGTCATCCGGTCCAGCCAGCCGAGGCGGGCGACGCAGTTGAGGATCCAGGCCAGCTCGGAATGCGCCCGCACAGCCGACTGGGGGAAGATCGTCGATTTCGCTGGGTCCAGGCCCGAGGCGATATAGGCCGCAGCGATCTCGCGCGTCTGGGCGGTCAGGACGGCGGGGTCCTGCCACACGGTGATGGCGTGCAGGTCGGCCACGAACAGGAAACAGGGCGCGCCTGAGTCCTGCAACGCCGTGAACCGCTTCAACGCGCCGAGATAGTTACCCAGGTGGAGGGCGCCGGAAGCCTGGATGCCGCTGAGGATGCGGCGGGGGCCGGTGTATGCAGGAGAAGCAGAGGCGTCGGTCATCAGTCCAGTCCGGTCGAGGTGGGAGACCCCGGTTCACGCTTCAGCGTCGCCTTCAGTTCGGAGATGCTGACGGCGCGGAAAAGCACGATGCAGACGCCATACACAAGGGCGCCCGCCCCGACGACCGCGATCACGGCGATCTCCTTGGCGAACAGAATCTGGCTGAGGTCGCGATAGAAGACGCTGGCGGGGGTCAGGATAGCGGCCATGACGGCGCTGGCCGCCAGCACCCGCGAGAATTTCGAGACGAACCGCGCCGACGGCGCCCAGACCCCTTCGCGCATCAGGGTTCCGCCGAGCAGGGCGACATTGATCCAGGCCGAGACGCTGGTGGCGATGGCCAGGCCCAGCACGCCGTCGATGCCGATGCGACTGAACCAGAAGAACAGGCCGGATCCGAGGGCCACCGTCACCGCAACGGACACCACGGCGAAGATCATCGGCCGCCGCGTGTCCTCGCGCGCGAAGAAGGGCGGGGTCAGCACCTTGGCGAGGACGAAGGCCGGCACGCCCCAGGCGAACTGGCGCAGCACATCGGCGGTGCGGGCCGCGTCCTGGCTGGTAAAGGCCCCCCGCGTCACGGTCGCGTCGATGATGAAGAAGGGGATGACGAACAGGGCCACGGACGCCGGCAGGGTGAAGGCCATCGACAGGGTGAGGCCGTCATCGAGCGTGCGGCGTCCCCCCTCGTGATCGCCGGAGACGAAGGCCTTGGTCAGTCGCGGCACAAGGGCCAGGCCGATGGCGACGCCGACCAGGCCGAGCGGCAGCTGATAAAGCCGATCAGCGTTGTAGAGCACCGACCGCGCGCCCTCGTTCGAGCCGGTCAGCAGCTGGCTGACCACCGAGTTCAGCTGCAGGGCGCCGCCCGCTAGCACGCCGGGAATGGCGAGCTTCAGCGTCCGCGCCACGCCCGCCGTCATCCGGGGCCAGGACAGCTGCAGTTTGATGCCGAGGCGCCGAACGCCCCACCAAAGCAGGCCGGCCTGAAGCACGCCCGACACGCTGACGGCGGCGGACACCCAGACCAGGATGGTCGGCTGGCTCATCGGAATGACGCTGGGGCCCAGCAGCGGCACGAGGGTGCACAGGTTCAGGAACACCGGCACGCCTGCGGACAGGGCGAACTTGCCCGAGGTGTTCAGCACGCCCGACAACAGCGACGCGATCGTCATGCAGGCCAGGTAGGGCATGGTCAGCTGGGCCGCCGTCACCGCCGCCTGCATCACCCCGGCATCGTCCGCCCAGGCCGACAGCAGATACGGCATGATCCAGGGCATCGCGACCTGCAGCAGGATGCAGAACCCGGCCACCACCGCAAACATGAAGCTGAGCGCCTCGGACGCCGTGACGGCCGCCGCCTCCTCGCCGTCGCGGGCGCGGACGCCGCCATAGATGGGCACGAAGGCCTGGGCGAAGGCCCCCTCCGCGAACAGGCGCCGGAACATGTTGGGCAGCATCAACGCCGTGGTGAAGGCGTCCATCATCGGCCCCTGACCGAACCGGGCCGACAGGAAGAGGTCGCGCGCGAACCCCAGGATGCGGCTGCCCAGCGTCAGAGTCGCCTGAACGAGCGTATTGCGGGCCAGGCTCATGAAGGGGTCCGTTCGGGGTGCAGACGCGCCTTAGCGCGCTTCCGGGACGGGCGAAACGGCCTTGCGCGGTCTCAGGTCCGAGACGTCGCGGGCGCTGGCCCGGGCGGCGGTGATGCGGCGGCCTTCCGGGGCGGCGGGTGCGCGATCCAGCACGGCCTCCAGCGCGGCGTGGACTTCGTCCAGCAGGCCGTCGGACTTCAACTTCCGCCCCTTGCGATCGGTGACGTAGAAGCTGTCGACCGCGCGCTCGCCGAACCCGGCGACATGGGCCGAGCGGATCGACAGGTCGTGGTCCGATAGAGTGCGCGACAGTTCGGCCAGAAGCCCCGGCCGGTCGGCCCCCGACACCTCGATCACCGTGGCGTCGGCGGAGGCGGCGTTGTCGATCATCACCACTGGGCGCACGTCGAACACGGCCCGGCGCGGCGAGGGCGCCGGCATGGCGGGCGGCTGGACAGGGGCCTGTCCCTTGGCGGCGGCCTCCAAGGCCGCGATCAGCGACGTCAGCCGGCGCGGCTCGGCCTGGCCAAAGGGTTGGTCGGCGCCGTCCTGGACCTGGAATACGTCCAGCACCGTGCCGTCGGCGGCGGTGGCGACACGGGCGCCGGTCACGTCGGCCCCCGCAGCGGCCAGAACGCCGGCGAGGTCGGCGAACAGGCCGGGCCGATCCCGCGTGGCCAGCGCGATCTCGGTCGTCTCCTCGATCCGCCCGGCGACGCAGGTGCGGGCCTGAACCGCCGCCCCGTCGACGTGGGCGCGGGCGACCAGATCGGCATGTTCGGCCAGTGGGTCGGCCGTCTCCACGTCCTCGCCCCGGAACAGGGCCTCGACCCGAGCGTACAGGGTCCGCATCAGCTGACCCTTCCAGCTGTTCCAGACGCCCGGCCCGACGGCGCGGATATCGGCCACGGTCAGGACCAGCAGCATCCGAAGCCGCTCGGGATCGCCGACGATCTCGGCGAAGGCCTGCACCGTCGCGGGGTCGGAGACGTCGCGCTTCTGGGCGTAGTCCGACAGGGCCAAATGGTGGCGCACCAGCCAGACGACGATCTCGATCCTCCGATTCTCGATCCCCAGCCGCTCGCAGGCCCGCCGCGCGGCGATGGCCCCGTCCTCCAGCTGGCCCCGCTCGCCGCCCTTGCCGACGTCGTGCAGCAGCATGGCCAGCATCAGGGCCTCGGGGTCGGCGATCAGGTGGACGACGTCGGTGGCCAGAGGATGGTCGTCCTTCAGCTTGCCGCGCTGAATGTCATTGATGATGCCGATGGCCTGCAGCGTGTGCTCGTCGACCGTATAGGCGTGGTACATGTTGAACTGCGTCTGGCCCACGATACGGCCCCACTCGGGCAGAAATCGCCCCAGCAGTCCCGCCTCGTTCATGATGGTCAGGACGCGATACGGCCTCTGCCCGTGCGCCAGGACATGCAGCAGGGCCGCCGTCGCCCGGGGGTCGCGCCGCAGCTTCGGCGTCACCAGGGCCAGCGACCGGGTCACCGCCGAGAAGGCGTGGGGATGGACGTCGAGGTCGTGTTGGTCGGCACAGACGAACAGCGTCAACAGCTTGACGGGATCCTCGGCGAAGACCTCGGGCCCCATGACCGACAACCGCCCGCGATCCTCGATGAAGCCGGGAACGCCGAGGTTGCGTTTGCGTCCCGGGATCAGGCGCGACAGGCTTAGGGTATTTTTCTGCTGGCGGGCCTCCAGGGTGGCGCTCATAGCCCGGGTCAGGGCGCCGACGTCGCGGGCGACGAGGAAATATCGGCGCATGAACCGCTCGACCGCCGGTTCGTCGCCGCGACCCCGCCAGCCCATGCGACGGGCCACCTCGGGCTGAAGATCGAAGGTCAGTTTTTCCTCGGCGCGTCCCGCCGCGAGATGCAGATGACAGCGGACGCGCCACAGGAAGTCGAACGCCTCCTCGAAGGTCCGTCGCTCCCGCGGCGTCAGCAGTTCGTCCAGAACCTTGGCTCCCAACGGGCTCTCGGGGGCTAGCGACCGCGCGATCCAGAACAGGGCGTTCAGATCGCGAAGCCCCCCCTTGCCGTCCTTGATATTGGGCTCGACGCGATAGCGGACGGCCCCGGTCTTGGCGTGGCGGCCGTTTCGCTCCTCCATCTTGGCGGCGATGAAGGGCCGGGGGTCGGCGTTGGTGACCATGGCGCGGAACCGCCACAGAAAATTCTCGGTCAGGGCCGCGTCGCCCGCCAACGGCCGGGCTTCCAGCAGGGACGTGCGGATGGTCATGTCGGTGCGGGCCAGGCTCAACGCCTCCTCCACCGATCGCGCCGACGACCCGACCTTCAGCCCCAGATCCCACAGGACGTAAAGCATGAACTCGGCCACCGTCTCGGTCCGGGCGGTGGTCTTCCACGGCCGCAGGAACACGAGGTCGAGGTCGGAGAAGGGGGCCAGCACGCCTCGCCCATAGCCGCCGACCGCGATCAAGCTGAGCTTCTCGGCCTCGGTCGGATTGTGGGACGGATAGAGGGTCTCGGTCGTGAACCGCCACAGGGCGGTCAGCAGGTCGTCGGCGGCGGTGGAATACAGGCGCGCGACCTCGACGCCGGGCAGGCCGGCAGCCAGCTTGGCGGCGATCTTCTCGCGGGCGGCGTCGTGGTGGCTCTTCAGGATCGCGGCGACGGCGGGGCGGACGCCCGGGCCGGAGATGATGGCGTCGAGCCGGTCGGAGAGGGAAACGGTCACAGCCCTTCCCCCGCTCTTCGCGGGGGAAGTGTCACGTCGTGGAGCGCAGCGAGACGCGTGACGATGGGGGAAGTTCGGTCTTCGCAGTCAGCAGGAAAATACCCCCATCGGTCCTGCTCGGCTTCGCCGAGAACGGACCGTTTTCCCCCGCGAAGGGCGGGGGAAGGGCTGGGCGCGCTCACCTCGCCAATCCCTTCAGCCGATACAGAGCCTCCAGCGCCTCGCGCGGCGTCAGGGAGTCGGGGTCCAGCGCCTCCACTGCGTCATCTACAGCCGATCTCATCACCGGCGCCGGCGGCTCCATCACCGCGAACAGCGGCAGATCATCCAGCCGCCCTTGCGCCGCCTTTTCAGTTTCCAGACGATCCAGCACCGTCCGCGCCCGCGCCACCACGGCCGGGGGCACGCCCGCCAGCTTGGCGACCTGGACGCCGTATGATCGATCCGCCGCGCCGGGCGCCGCCTCATGCAGGAAGACCAGCTCGCCGTTCCACTCCCGGGCCTTCATCGACAGGTTGCAGACGTGGTCGAGCCGCTCCTCCAGCCGCGCCAGCTCGTGGTAGTGGGTCGCGAACAACGTCCGCGACCGGTTCACGTCGTGCAGCGCCTCGGCGCAGGCCCAGGCGATGGCCAGACCGTCATAGGTCGCCGTGCCGCGCCCGATCTCGTCCAGCACGATGAAGCTCTGCGGCGTCGCCTGGGTCAGGATGGCGGCGGTCTCGACCATCTCCATCATGAAGGTGGAGCGCCCGCGCGCCAGATCGTCGCCCGCGCCCACCCGGCTGAACAGCCGATCGACGACGCCCAGCCGCATCGACTTCGCGGGCACGAAACAGCCGCCTTGCGCCAGCACCACCAGCAGCGCGTTCTGGCGCAGGAAGGTCGATTTGCCGGCCATGTTCGGCCCGGTGACGATCGATAGGCGGGCACAGCCGGCCCCCTCGCCATCGAGCCGGCAGTCGTTCGGCGTGAACGGATCGCCGGCCTTCTTGACCGCCGCCTCGACCACCGGATGGCGGCCTGCCTCGACGGCGAAGACGCGACTGTCGTCCACGATCGGCCGCACCGCCCCAACCTCCTCGGCCCATTCGGCGAGGGCGGAGGCGGCGTCCAGTTCCGCCAGCGCATCCGCCACGGCCTGCAGCGGACGGGCCAGTTCCTGCACCGTGCGCCGCCACAGCTCGAAGGTCTCGCCCTCCATGGCCAGGGCACGGTGGCCCGCCTGACTGATCTTGGCGTCCAGTTCGGACAGTTCGACCGTCGTAAATCGGACCTGGGCGGCCAGGGTCTGGCGATGGATGAAAGGGCTCTCCGGTCCGGCACGAAACAGCGGCTCGGCGTGTTTCGCCGTCGTCTCCAGGAAATAGCCCAGCACCGCATTGTGCCGCACCTTGAACGGCACGCCGCTGTCCTGAACCGCCCGCGCCTCCAAGTCGGCGACGACCTTCCGGCTGTCGTCGCGCAGGGTGCGAGAGGCGTCCAGTTCTGGCCTGAAGCCGGGCTTCACGAAGCCGCCGTCGCGCGCCAGATGCGGCGGCTCCTCGGCCAATCCTTCCGCCAGATCGAGCATCAGCCGCGCCAGGTCGGGCGACAGCGTCAGCCGATCCAGACAGCCGACGATCCGCTGCGGCGGTCCGGTCAAGGGGTCGGGCGAGACGGTGAACAGCCCGGCGAGGGCCTCGGCAATGGTCAAGCCGGCCCGGATGGCGGCCAGATCACGCGGGCCGCCGCGTCCCA
Organism: Pseudomonadota bacterium; assembly: GCA_040385365.1. Lineage (GTDB taxonomy): Bacteria > Pseudomonadota > Alphaproteobacteria > Caulobacterales > Caulobacteraceae > Brevundimonas. The sequence continues at coordinate 9,793 of JAZKHL010000050.1, read as the reverse complement.
GCGCCAGTCGCGACACGGCGCGTGCGACGTCGGCCGACGCCTTCAGACCGTCGCGCAGATCGCGCCGAAGCGACCGCCGCTCCAGCAGCCATTCGACTGCGTCCAGTCCATGATTGATTTCAACCGGGTTCCGCAGCGGCCGCGCGATCCGTTCCGCCAGCGCCCGCGCCCCGCCCGATGTCACCGTCCGATCGATGCAAGCCAGCAGCGATCCCTCGCGCTCTCCCCTCTGCGTCCGGTCGATCTCCAGGCTCAGCCGCGTCGCCGGATCGATGGCGAGAAACCCGGCCTCCCCCGACCGGCGCGGCGGCGACAGGGCCGGAACCTTGCCCGCCTGCGTCGTCTCCAGATAGGCCGCGATCAGACCAAGCGCCGAGACTTCCGCCTCCTCGAACGCGCCGAACCCGTCAAGCGAGGCCACGCCATACAGCCGCGCGACCCGCCCGCCCGCCGCCGCCGGTTCCGCGACGGCCGAGGCCAGCGCCTGGACCACGCCGCCCGACCCGTCCAGCGCGCCCTTCAGCTCGGGATCGGAAAACGCCTTGTCGGTGACCAGCACCTCCGATGGCCGGAACGCCGCCAGGGTCGCGCCCAGGTCGGCGATGTCGCAGGCGACGCAGTCGACCGCCCCAGCCGACAGCTCGACGACGGCCACCGCCGCTCGGCCCTTGCGGATCGCCACGGCCGCCAGCCGGTTGGCTCCGCGCGCGTCCAGCAGCGAATCCTCGGTCAGGGTGCCCGGCGTCACCACCCGGACGATGTCGCGCCGGACGATGGATTTGGAGCCGCGCTTCTTCGCCTCGGCGGGGTCCTCCATCTGCTCGCAGATGGCGACGCGGAACCCCTGGCGGATCAGCCGGGCGATATAGCCCTCGGCCGCATGGTGGGGCATGCCGCACATGGCGATGTCCTCGCCCAGATGCTTGCCCCGCTTGGTCAGGGTCAAGCCGATCGCGGCGGCCACGACCTCGGCATCCCTGAAGAACAGCTCGTAGAAATCGCCCATCCGGAAGAACAGGATCGCATCCGGCTGCGACGCCTTGGCCGCCAGATACTGGGCCATGAAGGGCGTCACGCCTTCGAGCGTGTCAGTCTTCGGGGGGTGTTGCAGGGGGGCGTTCATGACGTGTCGTCAGGGTGACGGATCGAAGCCCTCTCCTCAAGCGATCTTGCGCAACCTGTGCCGCACTGCGACAAGCCCGCCCAGGCGGTTAAGGGAACGCGGTCGAACACCGCGGCTGTGCCCGCAACTGTAGGCGGGGAGGCTCCGCATCCGATCCGGGAGCGATCCCGGCGCCACTGGTCCGCTTCGGCAGGCTGGGAAGGCGAGGACCGGGGCCGTCGATCCGCAAGCCAGGAAACCTGGCCGCCGACGTCGCTCGTCCGCTGTCCGGGACCAGACAGAGGCGTGGGGCCAACCCTTTCTGCCATGCAGGAAGCTGTTCCGTCGAAGCGACCCGATCTCGGAGCCGTCCTGACTTCTGTCAGGACGGATTGGTCGCTGATCTGACGCCTGGCGCGCGCCGAAGCCGGGCTGACGGAGTCTGTCTCACATGAAACGCCTTCTCTTCGCCTCGACCGCCCTGGTCGCGGCAGCCGCCGGTCCTGTCTTCGCACAGAATGCTGACAACGAGACCCTGCCCGAGGTCGTCGTCACCGCCACCCGCCTGCCAGCGATCCAGCAGGACACGCCGGGCGCCCGGGCGATCGACAGCCGCACCATCGAACAGCGCGGCGCGGTCTTCGCCGCCGATATCCTCAGCGACATTCCCGGATTGTCCGTCACCCGGTCGGGTCCGTCCGGCGTGGCCCAGGTGCGGATGCGCGGCGCGACGCCGGGCAAGACCCTGGTCCTCATCGACGGCGTACCGGTCAACGACCCGGCCGAGGTCAACGGCGCCTTCGACTTCTCCGGCTTCGAGCTGGGCGACATCGAGCGGATCGAAGTCCTGTCCGGGCCGCAGTCCTCGCTGTGGGGCTCTGACGCCATCGGCGGGGTGATCGCCTTCACCACGCGCGAGGTGAACGGCGTCCGTGCCGAGGCCGAGGCCGGCTCTTACGACACCCTGCGCGGGCGTCTCGCCGCCGGCGTCGCCAATGATCAGTTTGCCGTCGGGGCCTGGGTCTCACGGTTCGACACGGATGGGATCAGCGCAGCGGACGAGGCCGACGGCAATCCCGAGGCCGACGGAATCGAGAACACCACCGTCGGCGCGCGCGGTCGATACGCCTTCACGACGGAAGTTCAGATCGACGGCTCCGTCCGCTGGTCGGACTACAAAGGCGACATCGACGGTTTCCCGGCGCCGACCTATGCCCTGGCCGACACGCCGGACTCGACATCGAACGAGCAATGGTCCGGGTTTGCCCGGCTCAAGGCCTCCACCCTGGGTCTGGCGCATCAGTTCAGCGTCTCGGCCTCAGACATAACCCGCGTCAACGACGGCGCGTTCGCCTCGACATTCAAGGCCGACCGTCAGGTCTATCGCTGGCAGGCCGACGGCGCGGCCTTCGATGATGCCCTCGCCTTTGCGGTCGGGGCCGAGCGCGAAGACACCGAGGGCAGTGTATCGACCGGCGCGAGCGAGGCGCTGGGGACCACTTCGGTGTTCGGCGTCGCCCGATATCAGATCGCCGACGGTTTCAGCATCACCGGCGGTCTACGCTGGGACGACACCGACGACTTCGGATCGGAAACCACCGGCCGGATCTCGGCCGCCTATGACCTGCCTGGGGGCTTCATCCTGTCCGGCGCGGTCGGCACGGGCTTCAAGGCGCCGTCGATCAGCCAGGCCGTCTGCGACTTCTGCTTTTCCTCGACACCCTTTCCGGTGCTGACGCCGGAAACGGCCGACAGCGTCGAGATCGCCCTGGGCTGGGCCTCTGCGGACGGGCGGATCGACGGTCGCGCGACCCTGTATCGCCTGAACGTCGAGGATCAGATCACCTATTTCTTCGATCCGGTCACCTTCGACAGCTACTACGTCAACGTCGCCGAAACTCGCACTGACGGGGTGGAGCTGGAAGGCCGCGCCCTGCTGGGTTCGGGCTTCGACCTGACCCTGGCCTATGCCTGGACCGACGCCATAAACGATGTGACAGGGGCCCGTCTGCTGCGCGTGCCAGAACACGCGGGCTCGGCGACGCTGGGGTGGTCGGGCGACAAGCTCTCGGGTGCGCTGACCATACGGGCCGAGGGTGATCAGGACGATGCGGGCGGCGTGCGCGAGGGTTTCGTCACCGCCGACGTGAACGCGGCCTACCAGCTGACCGACCAGGTCTCGCTGACCGCTCGGATCGAAAATCTGGCCGACGAACACTATCAGCAGGTGCTGGGCTACGGCGAACCCGGCCGGTCCGGCTACGTCGGCGTCAGGCTGCGTTACTGATCTGAAGGCGGGGGCCGGCCGAGAGCGCGGCCGGCTCCAGCAACGCCAGCGCCTCCCAGTCCAGGTCGGGCCGGGGGGCGTGAGCGGCGGCGAGCACCGCACGCAGTTCGGCCGCGGACGCAACGCTGGCCACCACGGCGGCGGCGGGCGGCAGCGACAGGCAGAAGGCCAACGCCGCCTGCATCGGGTCGATCCGGGCTTCGGCAAGGCGCCGGCGGGTGCGCGACAGGGCGACGCCATGATCCGCCAGATGCGGCGGCAGGTTCTCGCGATTGGCGAACAGCAGACCGCGGGCGAACACCGACGAGACATGCACGTCCACGCCCATCCCGGCGAGGTCGCTCAACACGCCTTCGGTGACCGGGCGCTGATCCAGAATGTTGCAGGGCATCTGCACGACGTCGGGCTGGAACCGGCGCGCCAGCAGCATGGGGCCGTCTTCCATGGTCGCCATGAACCCGATCCGGCGGTACAGGCCCCGGTCCTTCAGCGCCTTCATCCGGTCCCACAGGGCGCGACCTTCGGCCCCGGCGAGGTCGCCCGCGCCCGACGCCAGTAGCACGTCGCCGCGCGGCAGGCCCATCCGCTCCAGCGAGCGGCGGGCGCGCGCCTCCACTCGGTCCAGACCCTCGGACAGCGAAACGGTGCGCACCGAAACCGCGAACGGCGAAGGGAAGGGCCAGGCCTGCCCCAGCAGGCGCTCGCCGTCTCCGTGCGGGCGGGTCGCGATCAGCCCCACGCCGGCGTCGGCCGCCGTCTGCAGCAGGTTGCGCATCGCGTCCTCGCGCGCGCCGACGGGCGACGCCATGAACGAATCGAGCGCGCGCGCCGGTTCGGTCACGACCGCCAGGGCCAGCTTGGCGGCCGGGGAAGGAGTTTCGCCTGATCTCACCCGGTCACGATGGCAGCGAATGTTTAAGGGAGGCTGAGGGAGACCCTACCGCTTCCTTACCGACCGAACGCGAGTCGCCCGAACTTGCTGTCCGAGCGTCGCTGTAATGGTGCGATGCGGCGGAACCGCCGACAGGGTGTGGCGTTCAGCGGACGAGGCCTCTATTTACGGCTAAGCTGACTTTAACGGAGCGCGCATCATGGCGACCACCAAGGCTCGAGAAGACATCAAGAACGACCTGAAGACCCTCAAGGAGGACATCAAGGTCGGCGCTCGCGAGGAAACCGCGCGCATCAAGGCCAAGGCGGCGGAGACGGAAGCCCGTCTTCGGGAAAAGGCCGCAGAGGCCGACGCCCGCGTGCGCGAGCGTGCCGACGAACTGCGCGAGCAGGCCCGTGGCTATTACGACCAGGCCCGCGTCCGCAGCCGTGAATATTACGACGACGCCTCGGAGCGTTTCGACGAAGCGCAACGCTACATCACCGAGCGGGTCCAGGAACGCCCCGTCCAGTCGACCGCCATCGCGCTCGGCGTCGGCGTCGTTCTGGGTCTGCTGCTCGCGGGCCGTCGCCGCTGATGATCGGCAAGGGGCTTGTCAAAAAGCTGACGGCGGCCTTCGTGGTCGCCGCCAGCGCCTTCGTGGCGGTCGTGGCTCTGGGCGCGACCCTCTATTACGCGCTTGCCCTGGTGCTGCCCGCCCTGGGCGCGGCGGCCATCACGGCGGCGGTCTTCGCCGCTATCGCAATCGTCGTCGCCGTCGTGTTCCTGAACGCCTCCGGCGGCATGAACCATGACGACGATGAGGAAGACGAGCCGGAAGGCCTCGGCGGACGGGCCTACGCCCTCTTCCGCAGCCGTCCGGTGCTCGGCACCGTCGCCGCGCTTGCGGGCGGCTGGATCTTCCTGCGCAATCCCGCCTTGGCCACGATGGTCGCCGCGGCCTTCACCGAGAAGTCGCATTCTCGGTCACGGTACCGTCGCTAGGCGGAACGACGCGGCTCTCGGCACGTTCATCGGACAGGCGGCGCCACCCTTTGGCGGCGTCGTTCATCAACCGCTTGCCGGAGGTCGTTCCATGCTTCGCTGGGCTCTTATCTTTCTGGTTCTCGCGTTGGTCGCAGGCGCTCTGGGCGCCGGCGGCGTCGCCGGGATCTCCATGAACATTGCCTATCTTCTGTTCGTCGTCTTCCTGGTCCTGATGGTGATTTCGTTCTTCACCGGCGGACTTCGTAGAGGGCCCCGGGCCTAGCCGACCGGACAGCTTTGAGAACAAGAGCCGCGACCTTCGGGTCGCGGCTTTTTTCTTGTGCTGGATCAATTAACTGGGCTCGACCCATTGGTGGAAATCAGACCGCAGCAGCTTCCTTGACCCCCGGCGTCGCCGGATCGGGCGCGCTTTCAACGTGGCGGGTGTCCTGACGACGCGGCAGTTTCCAGGTCTGGCTCGGCTCGAACCGGTCTCCTGTCCAGGCGATCGCCGTCACCGTGATCGACCGACTGTCCCATTCGATCTGGTTGAAGCTCGGCGGCATGCCTCGCTCTCGATGCGACAGCGTCCCGCACCCGATCGCATAGGAACAGCGATCCGACAGGTCGATCGGCAGGGCAAACGGGATGTGGACGTGGCCGGTGGTGATCAGGTCGACCCCCGCCTCGGCGAAGATGGCCGCGGCCGCATCGCCGCGCTTGACGTCGCCGGTCATCGGCGTGCCGATCATCTCGACCAGCGGATGATGGCAGGCCAGGATGCGCAGCGCCCCGACCGGCGCCTGTCGCAGGGCCTCGGCCGCGCGTCGGGTCTGATCCAGATCGATCACGCCCTTCGACCAGTTGGCCCGCGCCTGCCACCCCCGCGCCGTCGTCACGCCCCGCACCATGACGGTGTCGGATATGAACTCGCCGTCGTGGGCCGGATGCCCGGTCGCGGTTTCGAACGCCTTCCACGGATAGAACAGGCGTGCGGCGACGTCCCAGTAGGGCACGTCGTGGTTTCCGACGATGACGAAACGCGGCGTCGGCATCGCCTTGATCCACGCACCGGCGGCCGCGAACTCGACCGGATAGCCCTTCTGGGTGATGTCGCCGGTGATCAGGGTCAGGTCGCTGGGCGTCTGGTGGGCATAGTCGATGGCGGCGGCGCAGGCGCGCTTGTGCTCGACCCCGAAATGGACGTCCGAGAACTGAAGCAGTCGGCCCGAGCTCATCGACGCGCGACCATCAGACGGCGTCCTCTGCCGCTGGCGGGAGCGGCACCAGCGCCCGGAAGGCCTTGGGGATGAAGGTCACCGTCGTGTCGTGAGGCAACAGGATCGGCTCGCCGTCCAGAACCGCCGGCACACGAGAGCGCGCCCGGATGTGGATCTTGCGCGCGGGTTGGGTCACGACCGACGCGTCCTGGCGCCAGTCGCTGAACAGGGCGGTGGCCGCCAGACGAAAGGCTTCCGCCGCGTCCGCCGGGTTCATTGCGGCGGCTTCCAGGCCCACGGGCTCGTCCATGGCGGCGGAGATCATAGGGCTGATCAGCACCAGGGCCTCGCTCTTGCGCGATTTTCCACCGTCCAGTTCGACCCTGATCTTGCCTGAAAAGGCGCGACGCAAGGCTCTGCGGCCATAGGTCCAGGCCAGGCTGAGCTTGCCCGTCCGCATCGCCTCCCGCGCCGGCGCCCACAGAGCGGGCGATCCGAAGATGCCGGCGCAGTAGAAGAAATGCCCCTCGACCGTGCCGCCGGACACGCACTGCGGCGCGCCCTCTTCCAGCGCCGAGCGCAGCGCCGCCTTCCAGTCGGTGGTGCCGTAGAGCGCCTTGGGCAACATGTTCATCGTCCCGCCGGGCAGGGGCGCCACCAGCGGACCTTTCGGACCCGCCTTCGATCCGGCCGCCCGGGCTGTGCCGTCGCCTGCCAGCACGAACAGCACGTCCGGCGAGGTCGCCAGGGCGGCATCGATCTGGGCGTCCATCGTGTCGCCGACCAGTTCGACCACCTCCCCTTCGCAGGGATAGTCGGCCAGGATCGTCTCGACCTCGGCGACCGCGCGGGGTCCGACCGAGCCGGACAGCGGATTGACCAGCACCACGACCCGATGGATCGCGACATGCGGGGTCAAGGCGCGCGGCTGCGGCGGCGCGTCGTCGGGCGTCGAGGTCTCGACGTCAGGCTTTATGGTATCGGTCATTCGCCCCGAACGCGCCGGTTTCCCGGGCGTTCCGACGAAGCTTCACTATTGCTTCTTGAGTTCGTCCGCCGTGGTCGCGGCGCCGGCCTGGAGCGCATCGCCGGTCTTCTCGGCGGCGTCCCCGGCCTTGTCGGCGGCGACTTCGGCCGCTTCGGGGGCCTGTCCCGCCAGTTTCTTGGCCTGGCTCACGCCGGCGGTGATCCAGCCGTCCATGATCGCCCCGCCCTCGGCGAGCGACTTTTCCTTGATGCCCAGGACAGCCGTCAGCACGCCGAACAGCGCCAGGAGGGTGACCAGAAGGCCCACGAAACCGCCTCCGCCGCCCGAACGGCGCTTGGAGCGGGCCCAGACCGGGCTGGCATTATCGTCCGAGTTCCGGACCGGTTCAGGAAAACGCATAGTGAATAACCCCCTCGACTGTCGTCCGCCCACGCCCCTCGCGCGACCGACCCCAGCCTATGACATAGACTATCGACAGCATAGGCGCGGAACCTCCACCATAATCCAGCGTTCTCGCTCCCGGGGCGAAACATCCCGGAATGAAGGATCATCCAATGAACAAGGCGATTATCGCGATCGGGGCTGCGGGTCTCATGGCTACGGCCTGCGCCAGCGATCCCTACGGCAACGGTTCCAACGAAACCGTGCGTCAAGGCGCCATCGGCGCGGGCCTCGGTGCTGTCGCCGGCGCCATCATCGGCAACAACGTCGGCGGCGGTAACGCCGGCACCGGCGCCGCCATCGGCGCCGTCGTCGGCGGCTCCGTGGGCGCCATCCGCGGCTCGCAGGCCGACCGCAACAACCAGCAGCGCTACCGCGACAGCCGCGGCAGCTACTACTACTGCTACGACAACCGTCAGACCGAATGCTATTGGGAAAACGGTCAGCGTCGCTACTAGGACGCGGACAAGACTAGAGTTTTAAAAGGGCGGTTCGTCATCGGCGAACCGCCCTTCTCGTTAAGCGTTACCATTCAGACAGGGAGACGACGATGAAATCGACGATCACGATGTTTGGGGCCGCCGCGCTTGCGATGGGGTTGTCCGCCTGCGCCAACATGGGCGCGCCGACGCGGGCCGATCTGGTCACGACGCCGAACGTCTGCGCAGCCAAACGCTTCGACATCTATTTCGGTGAGAACGCCGACACCCTGACACCCGCCGCCCGCAGCGCCATCGCCCTGAACGCGACGCAGCTTCAGGGTTGCCGCATCGACGCCGTGCGCGTTCTGGGACTGGCGAGTTCCACCGGCGACACCGCCGAGAACCAAGCCCTGTCCGAACGCCGTGCTTTGGCCGTCGCTCAGGCTCTGGCCGCCGCCGGGTGGCCCGCCCCCGCCTTTGACGTCGCCGCCGCCGGCGATGCGGGCGCGGTGACCTCGTCCGGCGCAGCGGAACCGCTCCGCCGCCGCACCGAGGTGCTGGTCGAAGCCGTCCCGCTCTAGTCGATCACTTGCCGGTCTTGGCGGCGTAGTCGGCCCGGTCCCGCTCGGTCGCCGCCGCCCGCGCCGCACGTTCCGCCGCCAGCCGATCCTCGATGACCAGCAACTCGCGATTCTGCTCGTTCGACGCCTCGGCGCGGGTCACGCCCGCTGGCCGCTTGGTGATGTCGGGCAGATAGATCGGTTGAACGCACTCTCGCCCCTCCTCATACCACCAGCGGCCGGTTTGCTCGCACTTGTCGGCCGGCGCGACGTAGAAGCGCTGGAAGGCGAAGGCCCCGCCAACCAGGACGGCGAACAGGCCGAAGAACAGGATCGACAGCCGGCGCATGGTCAGAAAGCGGTTCATCGCGTCATCCAATCCGGGTGCGACGCCCGATCACGCCGCGTTACATTGACAGGCCGGTTCGCCCGTTCCATTCCCTGCGCCAACATTCCGGCGATCCTATGGACAGTCAAACATGAAGGTTCTCGTCCCCGTCAAACGGGTGATCGACTATAACGTCAAGGCCCGCGTCAAGGCGGACCAGACCGGCGTCGACCTGGCCAACGTCAAGATGAGCATGAACCCCTTCGACGAAATCGCCGTTGAAGAGGCCGTTCGTCTGAAAGAGGGCAAGGAGCACCACGCCGCCGGCACGATCACCGAGATCGTCGTCGTCTCCATTGGCGTGCAGCAGGCCCAGGAAACCATCCGCACCGCGCTCGCCATGGGCGCGGACCGTGGCATCCTCATCCAGTCCGACGCCGACCTGGAGCCGCTGGCCGTCGCCAAGTTGCTGGCGGCCGTCGTCGCCGAAGAGAAGCCCGACCTCGTCCTGATGGGCAAGCAGTCGATCGATGGCGACAACAATGCCGTGGGCCAGATGCTGGCCGCCCTGCTCGACTGGCCCCAGG
>JAZKHL010000049.1:0-19433 GCA_040385365.1 Pseudomonadota bacterium | reverse complement strand
GGCTCCGGTGTTCGCGGGCTTGAGTAGCGGATGCGGACGTGAGCGATAAGCCCCCCAGTTCTTCAGCGAAATGGCTGGAAGCGGAGTATAACAACCGCGCGGCTGTGCCTGACCACCCGGTCGCCATGGCCCGGTGGAAGGCCGACGCAGAGGCGGCGCGGGCCGACCATCCCCCGCTCGCCCTTCACTATGGCCGCGGCGAGCGCGAGGTGATCGACCTGTTCGAGGCGGAGCCCGACGCGCCGGTCGTGGTTTTTCTGCATGGCGGCTACTGGCAGGCGCTGGACCGCTCGTGGTTCAGCGGCATCGCGCCGGCATTCCTGAAACACGGCGTCAGTGTCGCCATCCCGTCCTACGACCTGTGTCCGAACGTCCGGCTGGGCCGCATCATCGGCCAGACGCGGGAGGCGGTGGAGCTGATCCGGGTCCGAACCGGACGGCGGCCCGTCGTTTTCGGTCATTCCGCCGGCGGGCATATGGCGGCCTGCTTGCTGAGCGAAGGTCGGGCGTCGGCGGCCGTGGCGATCTCGGGCGTGTTCGACCTGGCGCCGCTGGTCCCGACATCGATCAACGACGCGCTGGGTCTGGATGCGCGCGAGGCAGCGGCCCTGTCGCCAGTCCACTGGCCCGTGCCAAACGGATCGACGCCGGGCGGGACGGTTCTGGACTGCATCGTCGGCGGCGGCGAGACGTCCGAGTTCATCCGCCAGTCGCACGACATGGCCGATCTGTGGGGCGCCAAGGGCGTCGAGACACGGTTCGAGGCGCTGGCGGGCCTGAACCATTTCACCGTCCTGGCGCGGCTCACCGATCCGGACAGCGGGCTGGTGAAACGGATCGTGGAGCTGGCGCGCGCGTTGTGAGGCCGTGCGGATCGCGACCTTCAACATCAACGGCGTCAACACCCGGCTGGCGAACCTACTGGCCTGGCTGGATGAGACAAAACCCGATGTCGCCTGCCTGCAGGAGCTGAAGGCGCCGCAGGACCGGTTCCCCGAGGCCGCCATCCGGGACGCCGGCTATCATGCCGCCTGGGTCGGCGAGGCGCGCTGGAACGGAGTGGCGATCCTTAGCCGGGATGCGCCGCCGGTTGTCACACGTCGCGCCTTACCGGGCGATCCGAAGGACGTTCAGAGCCGATACCTCGAGGCGGCGGTGAACGGCGTGCTGATCGGTTGTCTGTATCTGCCCAACGGCAATCCGCAGCCGGGACCGAAATTCGATTACAAGCTGGCCTGGTTCGAGCGGCTGATCGCCCACGCCCACATCCTGTTCGAGACAAAGGCCTCCGTGGTGCTGGCGGGCGACTACAACGTCGTGCCGACAGAGGCCGATATCTACAACAGCCGGTCCTGGAAGAAGAACGCCCTGCTGCAGCCCGAGAGCCGCGCGGCCTATGCGCGGATGCTGGAAGACGGCTGGAGCGACGCGCTGCGCGAGCGATTTCCGGATGAGGCGATCTATACCTTCTGGGAGTATTTTCGCGACAGTTGGGGTCGGAACGCGGGCTTGCGACTGGATCACCTGTTGCTGAACCCGCAGGCCGCCGAGCGGCTGCTGGACGCGGGCGTCGATGCCGACGTGCGGGGGCGCGAGAAGGCCAGCGACCATGCGCCGGCCTGGATCGAACTGCGCGACTAGAAGCGTCGCCTCTCGCAATCGCAGCAAGGCATCGCCACTATAGAGCTTCGCAACCGGGGGCAGGATCATGGCGGAACCGACGGGAATGGGTCTGGGCCACGCGGTGGCGCTGCTCGCGGCGGCGGTCGTCGCCGTGCCGCTGTTCAAGCGGTTCGGCCTTGGAGCTGTGCTCGGATACCTTGCCGCCGGTCTGGTTATCGGCCCGTTCGGGGTCGGGCTGATCGAGGACGCCGAAGCGGTCTTGCATGTCGCCGAGTTGGGCGTCGTCATGTTCCTGTTCATCATCGGGCTGGAGATGCGGCCGGCGCGACTGTGGAGTCTGCGCCGCGAGATCTTCGTGCTGGGCGCGCTGCAGGTGGCGGTCTGCGCCACGCTGCTGACGGGCGTGGCCTTTTTCTTTGGTCTGCCTTGGTTCGCCGCCGTCATCGCCGGGTCCGGCTTCGCCCTGTCGTCCACCGCCATCGTCATGCAGCTGCTGGAGGAGCGGAACGAGAACAACGAGACGGACGGCCAGCGGGTCGTGTCGATCCTGCTGTTCGAGGATCTGTCGATCGTGCCGCTGCTGGCGTTGGTGGCGGTGCTGGCCGGGATCTATGGCACGACAATCGACAATCCCCAGCCGATCTGGATGACCATCGGGTTCGCCATCGCGGCGGTGGCGGCTGTCTATCTGATCGGCAAGTTCGCGTTGAACCCGGCGTTCCGCATCCTGGCCCAATACGGCGGGCGCGAGGTGATGACGGCGGGGGCTTTGCTGGTCGTTTTGGGCGCGGCATGGGCGATGGATCTGGGCGGGCTGTCGATGGCGATGGGCGCGTTTCTGGCCGGAGTGCTGCTGTCGGAATCGACGTTCCGCCATCAGCTGGAGGCGGACGTCGAGCCGTTCCGGGGGATCCTGCTGGGGCTGTTCTTCCTGAGCGTCGGCATGTCGCTGGACCTCGGGGTCGTGGTCCGCGACTGGCCGATCGTGCTGGGCGGAGCCGCCGCCTGCATGGGGGCGAAGATGGCGGGCGTTTATGGGGTGGCGCGGATCAAGTCCGGTCACGGCGAGGCGCTGAAACGCGCGGCCCTGATGGGCGAGGGCGGCGAGTTCGCCTTCGTCCTGTATGCCGCCGCTCTGGCCGCCGGCCTGTTCGACGCCCGGACCGCGGCGATCGCGGGCGCCATCGTCATTCTGTCGATGGCGCTGACGCCGCTGAGGATGCTGCTCGCCGATCGTCTGAAGCCGATCGAAGTTGTGTCACTTGACGGCGTGGAGGAGGCGCGGAACCTCAAGGAACGCGTCCTGGTGATCGGCTTCGGCCGCTTCGCCCAGGTCGTCTGTCAGCCGTTGCTGGCGCGCGACGTCGATGTGTCGATCGTCGACAACGACGTTGAGATGATCCAGGCCGCCGGCAAGTTCGGGTTCAAGGTCTATTACGGCGACGGGGCGCGGCTCGACGTGTTGCGGGCCTCGGGGGCGGCGGACGCCGAGACCATCCTGATCTGCGTCGACAAGCCCGAGACGGCCGACAAGATCGTCGAGATCGCCCAGGCGGAGTTCCCTCTGACCAAGCTGTTCGTGCGTGCCTATGACCGTGGCCATTCGATGCGGCTGATCAAGGCGGGGGTGGAGTTCCACATCCGCGAGACGTTCGAGAGCGCGCTGGCCTTCAGCGAGCATGTGCTGGTCGATCTCGGGTTCTCCGCCGACGAGGCCAGGGAGGCGGTTGATGATGCGCGCCGCCGTGACGAGGAACGACTGATCCTTCAGGTCTCCGGCGGTCTCCAGGCCGGTCGAGAACTCACGCGGGGCAATGCGGTCACGCCGCAGCCGGCGCCCTATGTCAAACCGCGCCGCGAGGGCAGGGCGCTGAACGAGGAGGCGGCCGAGGCGCTGGAGGACGGGGAGCCCAAGGTGCGCGAAACCGTCTGACATCGGAAGACACTGCGACCTGCAGGCCACACCGAATCGACGAATGATCCCATGGCGACGCTGACGCGCAACCGTGGCCGTGGCGAATGCATTGGTCGGTCAGGAGAGATAAACCATGCCCAAGACCTCGAAACCCGACCTGCGCCTGGTCGCCGCCGAATCCGAAATCTACGACCTTATGCGTGCGCCGCAGACAACCGCCGAACGGGTCAAACGGTTGCAGGCCGAGGCCCGCGCGCTGGCTGTCGAACAGGTCGAGGCGCTGGAGCGACTGCTGGTCGAGGCCGCCGCCATGGCCGATGAAATCGCCAAGGGCGGCGACGCCTATCCGGTCGGTGCGCGCGAGATCGCCGCGCGTCTGGCCGAAGACCTGCCGTCCAAGGCCGGGAGCATCAAGGCGATCGTGTCGCGGGCGATCTGACCCCGCTCTGGTCGTAGAGCCGCTCGCGCATTCGCTTCGCCAGCCGGAACACCAGCACCGCCAGCACGACCATCAAAACCGGGACCAGGATCGGGGCCAGGAAGGCCAGGATCACGGTCAGGAAGCTGAGCACGTCCTCGATCAGCGACAGCACCGGATTGCCGATGCCGCCGGTGGTAGCGGTCGACGTCAGGCGCGCCCCGCCTTGCGCCGCGCTGAAGGCGAAGGCGGTCGGCGCACCGACGATGACGCCCGCGATGGCGGCGGTGGTCGGGTCCAGTCCGGCGAAGACGCTGCCTGCCGCGACCGCACCTGCGACAGGACGGGTGAAGGCACCCAGCACGTTCAGGCCGTGATCGACGACCGGGATCTTGTCGCCCGCGAACTCGACGACGGCGGCGACGCCCAGCGCGGCGATCGCCGGCCAGTCGGCCAGCCACGCCATCCTGTCGTTCAGGTCGATCCCAAACAGGCCGAACCGGGCGGCGAGCGCCAGCATCAGAAGCGGCAGGAAGGTCCGCAGACCTGTCGCCGATGCGAGGCCAAGGCCTAAAAGGGCCGGCAGGACCCAGGTCTGTAGCGGACCTGTGACGCCGTTCAGATCGAAGCTGTCCAATCTTGTCTCCCGCCTTCGGCCACGCTTGATGAATGGATAATGCGCCGGAACCGTCGGCGGGTCCGCCGCTTTCTCAGGTCAACCGATGGAGAGCGCCATGGACGACCGTTTCACCCCCGCCGCCGAAGCCACCGCCGACAACGAGCGGAAAATTCAGGCCGAGATCGACGCAAAGTCCAAGGACGGTGGCGGAGATGAAAAGAAAGGAGGCGCGGTCCAGGCCGGCGCCCGCCAATATCCCGAACCGCCCTTGCCGCAGCAGCACCAGTCAAAGCCCGGAAACGAGGCCGCCCTGGATCCTGCGCCCATGTACGACGCCCCCTTCTGGAAGGGGTCGGGCAAGCTGGATGGGTTCGCCGCTCTGATCACAGGAGCGGATTCCGGCATCGGACGCGGTGTGGCCGTGCTGTTCGCCCGCGAGGGATGTGACGTCGCCATCTGCCACCTCGTCGAGGATGACGACGCCGAGGTCACCAAACAGGCCGTTGAAGCCGAGGGTCGCCGCGCCATCGTGCTGAAAGGCGACGTGGCCGACCCGGCGTTCTCCAAGATGGCCGTGGCGGCGACGATCAAAGCCTTCGGTCGCCTGGACGTCGTGGTGCCGAATGCCGCCTTTCAGGAACATGTCGATGCGTTCGAGGATCTGTCGTTTGAACATTTCGATCGGACGCTGAAGACCAACCTCTATGGCTATTTCAACCTGACCCAGGCCGCCGTTCCCCACATGAAGTCGGGCGGGGCGATCGTGATGACGGGGTCTGTGACCGGGATCCTCGGTAACAAGGACCTGCTGGATTACTCGATGACCAAGGGCGGCATTCATGCCTTCGCCAGGTCCCTTGGAACCCACCTGGCCCCGCGCGGCATCCGGGTCAACGTGGTCGCGCCGGGGCCGGTGTGGACGCCCCTGAACCCCGCCGACAAACAGGCCGGGGACGTGGCTGAATTCGGCGCCAAGACGGTCATGAAACGTCCGGCGCAGCCCGAGGAAATCGCGCCCGCCTACGTCTTCCTGGCGTCTCCACAGATGTCGAGCTTCATCACGGGCGAGGTGCTGCCGATCATCGGCGGATACGCCGGCGGCTGATCAGCCCAGGATGTCGCGCTGGTCGGGGTGGCGCTTGAACCACGCGACGGCGTAGCCGCAGCGGGGGGTCACCTTCTGGCCCTCCGCGCGGGCATGGTCGGCCAGGGTCTGCATGAAGCGCCCGGCCGCGCCGGAGCCGCGCAACTCATCGTCAGCTTCGACGTGTGTGATGATCCGGCTTTCGCCATGCACCGCGTAGTCGGCCCAGACGCGGCGCGTTTCGCCATCAGGATCGGTGAAGCCTTGTTCGTAGCGTTGCTCGGCAGTGACATCGCGAAAGTCGGTCATGAAAGTCCCCAAGGATCGTCAGACCAGAACCCGTGCTGCGTCTTACTGTTCCTTACGGTCAGCGACCGTCACGCGGGCCGATCAGCCAGCAGGTTCAGCACGCCCAGGATGCTCTTCACCGTGAACCAGACGCTGAGCAGGAACCATAAGGCCAGGAACAGCAACAGGAACGGAATCCCGATCAGGACGAAGGAGGCGAAGACGCTGACGCCGATCAGCACCCACAGCGCGATCGTCCACCAGAACACCGACCAGAAAAGACCGATCTGAGCGTCCATATGCTGGCGCGCCACGCCCGTGGCCGAGCCGCGGGCGGCGTAGGCGACGACAAGCCCGACCAGCACCAGCACATTCGCCGATGGAATCGACAGGATGTAGAGCCCCCAGGCGATCAGGGCGGCGGGCTTGCCTTCGGCCTCGTGGCCGGCCTCGAGCCGGGGTTGCGACGTGTCGGTCATGGTGCTCCTAGAACAGCCAGGCGCGGGGATTTCGGATCGGACGTCCGGCCTTCAGCTTCAGAACGCCGCCAGCGCCCCGAAGGATCAACCACAGCGCCAGAATGAACAGGACGAAGACGCCCAGGCCGACCGCGATGAGGATCCCGCCGAGCAGGGCGACGACAGCCCCGGCCCACAGCGTGCGCTGCTGAAAGATGAAATGGCTGGCGGCGACATCGCCCTGCGGACCCGGTCGGCCTGTGACCGCGACGAGTGCGATCAGGGCGGAAACCCCCAGCGTCGGGACGGCGAACAGGATCAGGGCATAGACGGCGTACAGGCTCAAGCCGCCCTCGACCTCGGTCGGTGTTTCGCGCCGCGATCCTAAGCCGGCGAACGAGGGCTTGGGTTCGACCGGGGTCTCCCGGGCCCAGGCGGGGGTAGGGTCGGAGGGCGGCGCGGGCTTTTCGGCGCGCTCGACGATCCGCGGAGGCGGAGCGAGGTCCGGCTCAGGGTCCGGCTCGGGCCCTGCGGGGGTCGGCTCGACCTCAAAGACGGGGAGCGGTTCCGGCTCGGGCTCGGGCGCGGGTTCCGGCTGGGGCGGGCGACGGGACTGACCCTGCAGCGAGGAGGCCGAGTGGAAACCGATACCGGCGTCGTGGTCCACGTCGGCGTCGGGGTTCGCGGGCGGTTTGGGATCGCCGGGTTCGGCCATCGGTATCCTCAATCGTTCGCGAGCGACAATGGCGGGGTGCTCCCACCGAGGCAAGGCTCAGCTCAGGTCGTTGATGCTCATGTCGGGCCGGTCCATCCAGCTGCCGGCGCCCCAGGCCCGCTCGGCGGCGCTCAAAGTCTCGCCGACGATGATCGCGTTGGTCGGCGTCTCTTCCAGTTCCAGCCGCACGCAGCGATAGGCCGACCCGTCCGCCTTCAGGATGGCGTCCAGCTTGCGGCGCAGCGCGATCGCGAAGGCTTCCGACGTCGGGTCGCCGTCGAACACCATGACCTGGCCCAGCCGCTGCGGCTCGTGCCGCCTGAACCAGTCCAGCAGGGGATCGGTCGCGTTGACCTGGAACGCGTGATCCACTGCATTGTCGATGAAGCCGTGCCAGCGCCCCTTTAGCTCCGCGAAGGAAGCGACATGGTTGGCGCCGCCGAAATCGAGCTCGGCCTCGGTCGCCAGGTCCACGTGCACGAACTCGTTGTGGCCATGGGGCACGCCACAGCGCGACGCGGGGTCGGCGAGCAGACGGTGGGCCATCGAGAAACGGCGGGTGAAGCGGACCTGGGGCATTGCGCGGCGACATGTCGTGCCGATCGGCCCGAAAGGCAAGGTTTAGCGGCCTCTAGCGTCTGTAGGTCAGCTCGCAACCCGCCCCGGCGGCCGCCTCCAGCGCCCCCGGCTTGTCGATCCGCACGATCACGCACCGCACGCGCGGGTCGTTCAGACAGTCCAGGGCCAACCCTTCGGCGAAGGTCTCCACCAGCCCGACGTGACCCTCGGCGACGATGCGACGACAGGCGGCGGCGACTGTCTCGTAGTTCACGGTGTCGGCCAAGCCATGGACCTCGGTCGGCCCCAGATCGAGGGTGACGTCGACCAAAAGGGTCTGCAGCCGTCCGTGCTCATGGTCATAGACGCCGATGCCGGCCTCGACCTTCAGGCCGCGCACGAAGACGCTCAGGCTCTCGCGTGTCGCCGTGGCGGGAAAAGACAGGTCGTTCACGAGGGGGATGCGTCCAGGATGTCGGGGGTTTGCCAGGCCAGATGCTGGCCTCCGTCGACGGCGATCATCTGTCCGGTGACCGATCGGGCGTCAACGAGATAGAGGACGGCGGCGGCGATATCGTCGGGGTCCGGCCCATGGCCCAGGGGCATGGCGGCGGCTTCGGCTTCGAAATCCGCCTCGCTCTGATGGATCGAGGCGAGGGTCGGGCCGGGACCGACGCCGCTCACTCGGATGCGGGGGGCCAGGGCCTGGGCCATTGTCCGCGTCGCCCACCACAGGCCGTTGCGTGACAGGGCGTAGGAGAAGAAGCGCGGGTCGGGTTTTAGAACGCGCTGGTCGAGCAGGTTGACGATGGCCGACCCGTCGGGGGCTTGGGCGGCGAAGGCCTCTGAGAGGACGACGGGGGCGCGCAGATTGGTCTCGATGTGAGCGTTCCAGGTCTGGCGGGACAAGGCGCCGATGCGGTCGTCCTCGAAGACCGAGGCGTTGTTGACCAGAAGTGACAGCGGGCCGAGCGAGGCGGCGGCCTGGGGGATCAGGGCGCGGACCTGCGCTTCATCGGTCAGGTCTGCGCTCACGACGGCGGCGTTGCGACCCAGGGCGCGCACCTCTGCGGCGAGCGATTCCGCATCGTCGGCGCTGTCGCGATGGTGGATGGCGACGTCATGGCCGCGCCGGGCCAGGGCCAGGACGATCGCCCGGCCGATCCGACGCGCCCCGCCCGTGACGAGCGCCGCGCCGGAAGCCGGTTCAGTCAACCCGGCCGAACTCGAAAGCGTTGATCGCGCCGATCACGGCGACGAAGCCGAGGATAATGTAGAGGGCCAGCATGGGAGTGCTCCTGTTCAGAGGAGGGAATAGATGGTGGACCCGTTTGGTTCAAGCCGGCGAAGTCTCCCGATCGCGTCGTGACAAAGTCGCGATTGGCGAGCAGCGTTCTGGAGAACGGCCGAGGTCCAGACGATGACACCCCTATCGCGCGATGTGCTGAGCAAAGTCCCGGCCATCACGGCGGGCTTCTGGCTCATCAAGATCCTGGCCACGACCCTGGGCGAGACCGGGGGCGACACGGTCAGCATGTCGATGGGCCTGGGCTATCTGACCGGCACGGCGATCTTCGCCACGATCCTGCTGGTTCTCGTTGCGGCGCAAATCCGGGCCAGGCGGTTCCACCCGTTCCTATACTGGGCGACCATCATCGCCTCGACGACGGCCGGGACGACACTGGCGGACTTCGCCACTCGGTCGATGGGCATCGGCTATACCGGGGGATCGGCGCTGCTGTTCGCCGCGGTGCTGGCGTCCCTGTTCATCTGGCGCATGGTCGAGGGTGAGATTCAGTCCGACGCGGTCAGCTCGCCTCGGGCCGAGGTATTCTACTGGGTGACGATCACCCTGTCCCAGACCCTTGGCACGGCGCTGGGCGACTGGACGGCGGATACCGGCGGGCTGGGGTATCTGGGCGCGGCGGCGGTGTTCGGGGCTTTGTTGGCGGTCGTCGCGGGTCTGACGTTCTGGACGCGCATCAACCGGGTGCTGCTGTTCTGGGCCGCTTTCATCCTGACCCGGCCGCTCGGCGCGACGGTCGGCGATTTCCTCGACAAGCCGCTGGACCATGGCGGCCTGGCGTTCAGCCGACCGGTGGCGTCGGCGGTGCTGGGGGTGGTGATCGTGGCCCTGATCCTGCTGCTGCCCCAGCAGGCCGGCGGGCATCCGGGCGGTGGGAAAGGCGACCCGGTCCTGGCGTGAGCGGAGCCGGACGACATTGATCCTTGCAGACCAGCCCGGCAGAACGTCGGGATGAGCGACTTTCCCATCACGATCTTCCACAATCCGGACTGCGGCACGTCTCGCAACGTGCTGGCCGCAATAATGGTCCAAGGTCACGCGCCCCTGGTTGTGCTGTATCGCGAGGTCGGGTGGACCCAGGCCCGTCTGAGGGAACTGCTGGCCCGGATGGGCGGGTCCGCTCGCACGATCTTGCGCGAGAAGGAGGCTGCGGCCGACTCTCTCGGGCTCCTCGATCCCGGGGTTACCGACGACGCCTTGATCGCGGCCATGGTGGCGAACCCGATTCTTGTGAACCGTCCCATCGTCGAGACCCCGCTCGGCGTCATCCTGGCCCGCCCGTCTGAAAGGGTGTTCGAGGTGCTGGAGCGGCGACCAGCCAGCTTCACCAAGGAGGACGGCGAGGTCGTGGTCCTGTAGCGTCCGGCCATGCCCTGGCGCGTCCGAATCGAGCCCTTTACCCGTCCGATCTTCTTCGCCGTATCTCGGATGCAGCGCGGCATGACGCTGGGCGTGCGGTCGGTGGCGGTGGATGCGTCCGGTCGGGTCATGCTGGTCAAACACACCTATCTCGCCGGCTGGTGGTTGCCCGGCGGGGGCGTGGATCGGGGCGAGACGACGGGGGACGCCGCCGCGCGCGAGCTGTTCGAGGAGTCAGGGTTGATGCCGACCGCCCCCGGTCGGCTGGTGTCGATCCATTCCAACGAGCGGTTCTTTCGCGGAGACCATGTCCTGGTCTATCGCTTCGACGCCTTCGAGGTCGGCGAACTGACCCACCACGGCGAGATCGCCGAGACGGGATGGTTCGATCCCGCCGATCTGCCGGCCGATGCGCACCGCTCCACCCGATCGCGTCTGGCCGAGATGTTCGACGGTGCGCCGGTCGATCCGCGCTGGTAGAGGCCTGACGATGAACCTCGCGCCCTATCTGATCATGTGCGCCGTCATGCTGGCGGGCGGAGCCACCGCGTTGCAGGCGCCGTTGAACGCCCGAATGGCGGTGGCTGTGTCCGGCCCGATCAACGCCGCCTTTGTCTCCTTCGCGGTCGGCACGGTCGCTCTGGGGATCATGGCCGCCATCGCCCACGCCCGCCCGGACGTGGCGGCGGCGAAGGCTCTGCCGGTCTACGCCTGGGCCGGCGGGCTCTGTGGCGTGATCTTCGTTGTCACGGCGGCCTGGTCGGTGCCTCGGCTGGGCGTCGCGACGACCATCACCCTGATGGTGGCGGGACAGCTGCTGGTCGGGCTGGTTCTGGATCATCTGGGAGCCTTCGGCGCGCCGCAGTCGCCGATCAGCCTGACCAAGATCGCGGGCGTGGCGCTCGTGTTCTGCGGCGTCCTGCTGGTGCGGCGGGTCTGAGATGTCGGCGCGCCTGCCCGACGCCGGGCGAAACTGGGTCGATGACCGCGCGCCGGAAGGGCTGAAACCCTGGCTTAAGCTGGGGCGGTTCGATCGGCCCATCGGGATCTGGCTGCTGCTTCTGCCCGGCTGGCAGGGTATCGCCCTGGCGCTGGCTTCGAGGCTGAGGATGCCGACCGCCTATGATCTGTGGTTGTTCGTCGGCTTCGGTATCGGAGCCTGTCTGATGCGAGCGGCGGGCTGCGCCTTCAATGACATCGTCGACCGGGACATCGACGCCCAGGTGGCTCGGACGGCGGCGCGGCCGATTCCGTCGGGGCGGATCAATGTGAAACAGGCGTGGGGCTTCGTGATCGGGTGCAGTCTGATCAGCCTCCTGATCCTGCTGACGCTCGGCGGCACCGCCATACTTCTCGGGATAGGTTCGCTCGCCCTCGTCGCGGCGTATCCTTTCATGAAACGGATCACTTGGTGGCCTCAGGCGTGGCTGGGGATGACGTTCAACTGGGGCGCGCTGATGGGTTTCGCGGCGGCCTCAATAACGTGGTGGAGCTTCTTGCCGCTCGAGGAGACGACCGTTTCAGTTGCCCTTCGCGGTGAGCTGTCATTCGCAGTCGTCCTGCTCTGGGTCGGCGGGGTGTTCTGGACCCTCGGTTACGACACCATCTACGCCCTGCAGGACATCGAGGACGACGCCATGGTCGGGGTGAAGTCTTCGGCGCGGCGGCTGGGTAAGGATGTCCGTCGAGGCGTCGCGATCTTCTATGGACTGGCGGTGGCAGCGGCTGTGCTGGCGGGATTGTCGGCGGGGTTGGGACCGGTCTTTTTCGTAATGCTCGTCGCCTATGCCCTGCACCTTGTCTGGCAGGTGCGAACGCTGCAACCGGAAGATGGTGCCCTCGCCCTGCGTCTGTTCAAGTCCAATCGCGAGGCAGGGCTGATCCTGCTGGCGGCGATCGGCCTCGGCGCCGTATCGTTCAGCCTGTAACCCGGAGACCGCCATGTCCGCCCGTCCTCTGCTCGTCGGCCTGCTGGCCCTGACCGCGCTCGCCGGCTGCAATCGCGACAAGCCGGCCGAGACGCCGGCCGCCGCGACCCCCGTCGCGCCGGGCGCGGTGGTGACCCCGGCCGACGCCGCGGCCCCCATGGCCTATGAATCCAAGACGCCGTTTGCGGAGGTCAGCCTGACGCTGCCGATCGCCATCAAGGCCCAGCCCGACCTGCACGCCCGCCTCTACGCCGCCAGCGTCCGAGACCTGCGCGAGTTCACCGAAGGCGCCCAGGCCGATCGCACCGAGGCCGGCGGCGACGCCGGAATGGCGCCCTACAGCAAGTCGATCGAGATCACGCCGGGGGCCGAGACAGGCAAGCTGTTCAGCCTGATCCGCACGGATTCGGAGTTCACCGGCGGGGCGCACCCCAATGCCTCATTCGCCGCCATCCTGTGGAACAAGGCGCTGAAGCGGGAGGTTCCTGCGGCCGACCTGTTCGTCAAGACCGGCGACCTGTCCGCGCTTGATGCCGCCCTGTGCGCCGCGATCAATGCCGAAAAGCGCAAGCGCGACCCCCAGGCCCAGAGCGTCAGCCTGACCAGCGCGGAATGGAAATGCCCCCGCGCGGCACAGACGCCCTTCGTGCTGGCGATGGGGACCCAGCCCGGAAAGGCCGGCGGCCTGGTGTTCCTGATCGGCCCGTATCTGGTCGGTCCCTATGCCGAGGGCAGCTATGAGGTGACGGTGCCGCAGAGCGCGTTCCGGTCCCTGCTGGCGCCCGCCTTCGCCGACGAGTTCGCGGGCGAGCCGAAGCCCGCCCCCGGCATCTGAGACCTATCTCAGAAAGTCGTCCACCAGGGCGTCGAACCGTGCGGGCTGGTCCGCCATGATGAAATGCCGGCTGCCATCGACGGCGATCAGGGTGACGCCCGGCAGGCTTGCGTATTCCTGTTCCCATAGAGCCTTGGCCATGGCCGGTGGCGGGCCGCCGTCCGCATCCGTGGCGTAGAGGGCCGTCACCGGCGTGGTCATGGCGGCCAGAGCCGGGCGGGCGTCGGTCGTCATCACATCGGTCAGGGCCGAGGCCATGGCGTGGCGGTCCGTAGCCATCGACCAGGCGACGATGGCGTCGCGGGCGGCGGGATCACGCGCCAGGCCTTGCGCGCTCTGGGTTTGCTGGGCGCGGAACGCAGCGTCATCGGCTGCGATGATCCCCGCGGCGACCTGGGCGGCGAAGGGGCGCGCGCTGTCCGGCGTCGCCGTCGGACCGAACATGGCGCTGTAGAAAGGCAGGGCGTCGACGATCATCAACCGCCCCACCCGTTCCGGATGCTGCTGGGCCAGCAGCAGGCCGCTCAAGCCCCCCATGGAATGTCCGATGACGGCCGGGTGGTCGAGTCCGGCCTCGGCGATGTAGCGCGCCAGTTCCTCTACCTCGGGCGTGACAAACGGGCCGTCGCCATGGCTCCACGGCTCGCCGGCGAATCCAGCCAGTTGCACCAGGTGGACGCGGTGTGTGGCAGCCAGCCGGTTGGCCAGCGGACGCCAAACCTCTCGCGAGGAGGCCAGTCCGGGGATCAGGATAACGTCGGGGCCTGAGCCGATCACCTCGACCGACAGCCGGTCGGATGTGAAGGCCTGGTTTGCTGCGGCGGCAGGCTGGGGGGGCTCTGCGCGGGCGTGATCGTTCGCCACGAAACAGGCGACGAACACGGCGACGAAGACGGCGAACCGGGCATGGGGGCGCCCGCACGCCAGGAGGGCGCGTGAAAACATGATGGTCTCCTTGAGTGGAAGGTTGGCTTGACGGGCGTCAGGCGTGGGGGTTGTCGAAGATGTCCTCGACCGGCCGCCCGAACAGGACGGCGATGCGGTAGGCCAGGTCCAGTGACGGATCGTGCTTTTCGGTCTCCAAGGCGTTTACGGCCTGGCGCGAGACGCCCAGCGCCTGGCCCAGCTGTTCCTGCGTCCAGCCCTTGGAGGATCGCAGTTCTCGCAAGGTGTTCCGCATCAGTTGGACGACCGGATGAAGGGGCTGATCAGGCCGAAGGCCGCCCAAAACAGGATGTAGACGATCCAGCCTGGCGCGTGGGGCGCATCGGCATAGCTTTCGGCAAAGCCCCAGGCGCTGAAGAGCCCCATGGCCACGCCGGCCGCGATGATGAACTGTTTGGCGGTCAGGGCGCGGACGAACTCGTCGCTTTCCTTCATCAGCGAAAGGGTCGCCCAGATCTGGCCAATGACCGGGGCCGAGACCGTCGCCGCCAGCCCCCAGGCGGCGGGCTTGCCCTGAATGTCGTCGAAGGCGCCGAAGATGGCGGCCATGTTGACGGCCACATAGCCGCTCATGAAAGCCATCGTGCGGATGGTGTAGCGACGATGGGCGGCAGTGCCTGCCTTGGATGTCAGCTGCATGATCGTCTCCGTTGAAGTCAGGGCTACCTTACATCGCGGTTGTGTCATGTCAACCTGACTTTTGTCAGGCCGCCCTGACTTTGCGGCCGGTAGTTTGTCGGAGCCGCGCCAGCCGTTAGACTGTTCTCATGCCTGCCGCTCCGCGCATCTCTCCATCCGACCTTTTCTCTATCGACCAGTGGGCGCCGTTTCAGGCGCGCTCGGCTTGGAAGGGGCCGCTACTGGTGGCCCACGCCTGGGCCGTGATCGGTCTGGCCATCGTCGCCGGCGTTTGGCAGCCGCTGCTGATCCCGATCTGCGTCATGGTCATCGGCACCCGGCAGCTGGGCCTGGCCATCCTGATGCACGAGGCGGCCCACGGGGCGCTCGCTAAAAATCTGAAGCTGAACGACTTTCTCGGTCACTGGCTCTGCGCTGTGCCAATCGGTGCGTCACTCACCGCCTATCGCCCCTATCATCTGTCCCACCACCGCTTCGCCCAACAGGCGGAAGATCCGGACTTGGTACTGTCAGCCCCGTTTCCAGTCTCCGGCGCATCGCTGCGGCGCAAGATGATCCGCGACCTGACGGGCCAGACCTTCTTCAAGCAGCGCGTGCTGTTCCTGTTCAAGGCTTTCGCGACGAAGCGCGACGAGGACATGGCCGAGGGCGCCGTTGTCACCGGTCGATCGATCGCGCCTTTCCTTCTGGTCAATGCAGCGGTGCTGGTCGGCCTGACCCTGGCCGGGGTCTGGTGGGCGTTCTTTGCGCTGTGGCTGCTTCCGATGGCGACCTGGTTTCCGCTGGTGACACGACTGCGCAATATCGCCGAACATGCCTGCGTCGAGGACTCGGCCACCGACCCCTTCCGCGCCGCCAGAACCACCCATGCGTCCTGGTGGGAGCGGGCCTTCATCGCCCCCTACTGGGTCAACTTCCACGCCGAGCACCACCTGTTCATGCACGTCGCATGCTGGAACTTGCCGCGCCTGCATCGCGCGATCGGTGCGACCAAACCGGGCAGGCGTATGGAGGTGGCTGACGGCTATGTCAGCGTTCTAAAACAGGCGGCGTCGCGAGCCGTGTGACCATCGCCGATCCTGCCGCCTTCATCCTCGCCAACACCCGACTGCAGGCCGTGCCGCATGCGCCGGAAATCTCGCTGTGGCTGGCCGACGAGATCACCCCGATCTGGCGGCTGACGGAGGAGGAACTGGGGGAACTGGGACTGCCGCCGCCGTTCTGGGCCTTCGCCTGGGCCGGCGGTCAGGGACTGGCGCGCTGGCTGCTCGACACCCCGGACGAGGTCGCGGGCAAGACGGTGCTGGATTTCGCGGCGGGATCCGGCCTGGTGGGTATCGCGGCGATGAAGGCGGGGGCGACGCGCGTTCTGGCGGCAGACATCGACCCGTTTTGCGGCGCCGCGGTGGACCTGAACGCGACGGCGAATGATGTCGCCATTAGCTTCACCGACACCGATCTGCTCGATGCACCTCCGCCTGAGAAGGACGTGATCTGCGCCGGCGACGTCTGTTACGAGGCGCCGATGACCGCGCGTGTCATGGGTTGGCTTCGTCAGGCGCGACGTCAGGGGTCGCGTGTCCTGATCGGCGATCCCCATCGCACCTATTTTCGCGATGAGGGCCTGACATTCCTGGCGGAATATCAGGTCCCCACCACGCGCGAACTTGAAGACTTTGCGATCAAGCGAGTGTCGGTCTTCAGCCTCGATTGAGATCACATCACGTGTTTGACGGCGTGCTCGCTCCGGGCGGTGGAGATCGAACCGCCGTGGCAGTGGCGACCTTCGGCGATTTCCTCGATCATCTTCCTGTTGAAGGCGGGGATGTCGTCCGGCTTGCGGCTGGTGACCAGACCGTCGTCGACCACGACCTCTTCATCGACGACGTCGGCCCCGGCGTTGCGCAGGTCGGTGCGAATGGTCTCGAAGCTGGTCAGGCGACGGCCCTCGACCACGCCCGCATCGATCAGCAGCCACGGTGCATGACATATGGCGGCGACCGGTTTTCCGGCATCGAAGAAGGCCCGGATGAAGGCCAGGGCTTGATCGTTCACACGCAGCTGATCGGGGTTCGCCACGCCGCCGGGGAGCAGCAGCGCCTGGTAGTCGCCTGCGTTCGCCTCCGCCAGCGTCTTGTCGACCGGGATCGTGTCGCCGGGCGTCAGATGGTTGAAGCCCTGAATGGAGCCGCTCTTGGGCGACACGACATGGACCTCGGCGCCTGCGTCTCTCAACGCCTTCACGGGATCGAGAAGTTCGATCTGTTCGACGCCATCTGTGGCGAGGACGGCGACGCGTTTGCCGGACAGGGACTGGGTCATGGGAAGATCCTTCAAGGGGAGGGCAGGTCGGTCCCGAAACCGTTCAGGCCAGCGATGGTTGCGGCTCCGCTTGGAAGGAAAAGGCTTCATCCCCATGTCATGGCGCATGCGCTTTCTGTTCCTTGCTCCTGCCCTTGTCGTCATCGCCGCCTCGACGGGCGCGACGGCGCAAAGCTGGGCGCCGGGGCAGACTTCGATCGGCGATCCGCTCGCGGGCCAGCAGCGCTATCGGACGGAGATCCAACGTCAGCAGTCCGCCGATCAGGCCGCCTTCGCACGCCAACACCAGTTGAACGCGCGGCTGACGCAGCTCGAGATCGAGGCCCAGCGCCGCCCTGAGCCGTATATTCCCCTGGTCGAGACCGACGCTCGGTCGTCGGAGGTCCAGCGTCAGGCGCGCGAGCGGGCGACGGCTCAGCGACGGTCGACCGTCGCCGGCGTGACTCAAATAGACGACTGGCTGGCCCGCTCCCCGCGCTGACCGTCGCCGTCTTGTGCATCCCTTCCCCTATCCCTGCGTTCCGGCCTAGCTTGATCAGGAAAGCGGGAGGCGACGATGCGGTGGCAGGGCGGTGAACGAGGCGGCGGCGTCGAGGATCGGCGCGGCATGGGCGGTGGCGCGATCGCGGGCGGCGGCATCGGCGTCGCGGTGCTCAGCCTGATCGGGTACCTCGTCTTCGGCATCGATCCGTCCACGACCCAGCAGGTCGCCAGCCAGTTCGGTCAGGGTGGAACGGCCCAGGAAGGCCAGATGGGCACGCCTCAGGACGAGGCCGGCCAGTTCGTGGATGTGGTCGGCGAGAACATCAACGACGTCTGGCGCGCCAAGCTGAGCGGCTATACACCCCCCGCCGCGACCGTCATCTATGAGCAGGGCACCCAGACGGGCTGCGGCTTTGGCCAATCCGCCATGGGGCCTTTCTATTGTCCGACGGATAATAAGGTCTATCTGGACCTGGGCTTCTGGGAAGAGATGCAGACCCAGCTGGGTGCCTCGTCCGCCGACTTCGCCAAGGCCTATGTGTTGGCCCACGAGTTCGGCCACCATGTGCAGACCCTGACAGGCGCATCGCAGCAGGTGCAGCAGGCCCAACAGAATGCGCGCTCCGAAGGCGACGCCAATCGATACTCCGTCGCACTGGAGCTTCAGGCCGACTGCTACGCCGGCGTCTGGGCCGCCAACGCCGCCTCGGTCGGCAACGGTCAGGTCGTGGTCGAGCAGGGCGATCTGGAAGAAGGCATGAGGACCGCCTCGGCCATTGGCGACGACACGCTGCAACGCCGCCAGGGGGGGCAGGTCAATCCCGACGGCTTCACCCACGGAACCTCGGCACAGCGCGTCGAGTGGCTGAGGCGCGGCTACCAGTCCGGCGACCCGGCCGTCTGCGACACCTTCCAGGGTCTGTAGACGTCGCGCAACGGCTCCCGCTAAAGCTCCGGCAAGGGAGACGAAACGCATGACGCTGAACAGCGCGACCTACCTGACCGGCTTCGGCAACCACTTCGCCAGCGAGGCGGTCGCCGGGGCGCTGCCGGTCGGTCGGAACTCGCCGCAGAAGACGCCGATGGGCCTCTATGCCGAGCAGCTTTCTGGCACGGCATTCACCGCTCCCCGGTCTGAGAACCGGCGCAGTTGGCTGTATCGTCTGCGTCCCTCGGCTCAGCATCCGGCATACCAGTCGTTCGCCCAGGGGCATTTGCGGTCCGGCCCGTTCCACGACGCCCCGGCCAGTCCCAATCGTATGCGGTGGGATCCTTTGCCACTGCCGAGCGAGCCCACGGACTGGATCGAGGGTCTGGTGACCTACGGCGGCAACGGCGATGCGGAGGCCCAGGTCGGGGTCGGCATCCACCTATACGGCGCCAACCGCTCGATGACGGATCGGGTGTTTTACGATGCCGACGGCGAACTGCTGATCGTGCCGCAGGAAGGCGCCCAGAGCTTCGTCACCGAGTTCGGAAGGATCGACGCCGAACCGGGCCACATCGTCGTCATCCCGCGGGGTGTCCGTTTCCGCGTCGAGTGCGACGGGCCGATCCGGGGATACGTCTGCGAGAACTACGGCGCGCCCTTCCGCCTGCCGGATCTGGGCCCCATCGGCTCCAACGGCCTGGCCAATCCGCGCGACTTCGAGACGCCCGTCGCGGCGTTCGAGGATGTCAGCCGACCCACTGAATGCGTCCAGAAATTCGCGGGACGGCTGTGGGTTACGACCTTCAATCACTCGCCGCTCGACGTTGTCGCCTGGCACGGCAACAACGCGCCCTATCGCTGGGATACCGCGCGGTTCAACACGATCAACACGGTGAGCTTCGACCATCCAGACCCGTCGATCTTCACGGTGCTGACCTCGCCGTCCGACACGCCGGGCACGGCCAACTGCGATTTCGTCATCTTCCCGCCGCGCTGGATGGTGGCCG
>JAZKHL010000048.1:0-16636 GCA_040385365.1 Pseudomonadota bacterium | reverse complement strand
TGTCCTTGTAGATCTGGGCCTGGGCCATGTCGGGCGTCAGGATGGCGATGATGTCGGCGCCCTTGACGGCCTCGGCCGGTTCCGCCGTGGGGATGCCGTCGGCCTGAGCGTTCTTCCAGCCCTTGCCGCCGTGACGGACACCGGCGACCACGTCGTGGCCGCTGTCCTTCAGGTTCTGCGCATGGGCGCGGCCCTGCGAGCCATAGCCGATGATGGCGATGCGGTGACCCGCGATGACGCCGGGACGGATGTCGTCGTTGGTATAGATTTCCATGGCTCAGGCTTCCTGACGGGCTTTTGAGGCTGCCGGCACCTGGGCCGGCGGTGGGTTGGGAATAGTGACGGCACCCTGCGAGGCCGAGGCGACCTGGGCGCGATATTTGGCGAAGACGCCGGTGGCGGGCTTCAGCGGCGGGATCGAGTAGCCGGCGCGGCGCGCGACCAGATCGGCGGCCACGTCGATGCGGCGGTTGGCGACGTCGATCGTGATGATGTCGCCGTCGCGGACCAGGGCGATCGGTCCGCCAACAGCCGCTTCGGGCGAGATATGCCCGGCCACGAAGCCATAGCTGGCCCCCGAGAACCGCCCGTCGGTCAGCAGGGCGACGTTGGAGACGCCCCGCCCCTTCAGGGCGGCGGTGACCTGCAGCATCTCGCGCATGCCGGGACCGCCGCGCGGCCCTTCATAGCGGATGACGATGACGTCGCCCTCGCCGACCGATCCGTCCTGAACAGCATGGAAGGCGTCTTCTTCGGAATCGAACACGCAGGCGGGGCCTTCGAACCGGTCGATGGCATGGCCGGCCAGCTTGATGATCGCACCCTCGGGGGCCAGGTCACCGTGGATGACGGCATAGGAGCCTCGCGCCATGACCGGGGCTGCGATCGTGGTGACGACCCGCTGGCCCGGCGCTTCCTCGGCGTCTGCGGCCTCCTCGAACAGGGTCCGGCCCGAGACGGTCGGGGTGTCGGTGATCTTACCCGCGTCCGCCAACCGCTGCGTCACCAGACGCGTGCCGCCGGCCGCATACAGGTGCGAGGCCAGGTACCGGCCGCCGGGCTTCAGGTCGCAGATGACCGGGGCCTCGACGCAGGCCTGGTGGCAGTCTTCGATGCCGAAATCCACGCCCGCCTCGGCCGCGATGGCGGTCAGGTGCATGACCGCATTGGTCGAGCCGCCCGACGCCGAACAGGCGATGGCCGCGTTCTTCAGCGAGGCCCTGGTGATATATTTCCGGGCATTATCACCGGCCGCGACCCGCTCGACGATCAGCTCGCCACACCGATGGCCCTGCGCCGCCTTGGCCGGATCGACGGCGGGCACGTCGTTGGCGCCCATCGGCGACAAACCCATCATCGACAGCGCCATGGCCATGGTGTTGGCGGTGAACTGACCACCACAGGCCCCCGCGCCGGGACAGGCTGCGGCCTCGACCATCTTCAGCTGACCGTCGTCGATCGTGCCAGCCCCATGGGCACCGATGGCCTCGAAGACTTCCTGGATCGAGATCTCGGTCGTGCCGATCCGGCCCGGCATGATGGTGCCGCCGTAGTAGACCAGACCCGGGATATCCATCCGGGCCAGGGCCATGGCGGCTGCCGGGATCGTCTTGTCACAGCCGACGATGCAGACGACGCCGTCCAGCTGGTGACCCTGAACCGCCAGCTCGATTGAGTCGGCGACGACTTCGCGTGAGATCAGCGAGGCCTTCATCCCCGGCGTGCCCATCGAGATGCCGTCGGTGACGACGATGGTGTTGAAGTCGATCGGAAAGCCCCCGGCGGCGATGATGCCGGCGCGGACGTCCTTGGCCAGACGATCCAGGTGCATGTTGCACGGCGTCACCGACGACCAGGTGTTGACCACCGCGATCATCGGCTTTTCGAAATCAGCGTCGTCCATGCCAGCGGCCCGCAGATAGCTGCGGGCCGCGGCGCGGTTGGCTCCGGCAGTCACGACCGCGCTTCTTCGCTGAGGCGAAGGCGCGGTGTCTTCCGGGGCGAAATCGTTCGTCATGGTCTTGGTGTGGTCCGGAGGGGAGGTCGGTGTCGGGTAATAAAAAACCCGCTTCCTTTCGGGAGCGGGTGGCGGCGGGTGATCCTGATTTTGTTTGGGTTCAGGTCAGCTGCATCCACACCGCTCCGGAGAGCAGGCCGAGGAGTACAGTTACGAGAAGGGTTGTCAGGGCAGCAGGCGACGTCGTCGGACGGGGTGCGGCGACGGCGCGGGCTTGCCGGCGGATCGGGGTGTGGCGGTGCATGTGGCTCATGGCCAGCTCCTGGTTACCGCGACATAAGGCCAGAAATCATTGCAGCGCACAAGACGTGTTGGAAGAAACTTCCAATAATGGGGCGGACATGACCCTGTCAGGTATTTTCTGCCCCGCCGGACTGCTTAGGTGCCGAAATCGACCGTCTGCGCGCCGCTACCGGGTCGAAAAATCACCGTTCGCGTCACGCCTCCGGAGCGGACGTTGACCTGTTGTTCCTGGTCGTCGTGCACGCCGGGAAAAAAATCCAGGTCCACGGTCACCGAGCGAACCGCCACCTCCGGGCTGCGCCTGCCTGAGAAATCGACGCGGATGTTGTCTCCCGCCAGATCGGTCGCGGTCCGGTCGAGGTCGATCCCCTCGCCGTCGATCTCGAGCCGGAAGCGGCTGTCGAGATGGTTTTCAAGCGCCGCGACGGCCGCTGGGTCGTCCAGGCTGGGCTGGGCGTCGGGGGCCACCGACACCAGCGCCGGCTCGACGTCATGCGCGGCGAAGCGATGCACGACACTGACCGAACCGCTGACCGGATCGATCTCGATGACGGTGAGTCCCGCATGCCCACGGTGGGCCGAGACCGGTGCCGCGCTCAGCGCAGCGACCAGACCCACGACACCGAGGAGCCCGAACCTCATTGGGCCACGGCCCGGGGGCGGATGCTGTCCGGCGTGACCTGGCGGTCGTCCGAGCGCATGCGGTTCTCGCCCTGCGGTCCGGCGGGGGCCAGCGGAACCTGGGTCGGCCGGATCGACTGCGGGAAGCCGTTGTTGTTGCGGTTGGAGTCGGCCGTCTCCCACAGCGGATCGACCTCGGCCGAGACCAGGGTCTTGTCCGACGTCCACTGCCAGGTCGCGCGCTGGCTGTTGCGACGCCAGACCTCGGCCGGAATGCGCACGATCTCGTCCGAACCGTCCGAATAGGTCATCTTCAGGATCACCGGCATCACCAGCCCCCCGACGTTGGAGAAGGTGAAGCGGTAGATGTTTCCATCGTACGCTTGGGCCGCGCGCCGATCGCGATCCGCACCCGACTGCGCCCGTGCGGCATCGCGGCGCTGGGTCGCGGTGACGGCGAAACGGTCGGTCTCGTTGTAATAGTCGCGCACGTTGGAATCGCGCTCGACGACCGTCTCGATGCCTTCGTTGTTGACCACGGTGCGCGAGACCGGCTCGTTCTGGAACCGCTCGCGGGCCAGACGGGCGCGCACCTCGGGGTCCGTAGACTCCAGCGACACGGCCACGACGTTGTCCAGCGAGATGTCGACGTGGTCGGTCGAATAGAACCAGCCGCGCCAGAACCAGTCCAGGTCCATGCCGGACGACTCCTCCATGGTGCGGAAGAAGTCATAGGGCGTCGGCCGCTTGAACGCCCAGCGCTGCGAATATTCGCGGAAGGCCCGGTCGAACAGCTCGCGACCCATGACCGTCTCGCGCAGGATGTTCAGCGCCACCGACGGCTTGGCGTAGGCGTTGTTGCCGAACTGCAGGATGCTGTCGGACTGGGTCATGACCGGAACCTGGTTCTCGGAGATCATGTATTCGACGATGTCGCGCGGCTCGCCCCGGGCGGGAAAGTCGGCGTCCCACAGTTTCTCGGCCTGGTACTGCAGGAAGCTGTTCAGCCCCTCGTCCATCCAGGTCCACTGGCGTTCGTCGGAGTTTATGATCATCGGGAAATAGGTGTGGCCGACCTCGTGGATGACCACGCCGATCAGCCCGTTCTTGGTGCGCTCGGAATAGCTCAGCGTTCCGTCGTCAGCCCGCACCGGGCGCGGCCCGTTGAAGGTGATCATCGGATATTCCATCCCCCCGACCGGGCCGTTGACCGACTGGGCCGTCGGATACGGATAGGTGATGGCGAACTGGTTGTAGACGTCGATGGTGTGGGCGATCGACTTGGTCGAATAGGCATCCCACAGCGGCCGGGCCTCCTTCGGATAGAAGGACATGGCCATGACGACCGGATGCTCTGCGCTGTTCTGATCCACCCCCATGGCGTCCCAGACGAACTTGCGGCTGGAGGCCCAGCCGAAGTCGCGGACGTTGTCGGCACTGAAGTTCCAGGTGCGGGTGCCCGATCGCACCGGGCTGGCTTCGGCCGCCGCAGCCTCGGCCGGAGTGACGATATAGACGGGCTCGTCGGCCGTCCGGGCCTGGTCTAGCCGAGTGCGTTGCGCCGCCGTCAGGATGTCTGGGTTCTGCAGCGCGCCGGTCGCCGAGACCTGATGGTCGGCCGGCACGGTGATCGCGACATCATAGTCGCCGAATTCCAGCGTGAACTCGCCGGACCCCAGGAACTGTGCGTTATGCCAGCCCTCATAGTCGGAATAGACCGCCAGACGCGGGAACCACTGCGCCGCCAGGAAGATGCAGTTGCCGTCCTCCCAGGTCTTGGTGAAGCACTCATATCCCGACCGCCCTCCGACGACGTTCGTCTCGGGCAACGGCAGGGTGAAGGCGATGGTGAAGGTGAAGCTCTCGCCGGTCGCCAGCGTCTGGGGCAGGTTCACGCGCAGCAGGCTGTCGGTGATCGTATAAGTCAGGTCGCGGCCGTCCGATCCGGTGATCTTCAGGTCGTTGAACCCGCCTTCCCACTCGTCGAACCGCTGGATGCGCAGAACCTCGCCGACGCTGACCGTGGTGCCTTCGCCGACCGTTCGGCTGCGCTCGGCCAACGATGCCCGACGATAGTTCTGCTGGTCGAGCAGCAGCCACAGATAGCCCAGGCCGTCCGGCGAGTTGTTCTTGTAGGTGATCGTCTCGGTGCCGGTCAGGGTCCGCGTCGCTTCGTTCAGCGAGACGTCGATGTCATAGTCGACCTTCTGCTGCCAATAGCGGAAGCCCGGGGCCCCCGAGGCGTTGCGATAGTCGGTCGGGGTCGGCCAGTCCTCGCCCTCGAACTGGCGGAACTTGTCGTCGAAGGTTCCGACGGTCTGCTGGACCGGGCCCTGGCTGACCTGGGCCAGAACGGGCGTCGCCGATACCGCAAGCAGGGCCAGACCGCCCAGGAACCAATCACGCATTCGCCAACCCACCTGAACCAAAAACAGCCGCCGGCGACCTTAAAGAAGGGGTGTCGGGGCGCAAGCGACGCCGCATTAACTTCCGGCAATGTCAGCCGTCGACCAGGTCCTGCAACAGGGTCGCGACCCGCTCTTTCAGCATCGCGCACTGTTCCGGGGTCATGTTCAGATCGCCGCTCAGATCACGCCCGATGGACATGCCCATGAGCAGGCTGGCGGCGATGCGGACCCGCACCACGGCGTCTTCCCCCCCCATCCAGTCGGTGAAGGGCCCATAGAAGTCCTCCATCGAGGCCCGCTGGACCACCTCGGCGGCCTTGGGCGAGGAGATCGAGCGCAGCATGATCAGCAGCCAAGAGAGCTTGCCCTCCTTGGGGGCGCCAAAAACGATGTCGTGCGCCAGCCGCTCTCCAAACGTCGTCCGGTCGCCTTCCATCAGGGCGCTACCGCCGGCGCACCCGTCGATCACGGCGCGGAACAGCTCTTCCTTGGACCCGAAATAGCGGGAGATCAGCGCCGGATCGACGCCGACGTCGCGAGCGATGTCGCGCATGCCGACCTGATCGTAACTCTCGTCGGTGAACCGGCGCGTGGCGGCGTCCAGAATGGCCCCACGGGTGGCGGCGGCGTTTCTCGGGCGCGGGCAAATCGCGAAACTCAATGTGATGTCCTCATGGCCCCACAATCCGTATGGCTATGTCATCGCGTGTTGACAAGCGTCGCCTGACCTCACTATTAAGTCATCAAGCGATGACCGGGCGACCTCCCCAGCCTCATTCGGTCTGCGCCAATAACATAATTCCTCCACTCAGGAGATTGCGCGCATGCGCCGACTGAAGATTCTGGCCGTGTCTGTCCTCGCGACAGGCGCGCTTTACGGCTGTTCGCAACGCTCGGAGGCGCAAGGGCCGCCCCCTGCCGCGCCCGTGACGGTCGCCGTTCCGCTCGCCGAGCGCGTGGTGGACTGGGATGATTTCACCGGCCGGTTCGAGGCCACGTCGTCGGTCGAGGTGCGCGCCCGTGTCGGCGGCTTCATCCAGGGCGTTCACTTCCGAGATGGCGACTTCGTGCGTCGCGGCCAGCTCCTGTTCACGCTCGACGCTCGGCCCGCCATGGCCCAACTCGCCTCGGCCCGCGCCGCCCTTAACCAGGCCCAGGCCCAGCTGTCGCTCGCCCGCACCAACCTGACCCGCTCCGAAGGCCTTCTGGCCTCCCAGGCCGTCAGCCAGGCCGAGGTCGACACCAACAAGGGCGCCGTTGAGAACGCCCAGGCCGCCGTCGCCTCGGCCCAGGCCAATGTCCGCGCCCGCCAACTGGACGTGGAGTTCACCCGCGTCACCGCCCCCGCCTCGGGCCGCGTCTCGGACCGCCGCGTCGATCCCGGCAACGTTGTCGCGGGCGGTTCGTCGGCCGCCGACGTCCTGACCACCATCGTTTCCTCTTCGCCGATCTATTTCGTGTTCGAGGGCTCAGAGGCCCTGCTGCTGAAGTATCAGCGCGACGCCCGCGCCGGTCGCTCGGCCCCGGTCCGCATCCGCCTGCAGGACGAGAGCGACTTCGTCCGCACCGGCACGCTGGACTTTACCGACAACGCCATCGACGCCGCGTCCGGCACCATCCGCCTGCGGGCGGTCATCCCGAACGGCGACGGCTTCCTGAAGCCGGGCATGTTCGCCCAGGCCCGCGTCGCCGGCGCCGGCGCCTATGACGCCCTGCTGGTCCCGGATTCGGCCATCGGCACGGACCAGGCTCGCCGCGTCGTCTCGGTCGTCAACGCCGACGGCACCGTCACCCCGACGCCGGTCCAACTGGGGCCGCTGGTCGACGGGCTGCGTGTCATCCGCTCGGGCATCCGTCCCACCGATCGGGTCATCATCGAAGGCCTGCAACGCGCCATGCCCGGCATGAAGGTCAAGCCGACCAACGGCCGGATCGCGCGTCAGGCCCGCCCGGAATCCGTCCCGGTCACGACCGCGCCGCCGGCCGCCACGGCCACGGCCGCCGGCGCCCTGTCGCAATCCATCGCCGTCGGCGACTGAGCCCCACGCCATGAACATCTCGCGCTTCTTCATCGACAGGCCGATCTTCGCCGCCGTGCTGGCGGTGTTCATCACCCTGATCGGGGTCTTCGCCTATCCGCTGCTGCCCCTTTCGCAGTACCCGGAGATCGCGCCGCCCACGATCACCATCAACACCGCCTATCCCGGCGCCTCGGCCGAAACGCTCGCCGAGACCGTCGCCGCCCCCATCGAGCAGGAGGTGAACGGCGTCGAGAACATGCTCTACATCTCCTCGTCCTCGACCTCGGACGGGACGGTGGCGATCACCGTGACCTTCCAGCCCGGCACCGACCTGGATAACGCCCAGGTGCTGGTCCAGAACCGCGTCGCCCTGGCCGAACCCCGCCTGCCCGAACAGGTCCGCCAGGTCGGCGTGGTGGTGAACAAGCAGGAATCCGGCTTCCTGATGATCCTGGGCCTAACCTCGCCCGGCGGCGTCCTGGATAACGACTATATCGGCAACTACGCCAACTCGACGCTGCGCGACCGACTGCTGCGCATCGAGGGCGTGGGCAACGTCACCATCTTCGGCGGCGGCAACTATTCGATGCGGGTCTGGATCGACCCGGCCAAGGCCGCTGCGCGCGGGCTGAACGCCGCCGACATCACCACCGCCCTGCGCGGCCAGAACATCCAGGCCGCCGCCGGCTCCATCGGCCAGCCGCCCTTCACCACCAACGCATCCGCCTTCCAGCAGCCCATCCAGGTCCAGGGGCGTCTGGAGACGCCCGAAGAGTTCTCCAACATCGCCGTCAAGACCGACGCCGAGGGTCGGGTCACCCGCATCCGCGACATCGCTCGCGTCGAGCTGGGCGCGCAGGACTACGGCATCCAGGGCTATTTCGACGGCCAGCGCGGCGTCGGCATCGCCATCGTCCAGCAACCGGGCGCCAACGCCCTGGGCACCGCCGAACGCGTGCTGGCCGAGGTCGAGGCCCTGAACAGGGATGCCCCGACCGGCCTGGAGATCGGCGTCCCTTACAACCCGACCGAATTCGTCGCCGCCTCGGTGGAGTCCGTCCAGCACACCCTGATCGAGGCCGTCATCCTGGTCGTGCTCGTCGTGCTGGTGTTCCTGCAGTCGTGGCGCGCCGCCATCATTCCGATCATCGCCATCCCGATCGCGCTCGTCGCCACCTTCGCGGTGCAACTGGCGCTCGGTTATTCGATCAATTCCCTGTCCCTGCTGGCGCTCGTGCTGGCGGTGGGGATCGTGGTCGATGACGCCATCGTCGTGGTCGAGAACGTGGAGCGATACGTCCGAGAGGGCCTGTCGCCCAAGGAGGCCGCCTATAAGTCCATGCAGGAGGTATCCGGCGCCCTGATCGCCATCGGCCTCGTGCTGGTCTCGGTGTTCATCCCGACCATGTTCGTGCCCGGCATCCCCGGCATCTTCTATCGCCAGTTCGCGGTGACCATCGCCTCGGCGACCGTCGTGTCGCTGTTCGTCTCCCTGACCCTGTCGCCGGCCATGGCCGCCCTGCTGCTGAAGCCGCATGTCCATCACGACGAGGAGGCCGCGCGTCCGACCACCCTGTTCGGCAAGGCCAAATACTATGCCGGCTGGGCGGGTCGTAAGTTCAACGAGGGCTTCGACTGGCTGGCCGACAAATACGGCCGTCTGACCGCGCGTCTGGTCCGCACCGTGCTGATGGTCCTGATCGTCTATGTCGGCCTTCTGGGCCTGACGACCTGGCGTCTGCTCGACACCCCGTCCGGCTTCATCCCAGACCAGGATCAAGGCTTCCTGATCGGCGTGGTCCAGCTTCCGGCCGGCTCATCGCTGGAGCGCACCAACGAGGTGATGGAGCGCGCCCGCGTGATCATCGAGGGCACCGAGGGCGTCGACGGCACCGTGGCCTTCGCCGGCCTAGACGGCACCAGCTTCTCATTTGGGTCGAACGCCGCGACCATCTTCGTGCGCCTCAGCGACTATGACGATCGCAAGTCCAAGGAGACGACGGCGACGGCGCTTGCCGGGGCCATCACCGGTGCCGCCTCGGGCATCCAGAACGCCAACATCTTCGTCATCGCCCCGCCGGCGGTTCAGGGTCTGGGTACCGGAAACGGCTTCGCCATGATGATCCAGGACACCTCGGCCGCCGGCTATGGCGCGCTGGAGGGTGCCACCTTCGCCATGATGGGCGCCGCCGCCCAGGCCCCGACCGAGGTCACCCAGGTCTTCTCGACCTACAACACCGGCTCGCCCCGCGTGGATGCCGACGTCGATCGCGACCGCGCCTTGATGATGGGGGTTCAGCCGGCCGACATCTTCACCACCATGGGAATCTATCTCGGCTCGTCCTACGTGAACGACTTCAACATGCTGGGTCGGACCTATCGGGTCACCGCTCAGGCCGAGCCCGCCTATCGCGACGACATGGCCGACATCGCGAATCTGAAGGTCCGTTCGGCCTCGGGCGCCATGGTGCCGCTGGGGTCGCTGGCGACCCTGCGGGAGACCTCGGGCCCGTCCCGGATCGTCCGCTACAACCTGTTTCCGGCCGCCGAGCTGCAGGGCCAGGGCGCGCCCGGCGTCTCCTCCGGCTCGGCGCTGGGCATTATGGAGAACATGGCCGCCCAGACCCTGCCGCCCGGCTTCTCCTACGAATGGACCGGCCTGGCGCTGCAGGAGAAATCCGCCGAGGGCGGAGCGACGATCATCTTCGTGGTGGCCGTACTGCTGGTCTTCCTGGTTCTCGCCGCCCAGTACGAAGCCTTCACGCTTCCGCTGGCGGTCATCCTGATCGTGCCGATGTGTCTGTTGGCGGCCATGCTGGGGGTGAATGCTCTCGGTCTGGACAACAACATCCTGGTCCAGGTCGGGCTGGTGGTTCTGATCGCGCTCGCGGCCAAGAACGCCATCCTGATCGTCGAGTTCGCCAAGCAGAACGAGGACGACCACGGCATGGATCGCTGGGATGCCGCAGTCCACGCCGCCCAGACGCGCCTTCGCCCGATCCTGATGACCTCGTTCGCCTTCATCCTGGGCGTGTTGCCCCTCGTCCTGGCCACGGGGCCGGGCGCCGAGATGCGGCAATCCCTGGGGGCCGCCGTGTTCTTCGGCATGATCGGGGTGACCGTCTTCGGCCTGCTGTTCACGCCGGTCTTCTACGTGATCTGCCGAGGCCTGGCCTCGAAGATTCCGCAGCGGCCCGGCAAGCCCAGCCCAACCCCCACGACCGGATCGCCCCCTCACTCCGGGCCAGATCACGGACAACCCACGCCGGCGCTGAACGCCCCGCGCACGGGAGACGCATGATGCCTCGCCTTCTCCACCCCCTGCCTACCCCCCTCCTGGCCGCCTGCGCCGCCTCCGCCCTGTTGGCGGCGTGCGCGGTCGGGCCGAGGGCGCCCGACGCCCCTCTCCCCCCCCTCGCGTCGGGCGCCTTCGTAAGTTCTCC
The DNA here is from genome assembly GCA_040385365.1 of Pseudomonadota bacterium. Taxonomy (GTDB): domain Bacteria; phylum Pseudomonadota; class Alphaproteobacteria; order Caulobacterales; family Caulobacteraceae; genus Brevundimonas. The sequence continues at coordinate 5,883 of JAZKHL010000048.1, read as the reverse complement.
GCTCGGGGCCGCCAACGGCGCCGTCTCGAACGCCCAGGCGCGAGACGACTGGTGGCGGCTCTACGCCGACCCGACCCTGGACGGCCTGATCGAACAGGCCTTCGCGCAGAACAACCAGCTGGAAGCCGCGATCGCCAACCTGCGCGCCGTCCGCGCCAGCCTGTCCGAAGCCCGCTCGGGGCTGTTGCCCACGACCAACACCTCGGCTTCCGCGACCCGCAGCCAGGCCTCCTCCGCGACGGCCCAGGGTCTGCCCGCCGGCCAGGATGCGCCCGAGATCGACATCTATGACGTCGGCCTGGACGCTTCCTACGAGATCGACCTGTTCGGCCGTGTCGCCTCCACCATCCGCGCCGCCCGCGCCGATACCGACGCCCAGGCCGCCGCGCTGGACATCATCCGCGTCTCGGTGGCCGCCGAGACCGCCCGCGCCTATGCCGACGCCTGTTCCGCCAATGCCCAGATCGCGGTCGCCGAACGCACCCTGGGCCTGCAGCAGAACACTGCCGACCTGACCCAGCGCCTACTAGAAGGCGGCGCCGGCACCGGGCTGGATACGTCCCGCGCCCAGTCACAACTGGCCTCGACCCGCGCCCAGATCCCCAGCCTGCGCGCCCAGCGCGACGGGGCCCTGTTCCGCCTGTCGACCCTGACCGGCGTTACCCCAGCAGAGGCCAGCGTCGCCGCCCGCGCCTGCATGCGACCGCCACAGCTGACCCAGCCCATCCCCGTCGGCGACGGCGCAGCCCTGCTGGCCCGCCGCCCCGACGTCCGTCAGGCGGAGCGCAACCTCGCCGCCGCCGCCGCCCGCGTGAACGTCGCCACCGCCTCGCTCTATCCGACCATCTCGTTGGGCGGATCGCTCGGCTCGACGGCCCTCGACGCCTCTGACCTCTCCAACGACAGCTCCTACCGTTTCTCGTTCGGCCCGCTGATCAGCTGGAGCTTCCCCAACATCCTGGCCACTCGCGCCCGGATCGAGGCGGCGGACGCCCGCACCGACGCCGCTTTGGCCACCTTCGACCAGACCGTCCTCACGGCCCTGCAGGAAACCGAAACAGCCCTGACCAACTACGCCAACGAACTGGACCGCCGCGCAGCCCTGACCGAGGCTCGCGACCAGGCCGCCAGGGCCGCCAGTCTGTCCCGCCTCCGTTTCGACGCCGGCGCCGACAGCCTGTTCACCGTCCTGGACGCCCAGCGCACGGAAGCCGCCGCCGACGCGACCCTGGCCCAGTCGGATGCTCTGGTGACGACGTATCAGATCGCCCTGTTTAAGGCTCTCGCCGGGGGTTGGACGCAAGTCGCGAGCTGACCTTCTCCCTCCCCTTCATGGGGAGGGACCGCGAGGCAGAGCCGAGCGCGGGTGGGGCCCGTCAGGGCGGAGCGAGGTCTGATCACATCCCCCACCCTGACCGCTTCGCGGTCGTCCCTCCCCATAAAGGGGAGGGAGAATGCGCGATGACCCACGATCGCGCACGTTCCTTGCGCATGACCACCGATCTCCCCTTCAAACGGGGAAATCATTTGCGCTGACGGCCTCGCTTGGCGTTATATGTTGCCATGCAACAGAAAGGCCCTACCGGACCCACCGGGTTCGTCGTTCAACCACGCCGCCTGCCCAAGGCGGAGGCGTCCGTGCGCGTGCAGGATTTCGGCGAGATCATCGTCAAACCCACGACGGAAAACCTTGAGACCCAGGCCGGCCGCTGCACCGACTGCGGCGTGCCCTTCTGTCAGACCGCCTGCCCGTTGCAGAACAACATCCCCGACTGGCTGGGCCTGTCGGCGGAGAACGAAATGCGCGAGGCGTGGAAGATCGCCTCCGCCACCTCGACCATGCCCGAAATCTGCGGCCGCATCTGTCCGCAAGATCGTCTTTGCGAGGGTTCCTGCACCCTGAACCAGTCCGGCTGGGAAGCCGTGACCATCGGCTCGGTCGAGGCCTTCATCGGCGACACCGCCTTCGACAACGGCTGGGTCGAGCCGATCCGTCCCCTGCATGAACGCGCCGAGAGCGTCGGCATTGTCGGAGCCGGTCCCGCCGGTATGGCCGCCACCGATCGCCTGCGCGAACAGGGCTATCAGGTCACCGTCTACGACCGCCATGACCGCCCCGGCGGCCTGCTCATCTACGGCATCCCCGGCTTCAAGCTTGAGAAGCGGGTCGTCCAGCGTCGGGTCGATCGCCTGATCGAAGGCGGCGTCACCTTCGTGACCAACTGCGATGTCGGGACCGACATCACCCTGGCGGAACTGCGCGAGAAGCATGACGCCGTGCTCCTCGCCATGGGCGTCTATCAGGCGCGTGCGCTTCAGGTCCCCGGCGCCGGCCCCGGCGACACCATCCCCGCGCTGGATTTCCTGATCCACCAGAACCGCCGCGACTTGGGCGAGGCCGACAACGACACCTGGCATCACGCGCGAGGTCGCAACGTCGTCGTCATCGGCGGTGGCGACACGGCCATGGACTGCGTCCGCACCGCCATCCGCCAGGGTGCGGCTTCGGTCACATGCCTGTATCGTCGCGACCGCGAGAACATGCCCGGCTCGGCCCGCGAGGTCGCCAATGCCGAGGAAGAGGGCATCCGGTTCGAATGGCTGGGTTCGCCCAAGGCCCTGATGTCGCGCGACGGATCGGTCTCCGCCGTCCGAGCCGCCCGCATGGCCCTGTCCGAGCCCGAGTTCGGCAAGCGCCGGGACATCGTCGCGATCCCCGGCGGCGACTTCGATCTGCCCGCCGACATGGTCATCGAGGCCCTCGGCTTCGAGCCTGAGAAATTTGCCGCCCATCACGACGACCTGTCCCTGACCGAATGGGACACGGTGGCCACCGCCCGCTCCGGTTTCGCCACCAGCCTGCCCGGCGTCTATGCCGCCGGCGACGCCGTGCGCGGCGCCTCCCTCGTCGTCTGGGCCGTCCGCGACGGTCAGGACGCCGCCGCCGAAATCGACCGCTACCTCAAGGCCCGCACTCAGGAGCAGGCCGCATGAACTGGCTGACCCAATACACCGCTGACCGCCAGCGCCTGATCGACGAGCACGCCTATGAACCGTCGTCGGAGAAGGACGCCTGCGGTGTCGGCATGGTCGCCGCCATCGACGGCGTGCCGCGCCGCGAGGTCGTCGAGCTGGCCATCAAGTCGCTGAAGAACGTCGCCCACCGGGGCGCGGTCGATCCCGACGGCCTGTCGGGCGACGGCGCCGGCCTGATGGTCGAGGCCCCGCAAGCCTTCTTCACCGAACAGGTCCGAGTCATCGGCCAGAGCCTGCGTCCCGGCCCCATCGCCATTGGACAGATCTTCCTGCCGCGCACCGACCTGGGCGCCCAGGACCGGGCTCGCGCCATCGTCGAGACCGAGGTGCTGCGCGCCGGGTTTCAAATCTATGGTTGGCGCCAGACGCCGATAAACCTTACCGTGGTCGGTTCGAAGGCCGACGCGACCCGGCCCGAGATCGAGCAGATCATGTTGGCGGCCCCCGCCGAACTGGCCGGCCCGGAAAGCTCCGAGGCCCTCGAGCGCGAACTCTACTTGGTCCGCCGCCGCATAGAGAGCGCGATCGCCGCAGAGTCCGTGCCCGGGTTCTACATCTGCTCCCTGTCGGCGCGGTCACTGATCTACAAGGGGATGGTCCGCGCCGAGTTGCTGGATCAGCTCTATCCCGACCTGTTGGATCCGACCTTCCAGTCTGCCTACGCCATCTTCCACCAGCGCTATTCCACCAACACCTTCCCCGAATGGCGGCTGGCCCAACCGTTCCGGATGCTGGCCCACAACGGCGAGATCAACACGCTGAAGGGCAACCTGAACTGGATGCGGTCGCACGAGATCCGCATGACGGCCCAGGCCTTCGGCGAGCATGACGGCGATGTGAAACCCGTGGTCCAGCCGGGCGGCTCCGACTCAGCCGCCCTCGACAACGTCTTCGAGGTCCTGGTCCGCGCCGGGCGCCCCGCGCCGATGGCCAAGGCCCTGCTGATCCCCGAGGCCTGGGCCCGCGACGAAGGCCTGATGAAGGCCGAACACCGCGCCCTCTACGCCTATTGCAACGCCGTCATGGAGCCGTGGGACGGCCCCGCCGCCATCTGCGCCACCGACGGCCGCTTCATCGTCTGCGGCAAGGATCGCAACGGCCTGCGGCCCCTGCGCGCCATGGAGACCCACGACGGCCTCTTACTGGCCGGGTCCGAAGCCGGTCTGGCCGGGCTGCCGGAAAGCCGCATCAAGCGCCGCCTGCCCATCGGCCCCGGCCGGATGATCGTCGCCGACCTGCAGACGGGCGTGGTGCTGGACGAAACCCAGTCCATCGATGCCCTCGCCGACGACCATCCGTATACGGAATGGTTGGAGAACATGGTCGATCTGGAGCCGATCATCGGCCCCGGACCCGAGCCCCGCGCCGCCACCGGCGAGGCCCTGACCCGCCGCCAGATCGCCGCTGGTTTCAGCCGTGAAGACCTCGACCTGCTGCTGGATCCGATGATCAAGGAGGGCAAGGAGGCTATCGGCTCCATGGGCGACGACGCCCCGCCGGCGGTGCTGTCGGCCCTGCCCCGCCCTTTGGCCCACTATTTCCGTCAGAATTTCTCCCAGGTCACCAACCCGCCAATCGATCCCTTGCGCGAAGCCGGGGCGATGAGCCTGAAGACCCGGTTCAAGAACCTGGGCAATATCCTCGCCGAGGAAGAGGCCCAGACCAACGTCTTCGTGCTCGACAGCCCCGTCCTGACCACCGGCATGTACGAGCGGATGCTGGACGTCGTCGGCGCCGGCTCGACCGTTGTCATCGACTGCTCCTATGCGCTCCCGGCCGAGGGCGATCGTCCGGGCGCGGGCCTGCGCGCCGCGCTCGACCGCATTAAGGACGAAGCCGAGGCCGCCGTCCGGGGCGGCTGCGGGCTGATCGTCGTCACCGACGAACGCGCCTCCGAAAGCCGCCTGTCCGTGCCGATGATCCTGGCCACGGCCGGGGTCCACGGCCGCCTGACCGACAAGGGCCTGCGCAGCTTCGTCTCCATCGTCGTCCGCTCGTCCGAGGTGCTGGATCCTCACGGGTTCGCCGTCCTGATCGGCGTCGGGGCCACAGCCGTGAACCCCTGGCTGGCGCAGGAGATGTTCCAGGAGCGCCTGGATCGCGGGGCCTATCCTGGCCTCACGCTCAACCGCGCCTGCCTGAACTACAAGGGCGCGCTCGAAGCGGGGCTGATGAAGACGCTGGCCAGGAAGGGCATCAGCATCATCTCCGCCTATCGCGGCGGCTGCGAATTCGAGGTCCTGGGCCTGTCCCGCGCCGTCACGGCCGAGTTCTTCCCCGGCGCCCCGTCGCGCATCTCCGGCATCGGCCTCGCCGGTCTGGAACGCGCCGCGATCCAGCGCCACACGGCCGCCTGGACCGAGGCGACGCCCTCGCCCGCCGTCGGCGGCTTCTTCCGTATCCGCGCGGGCCAGGAAGCCCACGCCCACGACGCCAAGACCATCCATCTGCTGCAGGACGCCTGCAATCGCGGCGACTACAAGCGGTTCAAGCAATACTCCGAAGCCGTCCGCGAACAGCCGGACAACGCCCCGCGCGACCTGCTCGATTGGCGCGAAGGCCTGAAGCCGGTCCCGGTCTATGAGGTCGAGAGCGTCTCAGATATCCGCAAGCGGTTCCTGACCCCCGGCATGTCCCTGGGCGCCCTCAGCCCCGAGGCGCACGGCGTCCTCAACGTCGCCATGAACCGCATCGGGGCCCGCTCGGTTTCGGGCGAGGGAGGCGAGGATCCAGACCGCTACGCCACCCGTCCGGACGGCGACAACATGAACTCGGCGGTCAAGCAGATCGCGTCGGGCCGGTTCGGCGTCACCGCCGAATACCTGAACCAGTGCCGCGAGATCGAGA
>JAZKHL010000047.1:0-15732 GCA_040385365.1 Pseudomonadota bacterium | reverse complement strand
CGCGTCACCGTGGTCTCGACGATCAAGAGCCAGCCGCCGATGATCGCCGACGAACTGCGGCGACAGGCGGACGACTTCATCGACCTTGTGGACCTGCTCCAGGACTATGGGCGTGCCCGCCCTGCCCATACCCAGCCCTCGGTGCGCACCTTCGACAGGGACGATCGTCCATGACCCCCGAACCGCCCCGCGACTGCCCGCTATGCCCCCGTCTGGTCGAATACAGGCGCGAGAACCAGGCCCAGCATCCGGACTGGTGGAACGGGCCGGCGCCCTCGTTCGGCGATCCAAATGCGCGAGTGCTGGTCGCCGGCCTCGCCCCTGGCCGAACCGGGGCGAACCGCACTGGCCGCCCTTTCACCGGCGATGGGGCCGGCGTCATCCTGTACGAGACTCTGCTCAAGACCGGTTTCGCGACAGGACGTTACGAAGCCCGGCCCGACGATGGCCTGACGCTCGTCGATTGCATGATCACAAACGCCGTCCGCTGCGCCCCCCCGCTGAACAAGCCTTTGCCGATCGAGGAGGCGACCTGCCGGCCGTTCTTGCAGGATCGGCTGAAGGCCCTGCCCCGGCTGAAGGTCATCGTCACGCTCGGCGACGTGTCGCGACGCAGCGTGCTCAAAGCACTCGGCTTGTCCGGCTCCGCCATCCCCGCTGGACATGGCGTCGAGGGCGAGGCCGGCGGTTACACTCTGTTGAACAGCTATCATTGCTCGCGCCTGAACACGAATACCGGCCGACTGACGGCGGCGATGTTCGAGGCCATCTTCCAGCGCGCCCGCGAACTGATCGGACCTCCCGCCTAGAGCGACTGTTGTTCGGCGGACACACCGAATCGGCGAGTTTCAGGCCCCTCGCCTCCCCTTGGAACGCCTCCGCGTAGCTTCCGTTGTGCAGACGGATAGGGAGGCTGGAATGCGCAAGGGGAAACAACTTTTCACGCAGGGTGAGCGGCGTGTCGCGGGCCTGGCGTTGCTGTCGGCGATCGTTCTGACGTTGTCGATGCTGGCGCTTGAGCCGATGTTCCGGCCGTCGCTCGGCCTCTATGACATGAGCAGCCTCTCGGCGCCCTCGATGCCAAACGTGATCGACGCACGGCCGATGGCCTGATCGGACGGGGCGTCAGCCCTTGTCGCGCATCAGGCGGGCCTTGTCCCGCGCCCAGTCGCGGTCAGCCGAGGCCTCGCGCTTGTCGTGCAGTTTCTTGCCCTTGGCCAGGGCGATCTCCAGCTTGGCCTTGCCGTCGTCGTTCAAATAGAGCCGCAGCGGAATGATCGTCTGGCCGTCCTTCTGCACAGCCCCGATCAGCCGATCGATCTGCTTTCTGTGGAGCAGCAGCTTCCGCGGCCGGCGCGGCTCGTGGTTGAACCGGTTGGCCTGGGCGTAGGGTGGGATGTCGGCGTTGATCAGCACGATCTCGCGCCCCTCCACCGCCGCATAGCTCTCGGCGATATTCGCCCGCCCCATGCGCAGCGCTTTGATCTCGGTCCCCAACAGCATGATGCCGGCCTCGAGATTGTCCTCCAGGAAATAGTCGAACCGCGCACGACGGTTTTCGGCGATCAGCTTGGCCTTGGTGATCGGCGCCTTGACCCCGGCGGCCGCCTTTTCCTTGGTCGTGGCCATTACAGACCCGCCGCCGCCATCGCCGCATCGATCACGGGCTTCACATCGTTACGCGTCGGGACCAGCGGCAGACGCATCTCCTCGGTGCACAGGGCCAGCCGAGCCAGGGCGTATTTGGTCGGCGACGGCGAACTGTCCAGGAACAGCGCCTGCTGCAATCCGATCAGCCGATCCTGCCACGACCGCGCCAGCGCAAGGTCGCCAGCCGTCAACGCATTGTACAGCGCCACCATCGCCTCGGGCGCGACATTGGACACCACCGAGATGACCCCGACCCCGCCCTGCGCCAGATAGCCCAGGGTGCTGGGATCGTCACCCGAGATCAGGTCGAAGTTTCCCGTAATATTGGCCCGCATCCAGCTGACCCGGCCCATCAATCCCGTCGCATCCTTGATGCCGACGATGTTGGGATGTGCGGCCAACGCCGCCACGGTCGCATCGGCCAGATCCGCACCCGTCCGGGCCGGCACGTTGTAGAGAATGACCGGTAGCTGGACCGCATCGGCCACCGCCTCGAAATGCGCTTTCAGGCCCGCCTGGGAGGGCCGGCTGTAATAGGGTGTCACGACCAGAGCTCCGTCGGCCCCCACGGTCTTTGCGTAGCGGACCAGTTCGATCGCCTCGGCGGTGTCGGAGGCCCCTGCACCGGCGATGACGCGGACCCGTCCCGCGACGATCTTCACGCACAGGTCGACGACCTGGCGGTGCTCGTCGCCGGTCAGGCTGGCGCTCTCGCCGGTGGTGCCCATCGGAACGACGCCATGGACGCCGGCCGCGATCTGGCGCTCCAGAAGGGCCTCGAATGCGACCTCGTCCACGTTTCCGTCACGAAGTGGTGTGATCAGGGCGGTGATCACACCCTTGAACAAGGGGGCGGTCATTGAAACAAGAATACCTTGCGTGGGGATGGGCGACGGGCGCCTGAAACGAGACGCGAGAGGGTAGGTTGCCGGGGTCGAACCCGCAACCGGGTTGAATGGGGATCGGACACTTCATGATCGCGACCAGTCTCGCGGCCGTTCTGGCCGTTCTCACTCCAATTCCCCAGACGGCCGACCTGAACCGGCAATCGACCCCCTATGTCGCGGCCGCCGCCTATCAGCAGGGCATTCTCAGTCCATCGGATACCGCCCTGTTCCGCCAGGGCCTCGCCGCCGCTCGGGCCCGAGACGTGGTCGGGAGCCGCAACGCCGCTGCCGGCATCGGCGACCAAACGGCCCGCAAGCTGGTGGAGTGGGCCCTGGTCGATACCTCGGCAGAGCAACTCTCCTACACCGAGCTCTCGCAGGACGCGCAGTCGCTGCGCGCCTGGCCCCGGGCCGACGCCCGGATCGCGGCGGGCGAGCAGGCGCTGGACCGGGCCGGGATGGGGCCCGATGCCGCGCTGTCCTTCTTCGGCTCGTCGCGCCCGACCACGGTTCAGGGCGCGATGGCGCTCGCCGACGCGCTGGACCAGCGCGGTCGCTCCGACGAGGCCCGCCTTTTGATCCAGGAGTGGTGGCAGACACGCTCGTTCGACGAGGCGAGCCAAAGCCGCATTCTCAGCCGCTGGGGCTCCGGGCTGACCCAGCGCGATCACGAGGCGCGGTTGAACATGCTGTTGCTAGGGCCGCACGGCCCGGCGACCCGCGCCATGGTCGCCCTGGTCTCGCCCGAGCGCCAGACCATCGCCAACGCCGTCATCGCGCTGCGCACCTCATATTCTGCGGACAGCATCATCGCCAACCTGTCGCCGTCACAGGCCATGGACTCCGCCGTCGTCTTGGAACGCGTCCGGATCCTGCGTGCCGCCAACCGCCAGTCCGAAGGGTTTGCCCTCCTCTCCGCCCTCCCCCCGGCCCCCCTTCACAGCGATGGCCAGGACACGCTGTGGAGCGAGCGCCGCAACTATTTCCTTGATGCGCTGGAGCGCCGCGAGTGGCGCGCCGCCTATGACGCCATGGCCGGCCACGGCTTCCCGTCCGGCGAACGCAAGGTCGACGCCGAATTCTTCGCCGGCTGGGTCGCCCTGACCAAGCTGAACGATCCCGCGCGCGCCGCCGCGCATTTCGAAATTCTGCGCCAGACCTCCCAGACCCCGATCACCCAGGGGCGCGCACTCTATTGGCTGGGGCGTGCCGCAGAGGCTCGCGGCGACCAGCAAGGGGCCCAGGTCTTCTACCAGGGCGGTGCGCGTCACATTCAGACCTTCTACGGCCAGCTCGCCGCCGAGAAGGCCGGCGTCCGCACCCTGACCCTGCCCGCCGATCCCGTGCCGACCCAGAGCGACATCGCTTCGTTCGAAGCCAACGAGGTCGTGCGCGCCGCCCGCATCTTGGGCGAGACCGGAGAGATGAGCCTGTACCGCGTCTTCGCCTACCACCTGGACGACACCCTGCCGGGCATCATGGACCTGGCCCTGCTGATGGACATGACGCGCGGCTACGGCGACGGCTTCGGGGCCATGATGGTCGGTCGCGCCGCCAGCCAGCGTGGCTTCCTGATGCCTGAGCGCCAGTATCCGATCCGCATCCCGCCGGAGGTCGCGGGCGCGGCCCCCCTGCCCTTCACCTTGGCCATCACCCGCCAGGAATCTAGCTTCGACCCCCGCGCCCGCTCGGCCGCCGACGCGCGCGGCATGATGCAGTTCCTGCCCTCGACCGCATCCGGCGTCGCCCGTCGTCTGGGCATGTCCTATTCGGCCGAACGTCTGTGGGATCCCGACTACAACATGACCTTGGGCAGCTATCACCTGGGCGAACTGATGAGCCAGTTCTCCGGCTCGATGCTGCTGACCACGGTCGGCTACAACGCTGGCCCGGCGCGCCCGCCCCAGTGGGTGGCCCGTTGCGGCGATCCTCGCGGCGGCGTCGCAGGCGGCGGCATCGATCCCGTCGACTTCATCGAGTGCGCGCCCTTCACCGAGACGCGCAACTACATGATGCGGGTGATGGAGAACATGGCGGTCTACAAGGCCCGCCTGAGCGGCGGTTCGGCCCCGCTGACGACCTCGTCCGATATCGCGCGGGGCTCCAGCGGACCTCAGGCTTACGCACCCTGAGGCGGTGACCCGGTTGTTTCTGGCCAACTGCGCCGGCCGGTGAGATGCAGCGCTTCACCCCCGGGGTCGCCAATCCAATCTCCGTCCACCGAGAACGCCTGCCTCAGCAGTATGGGCGACAAGGCCTCTCGCGGCGGGCCGTCTGCGACCACACGGCCCTGGTAGAGCACGACCACCCTATCGGCATAGGCCGCCGCCAGACCAAGATCGTGCAAACTGATCAGCACCCCCTGCCCGCCCTCCGCATGGGCGCGCAACCGGTCCATCACCAGGAACTGCGCGTCAGGGTCCAGCCCGGCGACCGGCTCGTCCAGGGCCAGGGCCGCAGCGCCCGTCGCCAGGGTCCGCGCAATCAGCACCCGCGCCCGTTCACCGCCCGACATCTCGGCCACGCCCCTGTCGCCCAGATGGCCGGCCCCGACCTCGGACAGCGCCGCCAGGGCCCGGTCTCTGGCCTCGCCTCCCGCAAGGAACGGCAATCCCAGAGCCGCGATTTCCACCGCCGGCATATTCCAGGCGATCCGACGCTCCTGCGGCAGGTAGGCCACACGCGCCGCACGTTCCCGCTGGCTGAGAGCATCGATACGGTCACCGCCCAGCCGGACCTGTCCTCCCAGCACGGGCAACAGCCCGCACGCGGCCCTGATGGCGCTGGACTTCCCGGCCCCGTTCGGACCGCACAGGGCCACGATCTCTCCAGGCCGGACGTCGAACGACAGATCGCTGAAGACCACGCGGCCGCCGATCGACGCCGTGGCTCGTTCGAGGGCGATCACGACCGCCACTCCCGCGCCGCGCGCCAGGCGATCAAGGCGAACAACGGCGCGCCGATCAGGGCGGTGAATACCCCCAGCTTCAACTCCTGATCGGTGGGGATCATCCGCGCCAGCAGATCGGCCAGCACCAGGATCAGCCCGCCTGCCAGGGCCGACGGCGCTAACAAAGCTCCGGGGTCGCCGCGTACGGCCCCTCGCACCAGATGCGGCGCGGCCAGACCCACGAACCCGATCACGCCCGCCACCGCGACAGCCGCGCCCGCCGCCACCGCTGCAGAGATCAGGGCCAGCATCCGCATCCGCCCCATCGCCAGCCCCGAGGTCGCGGCCGTGTCCTCTCCGAGCGCCAGCATCCGCAATCCCCCGGCGGCTCCGAAAGCGCAGAGGCCCGCGACCGCTACGGGCGGCGTTACCCAGACGACATCGATCCAGCTGCGGTTCTGTACCGAGCCTAGCAGCCACGACAGCACCTCTGCTTGGGCGATCGGAGACGGCGACAGGTTGAAGATCAGGGCGGTCAGTGCGCCGGCCAGGCTGGACAGGGCGACGCCGAACAGGATCAGCCCCTCCGGCGAACCCAACCGCCGCGCGACCGCGATCAGCAGAAGCCCAGCCAATCCCGCCCCGGCCAAGGCCGAGAGCTCGACCGCGGCGGGCAGGCTCGCGGCGCCCAGTACGATCGCCAGCGCGGCCGCCAAGGCCCCGCTAGCCGACACGCCCAGCACGCCCGGATCAGCAAGGGGATTGCGAAGCAGGCCCTGCAGCACCGCCCCAGCTAGACCCAGCGCCATGCCGACCACGAGGGCGCAGGCCACTCGAGGCGCGCGGATGTCCCACAGCACGACGGCCTCGGGTGAGCCGTGTCGGGTGACTGCCGTCAGATACTGGTCCGCGGAGAATGTCGTCTCGCCAAGCGTTATCGCCAGGATCCCGGCGCAGAGGATCGCCAGCCCCAGACCCAGCAACAGCCGCCGCGGAGCCCGCCCGATCACGATCCTGACGCCTTGGAGCCGCGCGCGATCGCCAGGGCTGCATCAGCCGCGAACCACGCGGGACAGGTCAGCGTCGCCGCCGGCAGATCGGCGACGACCCGCCCCCGGGTCGCCCGGCGGACCACCGGATGACGCCCGGCGCCGCGCCAGTCAGCCCGCATCTGATCGAAGAAGCCCAGCACGAAACGACGCGGTGTTCGCATTACGATCCGCTCCACGCTCAACGGCCCGAACCCCACGATCTGGGCGGCATTGATATAGCCGGCCGCCTTCAGAATCGCGTCGATCAACGTCCCCGATCCCGCCGTGAATCCGCCGGCTGTCAGGTACTGCGCCGTCCGACCGGGCCTCATCGGCGAGGCGGCCTGCGCGAGTCGGCCGTCCATTCGGGCGATCAGGCGTCGACCGGCTTCCGGCCGATCAAGGGCATTCGCCACCCTTTCGATGTTTGTCCTGATCCCTGGCATATCCGTCGCGTCATCGATGTTGACGACGGTGATGCCCCGCGCAGTCAACGCGTTCAGCAGGCGCGGCTCCCCGCCCCAATACCGAACCACGACATCGGGGCGCGCGCCGACGATGGCTTCCAATGTCGGTCGGAGGCGGCGATGGCCACGCGCCTCGCGGGCGACCCACGAATCCGGGTCGTCGGCGCGCGGCGACAGATAAAGGTCGCCGCCTGGCGCAAGGGCGATCACATACTGATCGGCGCACTGGTCCAGGGACAGAACCCTGATCGGCGTCGCGGCTGATGCCAGGGTCGCCCCTCCAGCCATCCAGAGCGCAATCGCGAGCCCCCCCGCCACCCTCACGGTTTCAGCAGGCCGCCGAACAGCGCGTCCATCATGGTGAGGGTAAGCGTGTCCCGGGGCACCCACTCGAAATAGGGTTTGGTGATCCGCAGCGACACGATCCCGTGGGCGCCGGCCCACAACGCCTGGGCCGTGGCTTTCGCATCACCGCGCAGCCGGCCGGCGGCCTCGACCTCCTCGACGATCGCCTCGAAAGTCCGAAATAACTCGCCGCCCAACCTTTGGGCCGCACTCTGAGCGCCGTCGCGCGCCTCCACCGGTCGGGTGAGGTAGATCAGACGATAGGCGTTGGGGTTGGCGAACCCGAAATCGACATAGGCCTCCAGCAGGCGCCGCAACCGCACTTCGGGCGGTCCCGCCGCCTCTATCACCGTCGCATTCGCTGTCTGCAGCCGCGCGAACGCACCCTGGCAAATCTCGTGCAGGATTTCGCTTTTTTCGGTGAAGTGCATGTAGAGGGCAGTCGAGGACAGACCCACCTCGTCGGCGATCTTGCGAATGGTCGCGCCTTCGTAGCCGACTTCCACGAAGATGCGCTCCGCCGCGGCGAGGATTTCGGCCCGGCGCGCGTGACCTTCGCCCTTGGGCTTCCGCAACGAGCGTGATGCAGGACTGGGAGAACTCACCGACATCTGGGACAACGGCTTCCTGCGGGACAAATCGACGCCACCTGCGCCGGTGCATTCTGCATAACGCCATCGACGGCGTGGCGCCACGACTTGCCGCATCTCTCGTCACGCGATAGCCCTAACGCATGACGCGCACAGATCCCGGCGTGCACGGCGGGGTTGCCGCCTATGACCACTTTGCGTCCGACCTGTCTCTGGGGGTCGGCCAATGCGTTGTATGGGCTTCGATTGCGATCGGGATCGTCACCGCACTCATAGCCTCGACCAGTGTCACCGGCGTCATCCTGATCCTGCTGATCCAGGTCATGTTCCTCCTTTGCGCCCTATGGCGGGTGTTGCTTGCGGTGGCCAGTCGACATGCACGACCGGCCTTCCCGCCGCTGTCAGTCACGGCCGACCTGCCGCGATACTCTGTGCTGGTGGCCTTGCTCGACGAGGCCGATGTGCTGCCTCAGCTGGTCGAGCGGCTGGCCGCAATCGACTATCCCCCCGACCGCCTGGATGGGTTTCTGATCCTCGAAGCGCACGACCACGTCACCATCGCTGCTGCCGAAGACTGCGATCGGCCCGACTGGCTCAAAATACTGATCGCGCCCGCCGCCAGCCCGAAGACCAAGCCGCGCGCCCTGAACCATGGCCTGTCTCACGCGACCGGAGAGTTCGTCACCGTCTATGACGCCGAGGACGATCCCGACCCGTATCAACTCCAGGAAGCCGCCTCACGGTTCCAGAACGACAGGTCCGGCGCCCTCTGGACCCTGCAGGCGCCGCTTCGCATCCGGACACGACACGCTTCGGACAGCCGCTTTCTCGATCGCCAGTTCGCGGTGGAATACGCCTCGCTGTTCGAGGTCACACTGCCGGCTATGACCCGGCTCGGTCTGCCCTTCCCGCTCGGCGGCACCAGCAATCATTTCCGCGTCGATGCGCTGCGAAGCGTCGGCGGCTGGGACGCCTACAACGTGACGGAAGACGCCGATCTCGGCTTTCGCATGTGGCGCGCCGGCGGATCGCTCGGTGTGCTGACCCGTCCCACCTATGAAGCGCCGCCTGGCCGGCTGGTCGACTGGCTACCCCAGCGAACGCGGTGGCTGAAGGGCTATATGCAGACCTGGGGCGTCCATACGCGCGACGTCCACGGCCTGGGATGGCGGGGCGGGATCGCGCTGACGATGACGCTCGGCGCCTCACTCGCCGCCGCCGCTGTCCATGCCGCCTCTTTGGGTTGGGTTCTGGCCAGCATGGGCCTCGCCCTCGCCGCCGGTGTCACGCCGGACACGCCGCAGTTCTCGCTCGGCGTCCTTTTCATCGGTACCGGTGCAGCGTGGCTGAACGGCCTGCTGGGTGCCCGCCGCGCGGGTATCGCATACACCTGGTCAGACATGCTGATGGCCCCGGCCTATTGGTCCCTGCTCACGCTCGGCTTCTTTCATGCCCTGTGGCGACTGATCCTCGAGCCCCACGCCTGGGACAAGACGCGGCATCGGCCTGATCCCCGCACCGAGGTCATCGCCTATCCCGAAGCGCTCGACGCTGGACGCGAGGCGGCCTGACGGCATATGGCCTCGCCTATGGCCCCCGTTCTTTCGCCGACGACCGAGACCCTCGTGACCCGAGGATGGGCCGATTACGCCCTGATCGACAGCGGCGACGGCCGAAAGCTGGAGCGATACGGCCCGCACACGGTCGTGCGCCCGGAGCCGCAGTGTTTCTGGAAGCCGCGCGATCCGGCCGCCTTCGACGCCGCAACGGCCACCTTCGATCCCGACGACGAGGATGAGGCCGGCCGCTGGCGGTTCGCCGGCAAACCCATCGACACCTTCCCTCTGGCCTGGCGCGACGTGCGATTCACCAGCCGTTTCACCCCCTTTCGCCACCTCGCGTTTTTCCCCGAACAGGCCGCGAACTGGGAGTGGCTGGATCAGCGGATCAGGGGTCTGCAACGACCGCGCATCCTCAACCTGTTCGGCTACACCGGCGTCGCCAGCCTCGCCTGCGCCGCCGCCGGCGCCGAGGTCACCCACGTCGACGCCTCAAAGAAGTCCGTCGCCTGGGCGCGCGAGAACGCCGAACTGTCGGGTCTGGCCGACAAGCCTATCCGCTGGATCGTCGAGGACGCCCGCAAATATGTCGCCCGCGAAGTTCGACGCGGCTCGAAGTACGATGGCATCATCCTGGACCCACCCAAATACGGGCGGGGGCCGACGGGAGAGGTCTGGCGCCTGTTCGAGGACATGCCGGCGCTGCTGAGCGATTGCGCCGCCCTGCTGGCCGACGACGCCGACTTTCTGCTGCTCAACGCCTATGCCGCAAGAATTTCCGGCCTGTCTCTTGCGCATCTGATGGCCGAGGCGACGGCCGATCGAGGCGGCCGCATCGACTGGGGGGAGCTCGCTCTCGCCGAGGAAGGCCCCGACGGCCGGGCGATCGGCCTGTCGTTCTTCTCCCGCTGGTCGGCGTCATGAGCGAAGACCGGCTGATCACCTCCCTGACCAACGACACGGTCAAGGCCGTCCGCGCCCTGCACATGCGCAAGGAGCGCGAGGCGACGGGCCTGTTCCTCGCCGAGGGCCTGAAGTTCATCGGTGAGGCCCTGGACCAGGGCCGCGCGCCCCGCACCCTGCTCGTCGGCATGGAGGCCCGTCCCCACCCTCTATTGGATCGCGCCAAGGCCGAGACCATCCGCTCCGGCGGCGATGTCG
The DNA here is from genome assembly GCA_040385365.1 of Pseudomonadota bacterium. Classification (GTDB taxonomy): domain Bacteria; phylum Pseudomonadota; class Alphaproteobacteria; order Caulobacterales; family Caulobacteraceae; genus Brevundimonas. The sequence continues at coordinate 5,152 of JAZKHL010000047.1, read as the reverse complement.
TCACCGTCACCCATCCGATCCTGGAAAAGATCAGTCGCCGCGAGAACCCACAGACCGTGCTGGGCGTCTTCGACCAGGCCTTCACGCCCCTGTCCGCCCTGAACCCTGAGACCGCGTCCTGCTGGGTCGCGCTGGAGCAGGTCCGCGATCCCGGCAATCTGGGCACCATCATCCGCACGGCGGACTCGGCCGGCTGCGGCGGGGTCATCCTGATCGACGACTGTGTCGATCCGTTCTCGGTGGAAGCGGTTCGCGCGACGATGGGATCAGTCTTCGCCGTGGCGATCGCGAGGACGACGGCTGCCGAATTTCTGGCCTGGCGTCAGTCGTGGACTGGCAGCGTCGTCGGAACCCGGCTGGACGCTACCGTCGGCTACCGCGATGCAGACTACGCGCGCCCGACCCTGATCCTGATGGGCAACGAGCAGGCCGGTCTGACCGACGCCCTCGCCGCCGCCTGCGACGTCAACGTCAAGATTCCCATGCGTGGCCGAGCCGACAGCCTGAACCTGGCGGTGGCGACCGGCGTGATGGTCTATGCCGTCACCGAAGACTGATCAGTCCTCGATCTTCAGCCGCGACATGCCGATCAGCGCGAGAATGGTGATCACCGCCGTCGCGGCCAGGTACAGGCCCACCGCCGGCACCCCGAAGGTCTTGGCCAAGGAAGTCGCCGCATAGGGCGCGACCGACGCCCCAGCGATGCCCGCCAGGTTGAACGCCATCGACGCCCCGGTGTAGCGAACCGCCGCCCGGAACGGCCGCGCCATCGCCGCGCTCAACGGGCCATAGGTCGCCCCCATCAGCGCGAACCCAAGCGAAAAGAAGATCAGCAGCCCGGTCAGACCGCCCGAGAACAGCGGCGCGATCAGGAAACCGAAAAGGGCGATTCCCACCGACGCGGCGATCAGGACCTTGATCTGTCCGAAGGCATCGGCCGCCAACGCCGAGATCGGGATGAAGGCGGCAAAGAAGATGACGCCGATCAGCTGGATCGGCAGGATGTCGGCGCGGGTGAAGCCCATGGTCGTCGTCGCCCAGCTCAGCGCGAACACCGTCATCAGATAGAACAGCAGAAAGGTCGTCGTCGCCCCAAGCGTGCCCAGGATCAGGGCGCCCTTGTATTTGGCCAGCAGGGTCAGGATCGGGGCCTTGACCCGCTCGGCCCGCTCGATGACGCGGCTGAACTCCGGCGTCTCTGTGATCCGCAGGCGGACCCACAGGCCGACGAACACCAGGACCGAACTGGCCAGAAACGGCGTGCGCCATCCCCACGCCAGAAACGTCTCTTCGCTCATCAGCGAGGTCAACAGGATGAACGACCCGGTGGACAAGATGAAGCCGATGGGCGCACCCAGCTGAGGGAACATGCCGAACCAGGCCTTGCGTCCTGGCGGGGCGTTCTCGGTCGCCAGCAGCACCGCCCCGCCCCATTCACCGCCCAGCCCCAGCCCCTGTCCGAACCGGCACAGCGCCAGCAGCAGCGGCGCGACGACGCCGACCTGGGCATAGGTCGGCAACAGGCCGATGGCGATGGTCGACAGCCCCATGGTCATCAGGGCCGCGACCAAGGTCGCCTTACGCCCGATCCGATCCCCGAAATGGCCGAACACCACCGCCCCGACTGGCCGTGCGAAGAAGGCCAGGGCGAAGGTGGCGAACGACTGCAGCATGGCGGTCGTGGGATCGGCCCCAGGGAAGAACAGCGCCGGAAACACCAGCACCGCCGCCGTGGCGTAGATGTAGAAGTCGAAGAACTCGATCGTGGTCCCGATCAAACTGGCGAACAGCACGCGGCGAGTCGATGCGGGACTCGGCGCGATTAGCAGGGCGGGTTCAGTCAAGGCGTGGTCCTCATCTCGCCCCACCGATGCGTCGCGCACGAAACCCGGTCAAGCTTGCACTCAAGTCCCCCGAGGCTTGACCCGATTGGTCGGCGGCGCCTCGGCCGGATTTTCGGGCCACGGGTGGCGTGGGTAGCGACCGCGCATATCCGATCGCACGTCCTTCCAGGAACCACGCCAGAAGCCCGGTAGATCCTTGGTCATCTGGATCGGACGCCGCGCCGGCGACAACAGCGCCAGGGTCAAAGGCACTCGACCTCCCCCCACCGCCGGATGCACCGTGACGCCGAACAACTCCTGCACACGGATGTCGACCCGAGGACCGCCCTCGGCCGCATAGTCGATGGCCGCCGACCCCAGCGGGGTCGTCAGCCGCAGTGGCGCAAGCTCATCCATCAGTGAGCGCCTATCCCAGGGGACCAAGCCGTCCAGAGCCTGAGCCAGCGCGTCATCTTTGATCTGCGACAGGTCCTGGACTGTCTCCAGGAGCGGCCATAGCCAGTCTTCACGCCGCTCCATCAAGGCGAGGTCCGACACGTCGGGCCAGTCGATGGACAGTTCGCGCAGGAAGGCCAGACGAGCGCGCGCACTGCCGCCCCGCTCACCCCAGTGCAGGAGGCTCAGGCCGCCCGTCTCGACCTCTTCGCGCAGCGCTTTCGTGATCGCCGAGCGATCCGGCGCCCCCGTGATCTTCTCATCGAACACGATCGCTCCGACCCGCCGGATACGTCGCATCACCCGCCGCCCGGACGGTTCGCGGACCAGCCGGTCCTCGATGGTCAGTCGCGCTGCGAACGAGGCCGGGTCGAGCGGCGCCGCCAGCCGGATGCGATCGCGGGCATCGCCGCCTCCCAGATCGCCCACAGCCAGCCAGGGCTCGCGGGCGAGCGCATCGGTCGCCTCCAGAAACGCCCCGCGCCCGGAGGCCAGGAGAACCTCGCCCGGTTTACCGCGCGCCTTGGCCACGCGCTCCGGAAAGGCTTCGGCCAGCAACGACCCGACGTCGATCTCGCCGGAGACTTTCTCTCCACCAGCGGCCTTGGCCCAACGCTCGACCAGCTTGCGGGCATCCTGGGCGCGCGGCGTCCTGTCCCGATCGAAACCGCGAAGCCTCTCCCTCAAGTCTATGTCATGCCCGCCCAGCCCCGGCTCGCTCAGCACCGCGGCGATCCGCGCGCCCGATCGTGCGTCTCCCGCGTCTGCGGCGACCGACACCATGTGCGCCAATCTCGGAGGCAGCGGTATACGGCTCAGGCGTCGTCCGTGGTCCGTCATCGCGCCGTGTGCGTCGAGCGCCCCAAGGCGCCCCAAGACGGCGCGCGCCTCTGCCATGGCGCCGGCCGGCGGCGCATCCAGCAGGGCCAGCCCCTCCGTCGATCGTGCGCCCCATCGCGCCAGATCTAGCGCCAGCCCTGTCAGGTCGGCTTCCAGAATCTCGGGTCGCTGATGCGGGATCAGACCTCTCGATTCAGCCTCCTCCCACAGCCGATAGCAGACGCCCGGCTGGGTTCGCCCGGCGCGGCCGCAGCGCTGTTCGGCCGAAGACCGGCTGACCCGCACCGTTGCCAGACGCGTCAGCCCGCTGGAGGGATCGTAACGCGGCACGCGCGACAGGCCCGAATCGATCACCACCCGGACGCCTTCGATCGTGAGGCTGGTCTCGGCCACCGAGGTCGCCAGGACGATCTTGCGTCGGCCCGGCCCCGCCGGCTGGATCGCACGGTCCTGCGCGTCGCGATCCAGCCCTCCGAACAGCGGCACGATATCGATCGCTGGCCCCTGCAAACTCTCCATCAGTCGCGAGACCGTCCGGTGGATCTCGCCCTGCCCCGGCAGGAAGGCGAGGATCGATCCCGACTGATCGGCCAGAGCCGTCAGACAGGCCCGCGCCATCGCGTCCTCGATCCGCTCGACCGGATTTCGGCCCAGATAGATGGTTTCGACAGGAAACGCGCGCCCCTCCGCCTGGATGACCGGCGCGGCGCCCCCATCTTCGTCGGCCAGCAATCGCGATACCCCGGCGATATCGAGCGTCGCAGACATCACCAGCATTTTCAGATCTGGCCTCAGCAGGCTCTGGCTGTCCCGCGCCAGCGCCAGCCCCAGGTCGGCGTCCAGGCTGCGTTCGTGAAACTCGTCGAAGATGACCGCCCCGATGCCGTCCAGACCGGGATCATCCAGAATCATCCGGGTGAAGACGCCCTCGGTGATCACCTCGATCCGCGTCTGCGGGCCGATCCTGCTCTGCAGCCGGGTCCGATAGCCGACAGTGACGCCCGCAGCCTCGCCGAGGGTGTCCGCCATCCGCTCCGCCGCCGCCCGCGCCGCCAGCCGGCGGGGCTCCAGCACCAGGATCTTGCGACCGTCCAACCAGGGGGCATCGAGCAGGGCCAGCGGAACCACGGTCGTCTTACCGGCTCCCGGCGGCGCAGCCAGCACCACGGCCGGATGGGCGGCGACGACGGCTCGCAGCGATTCGAGAACAGTATGGATCGGCAGGGAGGTCACCGCCTTCCCCTAGCCCGACCGCCGGGTCCGACCAAGGAACCTGCGTTCTGGCCGCCACGCACGGGTTCACGAAAGCGTCGCCAGCCCTTCACGGTTCGGAAACCGCGTTGCGCCTGCGGGCAACGGCCGCTAGCGTCCCGCGCTGGAAGGCGACCCCGGGGAGGGATCGCCGTATTTTTCGTATCGAGGGGGCGCGACGCATGTCCGCAGATGGCCTTAGGCCCAAGGGGAACCGTTTGTTCCTCAAGAAATCCGTAGCTCAGATCCAGAAGGAAGCTTCCAAGAGTGAGCTGAAACGCACGCTCGGCAAGTGGAACCTGATGAGCCTGGGCATCGGCGCCATCATCGGCGCCGGCATCTTCGTGCTGACCGGTCAAGTCGCCGCGGCGAACGCCGGCCCGGCTATCATGCTGTCGTTCGTGGTCGCCGGCATCGCCTGCGGTCTGGCGGGTCTGTGCTATGCCGAACTGGCCTCCACCATGCCGGTGTCGGGCTCTGCCTACACCTACGCCTATGGCACCCTGGGCGAGGTTTTCGCCTGGATCATGGGCTGGTTGCTGGTTCTGGAATACGGCGTCGCGGCCTCTACCGTCGCCGTCGGCTGGTCCGGCTACGTCGTTTCGATCCTGCATGATTTCGGCATCAGCCAGCAGATCTTCCCGATGATCCAGTACGCCGGTGGCGAGGGTCCTCAGTGGGCCACGCCTCTGGTGCAACTGGTTCAGGACGCGGGCGCGACGTCCTTCCCGCTGACCGGCACGTTCAACCTGGTCGCCGCCATCGGCATCGCCGCCGTCTGC
>JAZKHL010000046.1:0-9996 GCA_040385365.1 Pseudomonadota bacterium | reverse complement strand
ATGATGTTTCGATGACGATCTATTCGCTGGCGGACAAGAAACCGCAGCTTCCGCCAAAAGGCGAATACTGGATCGCGGACAATGCCGTGGTCATAGGAGACGTGATTCTGAAGTCGGGCGCCAGCGTCTGGTTCGGCGTCACGATTCGCGGCGACAACGACCCCATCACCATCGGCGAGAACACCAACATCCAGGACGGCAGCGTGCTGCATTCCGACCCCGGCGAGCCCCTGACCATCGGTCGCGACGTCACCGTCGGCCATATGGCCATGCTCCACAGCTGCACCATCGGCGACAACACCCTGATCGGTATCGGCGCGGTGATTCTCGGCCGGGCGGTAATCGGAAAGAACTGTCTGATCGGCGCCAACGCCCTGATCACCGAGGGAAAGGTGATTCCCGACGGGTCGCTGGTCATGGGCCAGCCGGGGAAGGTGGTGCGTTCGCTGGACGAGGGCCAGATCGCGGGTCTGACCGCCTCGGCGCAGCACTATGTGCAGAATTGGAAGCGGTATGTCGTGGACTTGAGGGTTGATGGCTAGCGCCGGCCTCGTCAGCCCTTCCCCCGCCCTTTGCGGGGGAAAGCGGTTCGTCGATCGCGCAGCGATCCAGGACCGATGGGGGAACTTCCATGGTGACGATCAGTCGATGAGGACAAGCAAGACTTCCCCCATCGGTCCTGGTCTCGCTGACGCTCGACGCCGGACCGCTTTCCCCCATGAAGAATGGGGGAAGGGCTTTCTGGAGCTAGGCGATCCGCCGCCCGTCGAGGGCCGCGAGCGTCAGCGGCGGTCGGCCCGTCACGCCCACGCCGATCGACAGCCGCGCCGTCATCGGTCCCACGGCCTCGGTGCGACGCTCCTGCTCGGCGATGGGCTGGTAAAGCCCGACGAGCCGATCCGCCGTCCCGTCGCCGCGTCGCATCGGCGTGATGACGATCTCCAGGACGCCGCGAAGCCGCTCGGCCTCGGCCACCATCACCACCGGCCGCGCCTCGCGAAAGGTCTGCACCACGGCGCTGGCGACAAGCGGCCGGCTCTCCGGCGCCCACAGGCTTAGCCAGTCCGCGCCGCGCATCGACCGTCCATGCAGGGTTTCGATCCAGGCCCCCGCCAACCGGAAGGTCGCGCCGGCGTCGGATCGTTCGGCGCTGAACAGTTGCGGCGTCAGCCGCCCGAGTCTCAGGGGCTCAAAAGCCGAGCGCGCCGGGATCCGCCGCGCCTCGGGCAGGGCGGCCCAGTGGTCGATCAGGGTCTGCGTGCCGGGATGGAACATCGATCTCGCCTTCGACGGCGAGTGCGCAAGGCGCGAGCCATCCGCTTTGGCAACGGAAACGAAAGGCTTTTGCCTTCAGGTGTCAGGTTGAACCGGCCCGTCTCAGGCCGTCGTGACAAAGTTTCGGGAGCCCAGCGTATGCGGGTGAGGATCAAGACCTGGCTGCCGGCCGCGGTGGGGGCGTTCGCCTTCTTCGGCCTGGCCAACGCCGCGGGCTCACAGTCGTGCAACGGCGGCTGCCCGCCTCCGCCTCCGCCGCCCTGTGACATGGGCTGCCAGCCGCCTCCGCCTCCCCCCCCGCCGCCTCCTCCGCCGGATTGCTGCACGCCGCCGGGGCCGCCGGATTATCCGCCGCCGGGCGACATCAACATCAACGTCAACGTCAATGCGAACGCCAACTCGAACGCGAACGCCAGTGCGGCCGCACGCGCCGGCATCAACGCCCGCGTCGGCGGTTACGGCAACTTGCGCGGCGGCGGGGGCGGCTCGGCCTATTTCAACGTCGACCAGCCCTACCCGACGGTGATCCAGGGCCTGAACGTGGAGGCGGGAGCCGTCGCCCAGGTCGTCCGCGTCCCCTATGAAGCCCGCCGTCGCTGGGAAAAGCGCGTCGTCATCCAGGCTTTCTGCATCGACGATCGCGCCATCCCGCACCCCGCCTCGCAGGTCACCCCCGACCGCGACATCTACGATTCCTACGAGGGCGAGCTGTTCCGCTGCATCGCCGGCACGCACCTCCAGGTCACCTGGTCGGAGTGGACCGGTCAGGTCGGCCACGATCAGGGCGGCGAGACCTTCGCCTGCGACAAGGGCTACGCCCTCTGGCGCGACCGTTCGGGCGGCATCACCTGCAAGGTCCAGATCCAGGAGCGCGACTGCAACGAACGTTCGCTGCTGCGTCGCTACGGCGCCGGCATCAAGATCGTGACCTGGGTCCGCGAGGAAACCTACACCGAATACCGTGAGGAGACGGTCCAGGTGGCCGGCGCCTCCATCGTCGGCGCGACCATCATGCTGGACGGCGGCGTCGGCGGTCGGGTGTTCTGATCACGCGTGTGAACGCCGGACAACGGCCCGTTCAGACCCGCTGCATCGAGGTCGTCCTAATATTCAGCGTCGGTCATCGCCGACGATCCTGAGTGTGAGCCTTGGCCCCGGAGCGAAAGCCCCGGGGCCTTTTTCGACTAATGGGCCGCAGCGGCCGCAGCGTTGACCGACGTCACCTCGGCACGCCAGGCGGCGTCGGGCTTCAGATAGGTCTGGGCGGCGCGCTGGATGTCGGCCGGCGTAACGGCCTCCAGATCGCTGATCGCCGTGCGGATGGCGTCGATTTCCGAGGGACGATCGTGGACCCAGGCCAGGTTGGCCAGCCAGTAGGCATTCTGGTTCTGGTTGCGACGCAGGCCTTCGATCGCCGACAGGCGGGCGCGGTTCAGCTCGTCGGCCTCGATCGGCGTGTCCCGCAAACCGGTCGCGACCGTGTCGATCGACTCGAACAGGCCCGGCAGGGTCTCCGGCGGAACCTCTGCCTGGACGAACACATAGCCGTAGTCCGGGAAGACCGTGGACGAGGTCGCCGAGGCGCCCGGCGAATAGGCGGTGCCCTGCTTCTCGCGAATCTCGTCGGTCACACGCAGCTGCAGCACGCGGGCAAGCAGGCCCACGGTCCGCGCTTCCTTGCGGTCACCGATCGAATCCACGGTCGGCCAGGCGACATAGCCCAGCGCCTGGGTGGCCAGGCCAGTGTGCTTGATCTCGACAGGCTGAGCCGTCGGGGCCGGGAACGCGCGGCGCAGGCCTTCGGCGGTCGGCGCGGCCGCGGCCGATCGGGCGGGCAGGGCGCCGAAGGTCTCGCCGACGGTCCTGATCGCATCCTCGACCGTGACGTCGCCGACCATGATGATCTCGATCGGGCCCTGGGCCAGCGACGAAGTGACGACGTCGCGCAGGTCGGAAAGCTCGGCCGCAGCGATCTCATCCTTGGTGGGCAAGCCGAACCGGCGGTCGCCACTGGAGAGCAGTCCCGTGCCTTCAAGGGCGAAGGCTCCGCCAGGGCTGGCGCGGACCTGATCAAGCTGCGTCGGCAGGGATGATTTCACGAGCGCGAACGGCTCGGGACGCCAGGCGGCATCCGTGAAGTAGGCCGCCAGAAGCTGCATCTCCAGCTCCAGATCCTCGGGACGGGTGGCGCCGCCCAGGGAGTAGGCATCCGCTCCCACGCCGAAGGAGGCGTCGACGACGTCGCCGGCGAGCACCTGTTCCAGCTGCGACCGGGTCAGTCGGCCGAGACCGCCTTCGCTGTAGGCGCTGGAAGCATAAGTCGGCACCGAACGGTCAGACGGCAGGCCGAGCTGACCATTGCCGACTCGCACGGACACCAGAATCTGCTCGTCGGTGAAGGTCGTGGGCTTCACCGTCAGCTTCACGCCGTTGGGGAAGGTGACCAGCGTCGTGCCCAGGTCGGCGATCTCGGACTGGGCCGAGGGTGCGGTGGGCGTGCCGAAGCTGGTGTAGGGCCATTCCATCGCGGCGACGGCGACCGGAGCCGTGACCGGCGCCTGACGCGAGGCCTCCAGGGTCGCGGTGATCGCGGCCTCCCCGCCTTCGATAGCCACGGGCGTGGAAACGAAGGCCAGCGGACCGTTGCCGGTGAAGGCGTCTCGCACCGCCGCGTTGACGGCGTCCAGCGTCAGGCCGGAGACCAGCGAATCGAAGATTTCGAGCTGTGTCGCGGGCGTGCTGAAGACATCGTTCTCGTTGGCGGCGTTCAGCAGGGCGGTGGCCAGGGCCGGCGTCTGTCGCGTGGCCGCCGAGGCGACCGCCGACGTCAGGGCCGTGCGGAGTTCCGTGATCTCGCGATCCAGTTCCGCTTGCGTCGCGCCATACTGAACCATGCGGCGCTGTTCCTGCTCAGCCGTTTCCAGCGCGCGCTTCCAGGCGCCCGGTGTGTAGGCGACGCTCAGCGTGCCGGCTTCGAGAGAGCCGATGATTTCCTGATATCCGGCGCCGGCGCCGAGGAACGGAGGGTTTTCGGCGCGGCCCAGTTCGCTGAAGCGGCGGTTCAGGACGGCCATGCCCAGGCTGCGGGTCAGGTCTTCCCGGCGGCTGGCGACCGTGTCGTGCTCGTCCCGATAAGGCTTGGTCCAGAATATCTGGGTGGAGGACTGAACGCCCTCTTCCTGGAAGATGCGGGTTTCCGTCTGACGGGGCTGCACCTCGCCGAGAACCGGTTCAGGGCCGTCGGCGGCGGGGTTGTCCCAGCTGGCGAAGGCCGCCGTGATCTGGGCTTCCATCTTGTCGACGTCGAAGTCGCCCACGGCGATCATGGTGGCGCGCTCGGGCCGATAGTATTTGCGATAGAAGTCGATGAATTCGTCGCGCGGCGCGGTGCGGATGATGTTCAGGTCGCCGATCGGAAAGCGGTCTGCCAGACGCTGACCGGGGGCCAGGAAGGCGAACTGGGCCTTGATGGCGCGCAGTCCGGGCACGTCGCGGGTGCGTTCTTCCCCGACGATGACGCCGCGTTCGGCATCCACGGCCGTGGTGTCGAACAGAAGCTCGCTGGCCGTCTCGCGCAGGACGAACAGGCTGGTCTCCACGACCTCGTCCGTCGTGTTGGGCAGGTTCAGGGTGTAGGCGGTCTGGTCGAAGCTGGTGAAGGCGTTGGTATCGCCGCCGAACGACAGGCCCAGCCGCTCCAGGCGGCGGGTCATCTCGCCCTCGGGAATGTTGTTCGAGCCGTTGAAGGCCATGTGCTCCAGGAAGTGGGCCAGGCCCTTCTGGGCGTCGGTCTCCGACAGGGAGCCAGCGTCGAAGCGCAGGCGCAGCGCCGCCTGGCCCGGAGGCGTGGCGTTGCGCATGATCGCGTATTTCATGCCGTTGGGCAGGACGCCGAAGCGCACGGCCGGGTCGGCGGGAATGTCGCTTTGGCTCTGACCCCAGGCATCCGACGGGGTGTTGTCGGCGGACGGCGCGGTCTGGGCGAACGATGCGCCGTGCGCTGTGAGCAACGCCAGACCGGAGGCGGCGGCGAGCAGAAGGCGGCGAGGATTGGACATTGGCGCTCCGGGAAAGATCAGGCTTCCCCCCGGGGAGCGGCGCTGAACAAGGTGACAAGCATCCTTGTCGCCCGTCTAACGCGAAGCGCAAAATGAACTTTCGTTTAGATTCCGGGGCGCGAGACGTAGAAGGTTGCGCTATTGCCGATGGCGTTCGCGCCGGTGGTCACCGAGCGGCCGCCGCCACGCACGGTCGTGGAGGCCGTCGCCGAGACATTGCCTGAGTTGGTCTGGGCGTTGTTCACATACATTTCGCCATCACATTGCGAGCAGGCATAGCCGGTCACGGCATTCCCCATCGCCTCGGCGGCGACATAGGTGTCGTAGCCGTTCGTGCCCTCGAAACCGGCGGTGACCTCAACGCCGCCGGAATTCACCTGGGCGTTGTCGATCTCGACATACGAACCGTTGTTGCCGATCGAGACCTGGTTGGCAGTCCCCGCGGCGTTCGAGGTGGCCGCGCCGAAGTCGTAACTGGTGACGGTACTGGACGAGCGGACCTGGGACAGATTGGACTGGTCTGTGGCGACCACGACCGATCCACCCTGATTGTAGAGCAGCGCCTGGTTGGCGGTGGCGCGGGCGCGACCGGCCAGATCCCAGGCGTTTCCGGCATTGGCGCTGACCGCCGCGGTGACGATGTCGCCGGCCTGACGCTGGCGGAGGGTCAGATCCTGGCCTGATACCCCGTCGGAGTTGACCAGCACGCTGTTGCCGATCGACTGGCTGATGAACTCGGCCGTGTCGGGGATGTATTGGGTCTGGGCCAGGGTGTCTGAGCGGACGCCGGCCTCGGAGCCTTGGACGATCACGCCCTGGACCATGCCACTGCTCGCACCCAAGGCCGCAGTGTTGGCGATGGCCGTGGTGCTGACAGAGGCCCCTCCCAGCAGGCGAGGGGCGGGGCCTGTGATTGTGGCTGCGGCCGAAACCTCGGAAGGGCCGACGACCTGGTTCGATTCGATGGTCAGGTCGGCATCGTAGGCCCCGGCGGCGAGATAGGTCCCGCGCGCCTGTGTCTCGGCGTTGACCGGGCCTTCGGTGTCGCCGGTCAGGGTGACGGTGGTCGTCGCCCGCGTGTTTCCCCGCATGGTCTGGGAAGACGTCAGATCCAGCGAACCGTTCTGGACGGAGCCGGACAGGCTGACGCCCTGGGCCGCGTTGTTCACGGCGACCTCACCCTCGGCATCCTCGACGTTGAGGGTGACGCCGCTGATGACGTCGCCGAGCTGCAGCTGATTGTTCAGAACGACGGAGCCGTCCTGGGCGGCAACCTCAGTAGCGGCTGCGGCGCACAGCGCCGTCGCGGCCATCATGCCAGCGAGACGGATCGGCGCGAGTCTGGCCATTGTTCGTTCCCGTGTTGTCATAGGCGGGATAGTAGCCGCCGGTGGCCCCCACCGTGTTCAGCGGATCGTTCGAGGCGTTGAGGCAGACCTCGGGGCCCGGCGCGCCGTACAGGTTGGCCATCATCTCCAGCGTGGCGCGCTCGATCAACGAGCGGACCGCCAGACCAACGGGCTCCATCGCGCCCGTTCCAGCCGAGACGTCGAAGACATTGCCATTCAGGAAGTCGAACACGCCGGCCGAAATCTCGCGGCCGACGATCTGCTTCTGATACGAGATGACGTCGACCACCTCGAGCGTGGTGGTCTGGACCAGACGCAGGTCCAGGGCGACGTTCATGACGTAGATTTTGCCCTGGATCAGTCCAGAGCCAGGGACGTCGGTGTCTGTCTCGCCCACGCCGGCGTCGATGCCGGCCGAGCGGATATTGTAGTTCATCTCGGTGATGCCGCCGACCAAATAGAAGTCGGATCCAGGAACTTGGCCCGCCAGGATGCGGCGATAGTTGGCGTCGGCCGGGGCGCCGGGACCCTCGTCGCCGATCAGGCGGTTGTTGGCGTAGCGAAGCTCCAGCTCCGAAATCGAGGTGTCGTAGCGCTCGACCATCCGCGCGCCGGACTTGGCCAGGGCGCTGAATGCCATCAGGGACGCGCCCTGGGTGATCTGGCGACCGCCGTCCGCAGAGACCGACCCGGTGTAGTCGCTGATCCGGCCCACCGCCATGCGCGGGGAGGGCAGGTTATAGCGGCGCGCATAATCGGCCATGCAGTAGAGCGCGGTCGAATAGGGCGTGGAATTGGAGGTTACAGGTGCGTTGCCGATGGGACGGGCATACAGCCCGCCGGGGCCCGCGACGGGACTGACGCAGCCCGACAGGAGCGTGGCGACCGCGACGGCAATGACGCCGGTCTTCGCCATGGGATGAAGTCGGCTGATCATTCGAAGCCTGTCAGTGTGCCGTTCAGATCCGTTCGGGCACTGACATTGCCCGTATTGGTCTGACGCGAGTTGACGATGACCGTGTTGTGGCTGCCCTGGACCACCACGTTCAGATTGTTGCCGATGGCGGTGGAGCCGGCGATCGTGGTTCCGCCCGATCCTCCCGCGCCCGAATAGGTCTGCGACACGCCGCCGGATTGGCGGGAATAGGCCGACGCGCCCGATTGGATAATGCCATCGACGATCAAGCGGTTGCCGTTGGCGTCGCGCGTCGATCCGGTCTGGGCGGAGGATACGGACTGGCGGGCGCCGTCATAGCCGTTCTGAAACTGGGCCAGGCCCGCCGATCCGCTCGTTTGCGCCGAGGCGGCGCAGGGTGCGCCGGCAGCGGCGAGAGCGACCGCAACCAGGACTCCGGATGTCCTCTTCATGGGCATGTGGGCCTATCCAACGCGAACACGGTTAACGGCCGCAACGCGCGGTCCGCGTCCCAAAGTGGGATATGGTTATTAAGAAGCGCTTGAGATCGCAGGCCGTCTTGCGCATTTGAGCGGGATGGAGCCGCCCATCGGCCGATTCGACGGCCCGCCCCCGAACGAACCGTTGTTCAAGGCGCCACTGCTGGCGGTGCTGCTGGCCGCGTCCATGCCGGCGCTCTACTTCTTCCAGGAGCGGGCGCACACCTATTGGCTAGGTATGGCGTTCGCCCCCGTGGATCTGACGGAGGGCCGTTATGGCGGCCTGTTCACCTCCATGCTGGTGCATGGGGGGTGGGTTCATGCGCTGATGAACGCTGTCGCCGCCCTGATCTTCGGCACCCCCATCGCCCGCCTGTTTCGAGGGGCCTCGGGGGTCGGCGTCTTTCTCGCCCTATATATTGTATCCGGGGTGGTCGCGACGCTGGGCTACGGTCTTGTCCATCTCGGCAGTCAGGATCCTCTGGTCGGCGCGTCGGGCGCGGTGTTCGGGCTGATCGGCGCAGCGACACGTCTGCTGGGCGGAGGAGGGAGGGTCTTGCCCTTGACCAATCGCACCGTGGTGATGACGGCGATCGCCTGGATGGCGGTGAATGCGGTGGTCGGCCTGATCGGCTTTGCACCGGGCGTCGAGGGCGCACGAATCGCCTGGGAGGCTCATGCCTTCGGCTTCCTGTTCGGCATTCTGGCCATCGGCCCGTTGGCGCGCATGTTCGCCAAACCGCCGGAAAGGTTTGATTCGTGGCCCGGACTGGGTGATCCTCCCGCCTGAAGCGGCCTCGGTCCTTCGGCCGGCGGCCGCTCTCAAGAACCATAGGGAAGGAGCCTCGCCGTGCTGGTCGCAGAAATCCTCAAGGACAAGGGCGGCGCCGTGTTCAGCGTCTCGCCCGATACGACTCTCGCCGAAGCCTGCGCGGAGCTAAACAGCCGACGCGTCGGCGCCTTGGTCGTCTGTCAGTCGGAACGTGTCGTCGGCGTCATCTCTGAGAGGGACGTGGTCAAGGCTGTCGCCGCCGACGGGGCGGACAGTCTGGCCAGGCCTGTGTCCGCCTATATGACGAGGGACGTGATCTTCGCCGAGCCCGGTGAAACGGTCGCCATCTTGATGGGTCGGATGACAGATCGCCGAATCCGGCACCTGCCCGTCCTCAAGGACAGCCGCCTGACGGGCGTCATCTCTATCGGGGACGTCGTCAAATGCCAGATCGCCGAAGCGACACAGGAAGCAGAGAGCCTGCGGACCTATATCTCTGCGGGGTGACGCGGATAGAGGAACGCGAGTCTGCGTGAATCTTCGTCCGCCACGAAAATGCCGCTTGCGGACGAAGTGAGGCCTCCGTATATCCCCGCCTCGCTCGGAGACGGGCCGGCCACCGGGGCCACGGAGACTTCAAGTCGCCGAGGACCTGGGGAAACGAGGAGTTCAAAAACTCCTTGCTTCCACGGAAGGTTCCACATAGTCTCCGCGCTCCAATCGAATCGTCGGAAACGATAAAAGAGGTAAGCCTCTGGCTTGTCTCCAACGGTTTTTTGCGCTCCCGAAGCCTGGCTTCACCGGATCGCAAAGTGGCTCAAAAAGCCCGGTTGACACGAGGTTCGGCCTTCCTTAGGAAGCCGCCTCCGCAGCCCTCCGGGGCCGCACCGCAGACCGAGGTTCTTCTTTAAAAAGAACCACTTGACGCGGAAATCGGAGGCGACTACATCGCCGCCTCCGCCGACCTCCGGGCCGGTGACGACGCCGACAAGTTCTTCGAAAGAACTTGTTGACACAGACTTCCGAGGCGACTACATCGCCGCCTCCGCCGACCACCGGCGCAAAACAGTGGGGTCCGGTTCTTCCGGTCCTGGTCTTTGAAATCGTTGATTTGGAAAGAGAAACGCAGGCGGCGGTGTCCTAGCGA
>JAZKHL010000045.1:0-1835 GCA_040385365.1 Pseudomonadota bacterium | reverse complement strand
AGAACACCAAGATCATCGTCCAGGGCCTGACCGGCAAGACGGGCGGGTTCCATACCGAACAGGCGCTGGCCTATCACGGGACCCAGATGGTCGCGGGCGTGCACCCGACCAAGGGCGGCACGAACTGGATGGGATCGAACGGCGAAAGACTGCCGATCTATGCGTCCGTCGCCGAGGCGAAGGAGGCCACGGGCGCCGACGCATCGGTAATCTATGTCCCGCCTTCGGGCGCGGCCGCCGCGATCATCGAGGCGATCGACGCCGAGATTCCCTTCATCACCTGCATCACCGAGGGCATCCCGGTGCTCGACATGGTCAAGGTCAAGCGGCACCTGGAAGGCTCCAAGTCGCGCCTTCTGGGGCCCAACTGCCCCGGCATACTGACCCCGAACGAGTGCAAGATTGGCATCATGCCGGGCTCGATCTTCCAGAAGGGCTCGGTCGGCATCCTGTCGCGCTCGGGCACCCTGACCTATGAGGCGGTGTTCCAGACGACGAACGAGGGCCTGGGCCAGACCACGGCGGTCGGCATCGGCGGCGACCCGGTCAAGGGCACCGAGTTCATCGACGTGCTGGAGATGTTCCTGGCCGACCCTGAAACGACCTCGATCATCATGATCGGCGAGATCGGCGGCGGCGCCGAGGAAGACGCCGCCCAGTTCCTGATCGACGAGGCCAAGAAGGGCCGCAAGAAGCCGATGGCCGGATTCATCGCCGGACGCACGGCGCCCAAGGGCCGCACCATGGGCCACGCCGGCGCGGTCGTCTCGGGCGGCAAGGGTGATGCGGAATCCAAGATCGAGGCCATGCAGCGGGCCGGCATCAAGGTGTCTCCATCGCCGGCGCGGCTTGGCAAGACGCTGGTCGAGGTCCTGAAGGGCTAAAAACCCTCGAATTTCGAACGTTTCGCCCTCCTTCGGTCATGACCCATAAGGAAACAGCGCCTATATGATCCGCGCTGGCCTCACGCGGATGTGACCGGGGGCCCAAAGTCGGGACGACGAATACAATGGCGGACGATGCCGGTCGGCTGAATCAGGTCTTTGCCGAGACCAGCTTCCTCTATGGCTCCAACGCCGCCTTCATTGAGGAGCTGCACGACAAGTGGGCGGCCGATCCGTCCAGCGTCTCGGCCGAATGGCGTGCGTTCTTCGACCAGCTTCGCGACCCGGCCGCGACCGTCCAGGCCGCCTCGGCCGCCGGCGGCTGGGGCCGCTCGATGGCCACCGAGGCCACCGAAGACTCCGCCGTGTTCGACGGCCGCTGGCCCGCGCCCAAGCCTGACCCCAAAGCCAAGCCCGCTGCGGCGACCTCGGGTCAAACCGCAACAGCCGTCGCCGGAGCCTCGGCCGAGGAAATCCGCGCCGCCGCTCACGATTCCATCCGCGTCCTGATGCTGATCCGCAGCTACCGCGTGCGCGGCAACCTGCAGGCGACGCTGGATCCGCTCGGCATCGAGGCGGCGACCAACAATCCGGAGCTGACGCCGGAGTTCTACGGCTTCACCGCGGCCGACATGGACCGGCCGATCTATCTGGATGGCGTGCTGGGCCTGCAGACCGGCACGATCCGCGAGGTCATGGCGATCCTGAAGCGGACCTACTGCGGCAATATCGGCATCCAGTTCATGCATATCGCGGAACCGGAAGAGAAGTCCTGGATCCAGCAGCGGTTCGAGGGCCCCGACGCTTTCGAGAAGAACGGCTTCACCAAGGAAGGCAAGATCGCCATCCTGAACAAGCTGATCGAGGCCGAGGGCTTCGAGCGGTTCCTGCACAAGCGCTTCCCCGGCACCAAGCGGTTCGGTCTGGACGGCGGCGAGGCCATGGTCCCGG
>JAZKHL010000044.1:0-5826 GCA_040385365.1 Pseudomonadota bacterium | reverse complement strand
CTTTCGCGCAAGTCCGATCGCCTGACGGCTCTCGGGCGCTCAAGCCCTCTCCCTCAATGGGAGAGGGGCATAAACCAAAAAGGCCGCCCCGGTTGTCCGGGGCGGCCTTTGAAATCTCGGTCTTCGCGGCGGGTTAGGCGCGCGGGACGCGGGGCTTAGGAGGCGGCAGCAGGCCTTCGCGCTGCATGCGCTTGCGGGCCAGCTTGCGGGCGCGACGAACGGCCTCGGCCTTCTGGCGGGCGCGCTTCTCCGAGGGCTTCTCGTAGTGCACGTGGCGCTTCATTTCACGGAAGCTGCCTTCGCGTTGCATCTTCTTCTTGAGGGCTTTGAGCGCTTGATCGACGTTATTATCGCGAACGAAAATCTGTACCAGGTTGAACTCTCCTTTGGCCGCCCGCCGCGTCCTTGAGAGGCGGGCAGACAAATAAAATCGGTTCCCGCGGGCGACAGCCCGGCGAGCGAAGGCGTGCGGATACACCAACCCCCCACCGCTGTCCAGATCGTCGCGCCGCTTCCGTGACGCTCGCGATCAGGCTGTGACGAGAGTATCCTGTCGCCATGACCGATGCGCCACACTTGTCGAACACCCCCGAACCGGATTGGGCGGAGCGGATGGAGCATTCCGTGCTGGACGCTGCCGTGCGGCTGTCGCCCAGCCTGGGTTGGAACGGTCGGATGGTCCGCGCGGCCTGTGCCGCGAACGGCCTGGGCGAGGGTGATCAGGAGTTGCTGCTGCCCAATGGCGCGCGCGATCTGGCGGCCTTGCTGTCGCGGCGGCACGACGCGCGGGCGCTGGAGACGCTGGGCGAAGCCGGGACGATGAAGATGCGCGAGCGAATCGCGGCGGCGGTCTCGGCGCGGATGGAGGCGGGGGCCGCCGACCTGGAAGCGACGAAAAAGTGCGCCGGCTTCCTGGCCCTGCCGACCAACGCCGACCTCGGCCTGTCGCTGGCGTGGGAGAGCGCGGATCAGCTGTGGCACTGGGCCGGGGACACGGCGACCGACTGGAACCACTATTCCAAACGCACGATCCTGTCGGGCATCCTGATCCCGGCGCTGACCATGCGCTGGTTCGAGGGGCGCGAGCGGGCGGAGGCCTTCGTTGCCGCCAGGATCGAGAACGTCATGGCCTTCGAGAAGTGGAAGGCCGGCAAGGATTTCGAGGCCCCAATTCGCCGGGCGACGGAGATGCTGAGCCGCCTGCGCTACGGGGCCCGCTAGCGGCGTGTGCGCCTCCTATCAGGCCAGATTCAACGTGACCCAGCTGGTCGATCTGTTCAGCCGGGCCGGCGCGCCGCTGGACATGGCGATGGGCGTGCCGAACCTCGCGCCCGTCGATGAGGTGAAGCCCACGGATCCGGCACCGGCGATCGGTGCAACCAGCGGGTCTGCGAAGTTGAGCATGCTGCGGTTCGGCTTTCCGCCGCCCAGGCCCAAGGCGCGGCCGGTGGTGAACATGCGGGCCGAGGGGCGGGTGTTCGAGAACCGCGAGCGGACCGGGCGATGCCTGGTGCCGGTCAGCGGCTTCTATGAGTTCACGGGTGAAAAATATCCCAAGACTCGCTGGATTTTCCGCGATCCGGAGGACCCGTTCCTGGCGCTGGCGGCGGTATGGCGGGCGGGTGAGGCGGGCGAGGCGGCATCGTTCGCGCTGCTGACGACAGAGCCGGGGCCGGATGTCGCGCCCTATCACGACCGGGGCGTGATCCCGCTGCGGCCGGAACGGTGGGCCGACTGGCTGTTCGAGCAGACATTCCCGGCCGACGTGATTGCGCCGCCTGAGGCTGGCCGAATGATCGTCGAGGCCGCGCCGCGTCCGCCGAAGGATTAGAGCGGCCGCACCCTGTTGACGTGCCCCATCTTGCGGCCGGGGCGGGCGTCGGCCTTGCCGTAGAGGTGCAGGCGCTGGTCCGGTTTGGCGACCAGTTTCGACCACTGGTCGACTTCGTCGCCCAGCAGGTTGGTCATCTCGACGCGGGCGTAGGCGGCGGTGGGGCCGAGGGGCCAGCCAGCAATCGCACGGATGTGCTGTTCGAACTGGTCGCAGGCGCAGCCGTCCTGGGTCCAGTGGCCGGTATTGTGGACCCGCGGGGCGATCTCGTTGACCAGCAGCTTGCCGTTGCCGAGATCGAACAACTCGATGCCGATGACGCCGACGTAGGCGAGGCCTTCCAGCACGGATTTGGCGATGGCCTTGGCGCGCCTTTCGGTCTTCGGATCGATCTGGGCCGGGGCATTCGTGGTGCGCAGGACACCTCCGGAGTGGCGGTTTTCGCCCAGCGCATAGACGGCGATGGAGCCGTCGCGGCCCCGCGCGGCGATGATCGACAGCTCGCGGACGAACGCTGCCTTGGCCTCCAGGATGGCGGGCTGACCGCCCAAGGACGCGAGGGCGGCCTCGGCCTGTTTCGCCGACTTGATCCAGACCTGGCCCTTGCCGTCGTAGCCTTCGCGGCGGGTTTTCAGAACGGCGGGTAGGCCGAGTTTTTCCAAAGCGGAGTGCACATCCTGTACTTCCTGCACTTCGGCGAAGGCGACGGTGGGGGCCCCGACGGCGTTGAGGAAGGTCTTTTCGTCCACTCGATCCTGAGCCACCGCCAGCGCGGTCGGGCCAGGCGCGACCAGCGCTCCCGCCTCGGCGAGCCGTTCGACGGAAGCAGCGGGGACGTTCTCGAACTCGAAAGTGACGACGTCGCAGACGCGGCCGAAGACGGTCAGAGCCGTGGGGTCGTCATAGGCGGCGACAATCTGGCCGCGCGAGACGCGTCCGGCGGGGCTGTTCTCCTCCGGGTCCAGGATGACGACGTCGAAGCCGAGGCAGGACGCGGCCTGGGACAGCATCCGGCCCAGCTGGCCGCCGCCCAGTATGCCGATGGTCGAGCCCGGCTTCAGAGGAGGGGGCAGGTCGGCCAAGGTCAGTCTTCGACCGTCTCGTGGACCGCTTCGGTCTGGGCTTCGCGGAAGGCGTCGAGGCGGCCGGCTAGGGTCTCGTCAGACAGGGCCAGGATCTGCGCGGCGAGAATGCCGGCGTTCTTTGCCCCCGCCTCGCCGATAGCCAGGGTTGCGACGGGCACGCCGCCGGGCATCTGGACGATGGACAGCAGACTATCGAGGCCTTTCAGCGCCTTGGACTGGACGGGCACACCCAGCACCGGCAGCGGTGTCATGGAGGCGGCCATGCCGGGCAGGTGGGCGGCTCCGCCGGCGCCGGCGATGATGACTTTGAAACCCGCAGCCTTGGCCCCGTTGGCGAAGTCGAACAGGCGCTGAGGCGTGCGGTGGGCGGAGACGACGCGGGCGTCCCAGGCGACGCCGAGCCGGTCGAGCACGTCGGCCGCGTGCTTCATCGTGGGCCAGTCCGAGCGGCTGCCCATGATGATCGCCACCGGTGCGGTCGTTGTCGCCATGCCTTGAGGCCCCTGCGAGAAAGCGGCCCGTTACAGCACGCGCGTTGCGCCCGCAACCGAGGGCGTTAGCCTAGGGGCGCGCGGCGCGGTTGCTGAGTCGCGCCTGGAGCCTTCGCCGACGTGACCGACGCCGTCCCGCCACTAGCCGTCAGCGACCCGATCGCCGAGATCGCGCGCCTGCGAGCCGAGGTCGAGGCCTTGCGTCTGCGCGCCGAGGCGGCCGAGGCGGCGGCGGATCACGACGTGCTGACGCCGCTGCTCAATCGGCGCGGCTTCGTCGGGGCGATGACGCGGGCCATGGCATACTGCGAGCGGTTCAGGGTGCCGGCGGTGCTGTTGTATCTCGACCTGGACGGGTTCAAGGGCGTCAACGATTCGCTGGGCCACGCGGCGGGCGATGCGGCCTTGGTGCGGGTGGCGGAACTGCTGCTGGAGAACGTGCGGGCGACCGATGCCGTGGGCCGGCTGGGCGGAGATGAATTCGGTCTTTTGCTGCTGAACGCGGGCCTGGACGAGGGGCGCGAGAAGGCGGCGGGGCTGAAGACGGCGCTGGAGGAGGCGGGCTTCACCTACGACGGACAGGCCGCACCGCTGGGTGGATCGTTCGGGGTCAGGGCCTTTGCCGGGCAGGTCGATGTCGAGACTTGGCTGGCCGAGGCGGATGCAGCGATGTGGGTACGCAAGCGCGCTAGATAGTCGTCGTAAACCAACGACCTATCAGGTTATCTCATTGTAATACCTCAGCACTGATCCCCGTGCTTGCACGCGTTGGACTCGGTATCCTGCGAGTCCATTTTCAGTTGCTAGCGGACCTGGAGGTCCGCGCTCCGATCAGGCGATGATATCCGGCAGGATGCGGCTTTCGATCTTTACGATCTCATCGCGGAGCAGCAGCTTCTTCCGCTTCAGCCGGGCGATCAGGAGTTGATCCGGGACCGGCATGTGCGACAGGGCCTCGATCGAGGCGTCGAGGTCCGCGTGCTCTATCCGGAGCAGCTTGACCTGGGCGTGCAGCGCGATCTCGTCGTCGGTCAGAAAAGGCTGGTCGTCGTTCATGGAAGGCCCCGCAACCAGCGGCTTATAGACGAGCCGCGATCATGCCGGAAGGCGGTCCGCGAGGGCGATCAGGGCCGGACGCGGAACGACCCGGCTCCAGACGCGCGCGACGGCGACGAGGGCCTCGATCGGAGGCTGAGACGGCCCGGATGACGCGAGGGGCAGGGCTTCCAATCCGGCCAACAGATGGCGTTCGGCGGCGAGCTCGACGGCCTTCACCTGTTCGCGCAGGGCCTCGCGGGCGGTGTTGTCGATGTCCAGGATCGGACCCTTCAAGGCGCGGCGGATCGCACGCAGGGGAGTGACGGCGGAGGTTTCCCAGGCGCGGGCGCTGTCGCAGGCGGCCTCGATCGTGTCCTCATCGAGGGGGCGTCCGGTCGCGGCGGTCCAGGCGGCCCACAGCAGCAGGGGGACGTTCTGACCGGACGTGTCCTGCAAATGGAGGCAGGCGTCGGACACGCCGGGGGCGGCGTAGGCGGCGACGGCCCAGTCCCAAAGCGCAATGGTCATGCGTCGTCCGTCGGACCCTTCAGCCCATCCCAACGCTTCACCGCGCTCCAGTCCAAGCCAAAGAAATCAAGCGCACGGCCGACCGATTGGTCCACCATCTCGGCGATCGAGTTCGGGCGGGCGTAGAACGCGGGCAGGGGCGGGGCGATGGTGGCGCCCATTTCGGCGAGCGCCGTCATGGTGCGCAGATGGCCGAGATGGAACGGGGTTTCGCGCACCATGAGCACAAGCGGGCGGCGTTCCTTCAGCACCACGTCGGCGGCGCGGGTCAGCAGGGTCGAGGTCACGCCGGTGGCGATCTCGCTCATGGTCCGGACCGAGCAGGGGGCGACGATCATGCCGAGCGTCCTGAACGAGCCGGAGGCGATGGTCGCGCCGACGTCGTTCAGCTTGTGAACCATCGTGGCCTTGGCGGTGAGGTCGTCGGCGCTGAGGTCGGTCTCCTGCGACAATGTGAGCAGGGCGGCGCGGGTGAGGACCAGATGGCTCTCGACGCCCAGTTCGGTCAGCGCGTCCAGCACGCGCGCGCCGTAGATCACGCCCGACGCCCCTGAGATCCCCACCACCAGGCGGGTCGGCGGGTTCCGTACCGCTACGTTCACATCATGGTCCATATTGGGGGCCAGGCTCCGCCGTGCCCGGATGATCTTAAGGGTCTGTTGACGTCACCGAACCGTGATTTCACAGAGCCTGAATCCAGGCGCTCACTGTGTGGTCCCTTAGACATGGAGGCGCAAGCCATGACCATCGAAGCTCGTATCCGCGAACTGGGAAATCGTCACCGCCAGCTGGATGACACCATCCGGCAGGAGTTCGGACGGCCCGCCGTGGATGAGTTGCAGGTCAGGGAGCT
>JAZKHL010000043.1:0-8363 GCA_040385365.1 Pseudomonadota bacterium | reverse complement strand
CGTACTCATAGCCCTTGTTCACGCCCGGGCTTTCCTGGGCATAGGTCGAGGTCGCGTAGATCGGCGTCATCACCGCGCCCGTCGTCGGGTCGGGCCGCTGTCCGGCATGGATGGCACGGGTCGAGAAACCCTGGCTGTTCTTCAAGTCTGCCATGATCTCACCGGTTCAGGCTGAGGTGGTTGATCAGATCGACCCGCGCGATCAGGCCGACGAACTTTTCGCCGTCCAGCACGATCGCCACGCGATCTCGGTCGAACAGGGGGATCAGGGCATCCAGCGGCTCGGTCACCTGTACCGTGTCCAGATCGCGGGTCATGGCCGACGACACCGGCTTGGCGAACCGTTCCTTGCGCGTGATCTCGTCGGTGTTCATCACCTGGACCAGATCGCTCTCGTCGAGGATGCCGACCAGCCGCCCGTCCTGGATGATCGGCAGCTGAGAGACGTCCGCCCCGCGCATCCGTTTGAAGGCCGTGTCCAGCGTGTCTTCCGGGCCCGCCGTGACCACGTCGCCCTTCTCGTATTTGCGGCTGATCAGGTCCGACAGATCGCCCTGGATCACCCGCTCGCCCAGCCCCTGATCGGCCAGCCAGGCGTCGTTGTAGACCTTGGACAGATATTTGGCCCCGGTGTCGCAGACGAAGGTCATGCACCGTTTCGGCTCGGTCTGCTCGCGGCACCACCGCAACGCCGCCGCGATCAGCGTCCCCGACGACGACCCCGCCAGGATGCCCTCCTTCAGCAAAAGCTCACGCACCGTCGCCACGGCCTCCGCGTCCGGGATTGAATAGGCCTTGTCGATCAGGCTCATGTCCGCCGTGTCCGGCACGAAATTCTGCCCGATACCCTCGACGGTATAGCTGCCCTCCGGCCCCGGCACGCCGTCATTGACGATGCCCGCCAGCACCGACCCGACCGGGTCGGCCAGAATGATCTCTGTCTTCGCGCCCTGGCTCTTCAGATACTGCGCCACCCCCGTGATCGTCCCGCCCGAGCCGATGCCGGCGACATAGGCGTCCATGTCGTGACCCATCTGCTCCCAGATCTCCGGCCCCGTCGTCTTCACGTGGGCCTCGGAGTTTGCGGCGTTGGCGAACTGGTTGACGAAGAATCCGCCCGGAATCTGCTGCGCCAGCCGCTCGGCCATGTCGGTGTAGTATTCGGGATGCCCGTGCGCGACGTCCGACCGCGTCAGCCTCACATCGGCTCCCATGGCTCTCAGATGCTGGATTTTTTCCTTGGACATCTTGTCCGGGATGACCAGCAACACCTTATAGCCCTTGGCCTGACCGACCAGCGTCAGCGCCAGACCAGTGTTTCCGGCCGTCGCCTCGACGATGGTCCCGCCGGGCTTCAACCACCCTTCCGCCTCCGCTGCCGCGATCATCGACAGGGCGATACGGTCCTTGATCGACCCGCCCGGGTTCTGGGCCTCCAACTTCAGGAACAGCTTGCAAGGCCCGGTATCGATCCGCGTCACCTCCACCATCGGCGTCTTGCCGATAAGGTCCAGTAGCGAGCCGGTCGGTGCACTTAGGGTCGGGTGTTCGGCGAGGGACATAGATAAGAACTCCGGATTCGAAGCCGGAAGCTAGGCGCGCCCCGGCACAGGGACAACCCGTTGCCCATGCCGCGATTTATGGCTATATTTATGGCCATAATCCCGGAGAACGATCATGGCAACCTACGGCGTCGCCGAAGCCAAGAACAACTTCACCCACCTGCTGGACCGGGTGCAGGAAGGCGAAAAAATCACCATCACCCGACATGGGAAGCCGATCGCAGAACTGTCGCCAACGCCAAAACTGACGATGGAACAGCGGTGGGCGCTGATGGATGAGTTGAACGAGCGCCGCAAACAGCGCCCGCCCCTGGGCATGCTGGCTGCCGATCTGGTGCGAAGCATGCGAGACGGCGATCCTGAATGAGCCTTTACCTGGATGCCAGTGCGCTCGTAGCCATCATAGCTGACGAGCCATCCAGCCAGAAGATTTTTGACACGATACGGTCGCAGGATCGCCTCCCGCTCATCAGCGATTTTTGCCGAGCGGAAGCGTCGTCGGCGATCGCTAAACGGATGCGAACACGCGCGTTGCCGGCCGACAGGATCGATCTCTATTACGCCGATCTGGACCAATGGGCGCTGGCAGGCGGCGAGCGCGTCACTATCATTTCGGATGATGTCGAACGTTCGGCCTGGGACGTTCGTCATCATGACCTCGCCCTGCGCGCGCCTGACGCCATCCACATCGCCGCCGCTCACCGCCTCGGCGCCACCCTCCTGACGCTCGACAAAGGCATGGCCCGCGCGGCCGCCGCGCTCGGCGTTCCCTATATAAATCCCGCCGAGGCCGACGCGCCCGGCCTACCGAAAGACTGAATGACAAAGACACCCAAACCCGCCGCCGGACTGCCGGACGAGGCCTCTCTGCTGGCCTTCCTCCGCGACGCCGGCAGCGCCGAAAAGGGCGACATCGCGCGCCACTTCGGCCTCAAGGGTGAGGATCGCCGCGCTCTGCGCGAAATGATCCGAGGCCTTGAGGCTTCCGGCAAGCTCGGCAAACGCGGTCGGAAGGGCTTCTCCGAAGCCGGCGCCCTGCCCCCCGTGGGCGTCGCCGATGTGGTCGAAAAGGATGACGACGGCGACCTTTACGTCCGCATGGTCGAGGCCTCGGCCGACGCACCGCGCGCCCTCCTGATTCCCGATAAATCCAAACCCGGCCCTGCCCCTGCCCTAGGCGACCGCGTCCTAGCCAAGTTCGAGCACGGCCCGAACGGCTGGGAAGCCCGGCTGATCAAGAAGCTGGACACCAACAACAACCGCGTCCTCGGCGTGATCCGCAAATCCAATAAGGAGACCCGCGTCGAGCCCGTCGATCGCCGCTCCAAGGACGTCCTGATCGTCTCGGCCCTGCAAGCGGCGGACCTGCGCGACGGCGACCTGGTGCTGGCCGCCATCGAGAAATCCGATCAGCGCTATGGCCACAAGCGCGGCAAGATCCTGGAGACCGTGGGCCGCGAGGACGATCCCCGCGCCGCCTCCCTGATCGCGATCCACACCCACGGCGTGCCGATGGGCTTCTCCGAGGCGGTCGAGCAGGAGGCCGAGAACCAGGACCTGCCGACGCTGAAGGGCCGCGACGACCTGCGCGACATTCCGTTCGTCACCATCGACCCGGCCGACGCCCGCGATCACGACGACGCCGTCTATGCGATGCGCGACGACGATCCCAAGAACGACGGCGGCTGGGTCGTCTGGGTCGCCATCGCCGACGTCGCCGCCTATGTCCGGCCAAACACCAGCCTGGACCGCGAGGCCCGCACCAAGGGCAATTCCACCTACTTCCCCGACCGCGTCGAACCGATGCTGCCCGAGCGGCTGTCGAATGGCCTGTGCAGTCTGAAGGAGGGCGAGAACCGCGCCACGCTCGCCGTTCGGATGGTCTTCGACAAGGACGGGCGGAAACTCGGTCATCAGTTCCACCGCGGCCTGATGCGCAGCCATGCCAAGCTCTCCTACGAGCAGGCCCAGGCCGCCATCGACGGTGTCGAGAACGGCGGCGGAACCGACGACACCACCGGTCCAATCATGGACTCGATCCTGTACCCGCTGTGGAACGCCTACCGCACGATGCTGAAGGGCCGGCTGAAGCGAGCGCCGTTGCAGATCGACAGCGCCGAGCGTCGCATCCGCATGTCGCCGGACGGCGGCATTGCCTCGATCGAACGCCGCGTCTCGCTCGAAGCCCACAGGCTGATCGAGGAGATGATGGTGCAGGCCAACGTCTGCGCCGCCGAGACATTGGAAGCCAAGCAGACGCCCCTGATCTTCCGCGTCCATGACACGCCCAGCCAGGAGAAGGTCTTCAACCTGGCCGACTTCCTGTCGACCCTCGGCAAACCCTGGAACAAGGGCGAGGCCCCGACGACCAAGCGGTTCAACAAGCTGCTGGACGAGACCCGAGACGGCCCGAACGCCGAGGTCGTCAACGAGGTCGTTCTGCGCAGCCAGATGCAGGCCATCTACAGCCCCGACAATGTCGGCCATTTCGGGCTGAACCTGGACCGTTACGCACATTTCACCTCGCCGATCCGGCGCTATTCCGACCTGATCGTTCATCGCGGACTCATCCGCGCCCTGAAGCTGGGTAGCGACGGCCTGACCGACCGCGAGATCGCCGAACTGCCCGCCATCGCCGATCAGGTGACCCAGACCGAGCGCCGCTCGATGGCCGCCGAGCGCGACGCCATGGACCGCTACGTCGCCGCCTTCCTTGAAGACCGCGTCGGCGCGACCTTCACCGGCCGCATCACCGGCGTCACCCGCTTCGGCCTGTTCGTCCGTTTGGATGAGACCGGCGCCGACGGCCTGGTGCCCGTCTCGTCGCTCGGCAACGAGTACTTCACTCACGACGACCGCGCCCACGCCCTGGTCGGCGAACGCAGCGGCCAGCGCTACACCCTGGGTCGCATGGTCGAGGTCAAGCTGAAGGAGGCCACTCCCATCACCGGCGGCCTTCTGTTCGAGATGCTCAGCGACGCCGAGCCCCGCGATCCCAACGCCCCCGCCCCCCGCCTCGGAATGCGCGGACGCGGGCCGGGCACGGGTGGAAACGGCCCGCCGAAGCGGGGCTTGAGCCGTCCGGGTGGCCCCAAGCCCCCGCGCGGCGGCACGCCCAAAGGCGTCCGCAAGGGCAAGCGGCGGTAGAAGACGGTCTCTGGCGCTCGCTTGATCGGTCGCGACCGCTTGCCCGGCGTCACCTTAGCGGTCCAGCATGGCCCATGACCCTGAGCCAGCCCGCGCCGATTGCGGAGACCGACGACGCCATCAACCGGCTGAACCCCGTGGAGCGTGATCTGCTGGGCCTTCTGGGTCGCGGCCACACGGCCAAATCGATCGCGACCCTGCGTTCGATGTCCGAAGCCGCGGTCAACGAACGCTTCCGCTCGGCCCGTCGAAAGACTGGGATCGGCTCCAGCCGTGAGATCGCCCGCCTGATCGTGGCCCAAGAAAATCGTCACGACTTTATCGATCTCGTCTGCCCGGCCGCGCCGCCGCCAGAACTCCGTCGTCCAGACACACATCGTCGTGCGTCGCCCCCCCGATGGAGACTTCCCATGTCCGCCGCCGTCCTTCTCGCCGCCGCGATCCTGGCCCAGCAGACCGCCACCCCTCCCGAGCGCCCCGTTCCGCCGGCCGCAACCAGCATGTTCATGCCGACGCAGCCGTCGCCCGATCTGGTCTCGCTGCGAGCGGAGGTTACCGCCGGACCTGCGGATCCGGAGTGGTCCCCGGCGACACAGGCCGCGCTGTTGCGCGCTTACCAGCGAGCGACGGACGCCTCGGTCACGCTGGACGTGACGTGCAGCCGGTCCCTGTGTGAAGTGCTGGGCGTCAGCCGCAGCCGCCTGACCGGCGCGGAAATCGACACCCTGCTCGAGGCTGTTCAGCACCCATCGGCGACTGAAGCTCTGCAGGCCCTGAAGCTCGAGAATATCGTCCAGAGCTATTCGACCAGCGAACCCGTGACCGAACGGGGCGCAGCGTCCGTGGTCTTCGCCGCCTACTGGCGCCGCACGGACTGATAGGCGGGGGCCAGTCGGTCGGACCCGATCGACGCCATAGGGTCGGGTCGGCCGCAGCGGCGTTTCGCCCTTCTTCGGGCGTGGCGCGATGATACTGTCCTCTCGTGCCCGCCTCGACCCAGCCCTTCGACGCTAACCAGGATCTCCGCGACGCGACGCGCGTCGATGGGCCGCGCCAGCGACCGAAGGATGCCGCCACCCTGATCCTGGTGCGCGGAAGAACTAACCCTCAGGTGCTGATGGGGCGTCGGGCACCCGGCCACGTCTTCATGGCGTCCAAATGGGTCTTTCCCGGAGGCCGCATCGATCGATCTGACTTCAACGCCGCCTCGGCGACCGACACGAACCCCGCGACCCGCGCCCGCCTCGAGGCCGAGTTCACGCCGCCCCGTGCCCGCGCCCTGTGTCTGACCGCCGTGCGCGAGACCTTCGAGGAGACCGGTCTGATCCTCGGCCGCCCCGCTCCGGCCGCCTCCGTCGCTGGGCCATGGCGAGAGTTCCGCTCCGCCGGCGCCCTGCCCGATCTCGCGGCCCTGACCTACATCGCCCGCGCCATCACCCCGCCCGGCCGGACCCGGCGCTTTGACGCCCGCTTCTTCATGGCCGACGCCTCATGTCTGCTGGCCCCCGAACCCACGACCGGCTCCGGCGAACTGGACGAGATCGCGTGGCTCCCGCTAAACGAGACCCGGTCGTTCGACCTGCCCGCCATCACCCGCTTCGTCCTGACCGAAGTCGAGGGCCGACTGGCCGAACCCGACAGACCCTTTCCCTTCGTCCGCATGGTGCGCGGCGCCCATCAGGTGACCCATGGCTGAGACCCTGACCCTGCGCCTGACCATCGCCGATCCGGTTCCGGGCATCCACTACAGCCTCCAGGACGCCAAGAACGTCCCGGTCGATGCGTGTGTCGCGACCGAGGCCCCGTTGTCCTTCGACGTCCCGGTGACCCTGCGCCCCGACGGCAAGCTCGGCGGAACCTTCGTGCGTCGCGAAGGGCCGACCCGCCGGTTCGTCTACATCGCCATCGCCGCTCAGGCCGGCCAGACCGACCCGTTCGGGCACGTCATCAGCCGCCGCGCCAAGATCGACGTCCACGACATTCCCGCCGACCTGCTGACCCCCGGTGCCGTGATCGAAGCCGTCCTGCCCGGGCGCGGCAAGGACGGGACGCCGGCCTGCGCAACCGTCCGGCCCCTGTCGCTCTGGAAGATCATCTCCGCGCCCTGATCCGGCCACGGTCGCCCTTCAGCTTGGCCATGCCGGCCGGGAGGGTGAGTGTCGCAACGCCAGTTCAGTATCGCGTCCTGGCGACCGTTCGCCTCCTCCGCTGAGCGTCGCCGCGCGGCGATCGTCGCGACGTCGGTCGTGCTCCACGCCGCCGTCCTGACCCCCTTAGCGCTGGGCCTCTTCGCCGAACGCAGAGCCCTGCCGGACCTGTCACCGCCTCCTGTTTTCGTGGAGATGGAGCCTCGTCCGCTTCTCGCCGGGGAGATCGCCCGGCCGCCGACACCCGCCAGCGCCGCCGCCCGTGAACAGGTCCAGGCCCTGAGCGAAGCCTTCACCCCGTCTCTTCGCGCCCGCGACGAGGATGAAGACCGTCCGACCGCCCCCAGTCCCCGGATCGGCGTCGCGCCTCCGACCGACGCGCCGCCGGCTCCGGCCGAGGCTTGGCAGGTGACCCCCGAGGGCATGGCCGCCGCCGTGGGCCGCTCGATGCGGACCGGCGCGGGCGGGTGCCGCATCATGGATGGCCGGCTCAGCCCCGGAGAACAGGCCCTGTGCGATGAGCGGTTCAACGCCGCCGCCGGCGCCGCCGGCCCTCTCGGCCCCCGCACCCTGACGCCGTCGGAACAGCGGCGCGACGCACAGTTCGCCCGCGACGGCGCTGCGGCGATGGCCCAGGCGCGGTGGCGCGGTCTGCCGCCTCCGGCGCTTCCGCCGGTCGCCGTCGCGAGCCCGGACTGTCCAGGAGGCAATCTGCGAGGGACCTGCGCCGGCGCATTTCTTCGGCCCGGCTTCGAGATGACCGACGAGCGCCTGCGCCGAAACCGAAAGATGGAGTAGCGGCGGAGCGCGGACCTCCAGGTCCGCATGGCGCCCCAACAGGCGGACGTGGACGTCCGCGCTCCACAGAAAAAGGGCGGCCCCGTCGCCAGAGCCGCCCTCTTCAGTCTTCGGTGTGCAGAAAGCTATTCGCTCTCGGCCAGCTCCAGTTGCAGATCCGCCGGAAGCGGCTCGACCGCCGCTTCGCGGTTGTTGGTCAGGACCGCATCGCGCTCGTTGGCGACCTTCTGCAGGCTGCGGAGATAGGCGCCCGTGCCCGCCGGGATCAGGCGACCGACGATGACGTTCTCCTTCAGGCCTTCCAGCGTGTCCTTCTTGCCGTTGACCGAGGCGTCGGTGAGGACGCGGGTGGTCTCCTGGAAGGACGCCGCCGAGATGAAGCTGCGGGTCTGCAGCGACGCCTTGGTGATGCCGAGCAGGACGGGCTGGGTGGTGGCGATCCGGCCCCCACGCTTCTCGACCTTCTCGTTCTCGATCACGGCTTCCGCGACCTCGACCGTGTCGCCACGGATCAGGGTGGTTTCGCCCGAGTCGAGGATCTCGACCTTCTGCAGCATCTGGCGAACGATCACCTCGATGTGCTTGTCGTTGATCGGCACGCCCTGCAGTCGATAGACCTCCTGCACTTCGTTCACCAGATATTCGGCAAGCGCTTCAACACCCTGAATACGCAGCAGATCGTGCGGATCGGGGTTGCCGTCGATGATGT
>JAZKHL010000042.1:0-9315 GCA_040385365.1 Pseudomonadota bacterium | reverse complement strand
GCAAGAAGATCATCCTGCTGTCGGAAGGCCGTCTGGTGAACCTGGGCAACGCCACCGGTCACCCGTCGTTCGTGATGTCGGCGTCCTTCACCAACCAGACGCTGGCCCAGATCGAGCTGTGGACCAACGCCAAGTCCTACGAGAACCAGGTCTACACCCTGCCCAAGCACCTGGACGAGAAGGTCGCGACGCTGCACCTCGGCAAACTGGGCGCCAAGCTGACGACGCTGTCCAGGGAACAGGCCGACTACATCTCTGTCCCGGCCGAGGGCCCGTTCAAGCCCGAGCATTACAGATACTAGGCGCGCTATCGCTTCGCCCGTAGGGCTCCGCTACTTGAGCGCGTTCTGGGATGACTTCACCAGTGCGCGCTCGAGCGGTGAGCGACCGCGTCGCGAACGTTAGCGCGTCGCGCAGCGACTGCGGCATTCATGCCGCCAACGCCAGCGGCTCCGACCGTTCGTGGCCTGACAGGCTCAGTTCGAAATCGCTGAGCAGGTCGATCAGTTCG
The DNA here is from genome assembly GCA_040385365.1 of Pseudomonadota bacterium. GTDB lineage: Bacteria > Pseudomonadota > Alphaproteobacteria > Caulobacterales > Caulobacteraceae > Brevundimonas. Next base: position 8,804 of record JAZKHL010000042.1, on the reverse strand, counting down.
TCGGCCGAGGGCGCGAGCTTGCCCGGCGTCACGCGGTAGCGCCAGAAACTGACGATGTGCTGTACCGCGCCCAGTCGCTCGCCCAGGCGCGCGAACAGGATCGGCGCGTCTCTCAGGAAGTCGCGGAAGGCGGTCGGCCTGCCTTCCCGGGTCAGGCCGCGGAAAGCGTCGTCATAGACGCGCAGCATGTCCGAGGTGGCGTCGCAGGTCGTCAGGATACGTCGACGGACCTGTTCGCGGACACGGTTCAGGGCGGCGTGCTGCTCGGCCTCGACGCGACCAGAAGGGCGAACGCCTCGCACCCCCTCCAGGACCCCGCCGATGTCGGCCGTGATCCCTTGCAGGGCCCATTTGTAGTAGAGGAAGCCCTTCCAGCAGAAGAGCCCGTTCTCATACTCACTCGGCTCCAGCATCAGGGTCTGGCCGAGCGCGCTCATGTCCTCGCCGGCCGAGTTCGACAGGATCTTGGCCGTCAGTCGGGCCGCGGGATCAGCCGCCGCCAGATCGGCGACCGGCGCCATGCTGAGATCGACCAGCGGCGCGATCTCCTCGGCGACGAAGGCCGCCATCCGTTCCATGTCGGCTTCCGAGACATTGAAATAGCAGGGATCTGGCGTGTGACCGTTCCGGCGCAGCTGTTCGCGCAGCAGGAAAGGGTCGAGCCCAGGCAGGTCGTCGATCAGCGACAGGATGCGGCGGTCCGGGTGGGACGGTCCGATGCCGAAGCTGGCCTCCAGCGTCTTGTCGAAACCGATCTGACCCACGAACAGATAGCGGCCGCCGACCTTCAGGTCCGATCCGTCGATCGGCAGGATGATCTTGGTCGCTACGGCGCGGCGGACGCGGAACTGGTCGATCTCGTTGCTGCGCAGACGGTGTTTGATGATCAGGGCGCGGTTCAGCACAGGGTTTGTGAACAGCGGACGAGCCTTCCAGCCGTCGCTGTGGCCGTGCTCGCCCGACACGCGCAAAAGATTCAGCACCCGCGCCGTCGACGCGGACTTACGCAGATTGGCGAGATTGCGGACGGCGCGGTCGGTCAATGCGGCGGGCTCCTGATCCCCCACATTGAACGGCAAAGGTTAGGATCGGGCCGAGAAGCAGGGTTAGCCGCAAGTGAAAGGCGCACCCGGGGACCGCTGGCGCAGGCTCCTCGGGCGGCCTAGATTGGCGGAATGGGAAATGTGTTCGACATCCTGATCCTGCTCGCTATCGCCGCCGTCGCGGTGGTGCTGGGATTCGGCATCTACTCGCTGTTCCGCGGCGGGGACTACGCCCGGTCGAACTCCAACCGGCTGATGCGGCTCCGGGTCGTACTGCAGGCGACCGCCGTGGTGCTTCTGATGGCCGGTCTGTGGTGGAAAACCACGCACGGAGGGTGATCCGTTGGTGGTCCTGAACAAGATCTACACCCGCACCGGCGACGGCGGCGCCACGGGCCTGGCGTCCGGCGCCCGGGTGTCCAAGAGCGATCCGCGTGTCGAGGCCTATGGGACCGTCGACGAACTGAACGCCGTCATCGGCCTGGCCCGGCTGCATTCCGGTCAGCACGACCGCGTCGACGCCATGCTGGGCCGGATCCAGAATGAGCTGTTCGACCTGGGCGCCGACCTCGCCACGCCCCTGGACCCGCCGCCGAAATGGGAGGCGTTGCGCATCGTCCAGTCGCAGATCGACCGGCTGGAGGCCGAGATCGACTGGATGAACGAGAGCCTGAAGGCGCTGGACAGCTTCATCCTGCCCGCAGGGTCGGCCCTGTCGGCGCATCTGCATCTGGCGCGCACCGTGGCGCGCCGGGCCGAGCGCGACGCCATCCGGCTGGTCGAGACTGGGACGCCGGTCACGCCCGAGGCGGTGCGGTATCTGAACCGGCTGTCCGACCACTTGTTCGTCGCCGCCCGCCGCGCCAACGCGAACGGCGCTGGCGACGTAAAGTGGGTCCCGGGCGGGACGCGGTGACGCTGGCGTCTACCTGCCCTCGGGGCTAAACCGCCCGCCAACCAGAAAACCAACTCCAGGAAACGCTCGCACCATGCGCGACATCCATCATTTCATCGACGGCGCGTCCTTCACCGGCTCGTCCGGCCGTCACGCTGACGTGTTCAACCCCAATACCGGCGAGGTCCAGGCGAGGGTCCAGCTGGCCTCGGTCGACGAGATGGACCGCGCGGTCCAGGCCGCCCAGAACGCCTTCGAAGGCTGGTCCTCGACCAACCCCCAGCGCCGCGCGCGGGTGATGTTCGAGTTCAAGCGGCTGGTCGAGGCCAACATCAACGACCTCGCCGAGCTGCTGTCGGCCGAGCACGGCAAGGTGATCGCCGACTCGAAAGGCGACATCCAGCGCGGCCTCGAGGTGATCGAGTTCGCCTGCGGCATCCCCCATGCGCTGAAGGGCGAATACACCTGGGGCGCCGGTCCCGGCATCGACGTCTATTCGATGCGCCAGCCGCTGGGCGTGGTCGCGGGCATCACCCCGTTCAACTTCCCGGCCATGATCCCGATGTGGATGTTCGGCGTGGCCATCGCCGTCGGCAACACCTTCATCCTCAAGCCCTCGGAGCGCGACCCCTCGGTCCCGGTGCGCCTGGCCGAGCTCATGATGGAGGCGGGCGCTCCCGCCGGCGTGCTGAACGTCGTGCACGGCGACAAGGCGGCGGTCGACGCCATCCTGGAGCATCCGCTGGTTCACGCCGTCAGCTTCGTCGGCTCGTCCGACATCGCCCACTATGTCTATCAGGTCGGGGCCGCCAACCATAAGCGGGTCCAGGCCATGGGCGGGGCCAAGAACCACGGCATCGTCCTGCCCGACGCCGACATGGATCAGGTGATCAAGGACCTGTCGGGCGCCGCCTATGGCTCAGCCGGCGAACGCTGCATGGCCCTGCCCGTCGTGGTGCCGGTCGGAAAGAAGACCGCCGACGAACTGCGCGAGCGAATGGTGGCCGAGATCCCAACCATGCGCGTCGGCGTCTCGACCGACGCCGGCGCCCACTATGGCCCCGTCGTCACGGCCCAGCACAAGGCCCGCGTCGAGGGCTGGATCGAGCAAGGCGTCAAAGATGGTGCCGAACTGGTCGTCGACGGGCGCGGCTTCTCGCTGCAGGGCCACGAGAAGGGCTACTTCATCGGCCCGTCGCTGTTCGACCACGTCACGCCGGAGATGGAATCCTACAAGGAGGAGATCTTCGGACCTGTCCTGCAAATCGTCCGCGCCGCTAGCTTCGAAGAGGCCCTGTCGCTGCCCTCGAAGCACCAGTACGGCAACGGCGTCGCCATCTTCACGCAGAACGGCCGCGCGGCGCGCGACTTCGCCGCCCGGGTCAACGTCGGCATGGTCGGGATCAACGTCCCCATCCCTGTGCCGGTCGCCTATCACACCTTCGGCGGCTGGAAACGGTCGGCCTTCGGCGACACCAACCAGCACGGCATGGAAGGGGTGAAGTTCTGGACCAAGGTCAAGACCATCACCGCCCGCTGGCCGGACAGCGAACTGGAGCACGCGGATTCCAGCTTCGTCATCCCGACTATGGGGTGACCTCGCGTCGGTCGGGTTCGCCCGACCGGTGTTAGAGGCGACGCAATTCGGTGATAAGCGTTACACTCGCCGATATGCTGAAGCTGGAGCGCCTCCCCGCATGCGTCGCTTTCTGATCTGGTCCGCCCTTGCGGTCGTCATCGGCCTGGCCATCGCGGGCTGCGGCTACTGGGCCTACTGGAATTTCTACGCCCGGTTCCAGCCGGTCACGATCACGCGGAACCAGGTTGAAATCCAGCGCTTGTTGGACGAGGCGTCGTGGGTGTCCGCTGGCGGGGGGGGCGAGCCGCTCTATATCATCGGCTATCGCGACTCGGCCTCGACCCAGCGTTACGAACGCGAGGAGGCTGAAAAGCTGCGCGCCGGCGGCGTGGAGGCGCGGGTCGTCGTCTTCGCTCGGCCGGATCGCGAGGGTCAGCCGCAATCCACGCCGGCGGAGCGCGCCACCGTGGCCGAGCTATGGCTGAGTCGCGACTGGAGCCTGTATCAACGCTGGACGGCCACGCCGTCGCGCAACTGGACGGCGGCGGGCATTCCGGCGGCCGACGCCAATCTGGCGCGCTCGGCGGTGGTCGACGCCAGCCGTTCGTTCGTCGTGCGTCTGACCGAACTGATGCGCGAGGCGGGCGCGCCCGCCGGGTATCCGCTGGTCATCTGGCGAGACCGGGACGGTTTCATGAAGGCCTGCGCCTGCGCCGATCCTCGCTCCTGGGCCTTCATCCGCGATGATTTCGACGCGCCGGACGTCGTGGCGCCGGCGGGTCTCGGCGAGCCGGGTCCGGCCGTGCCGCCGGGTCAGCCTGTTTCCCCGGGCGGAGCGCCGCAAAGCCTGCCCTATCCGAACCTGCCGCCCCAGTCGCAGCCGGGCCAGATCCCAGCCCAACCCGGATCGGCGCCCTCCAGCGCCGGTCGCTCCACGGCCCCGCGCCCGGCGCCCGCGCCCAGTCAGCCCGCCAGTCCGCCGCAGCCGAGCCAGCAGGAAGACACCACCTTCTTCTAGAACAGCCTCTGGCAGACGCCGATCAGCCGTTCCACGTCCTCGTCGGTCTGATAAAGGCCGAAGCCGAAGCGGATCACGTCGTCGCGCACGTCGGTGACTGCGTTCGCGTCCAGCAGTCGCGCGCGCCAAGTCTGGGCGTCCTTGTGCTTCAGCGCCAGGAAACGGGCCCGGGGCGCGTTGCCGCCTACGATCGGGTTGAGCACGAACGCCTCGCCCAGGGCGCCGCATTCGCCTGCCGCCAGAGCTTGGGCAAACCGCCCCGACAGCCGGTCGGCGTGGGCCGAGATGTCAGCGGTCGTCAGCCCCTGCTCCTCCAGCATCCGCCGCACGCCGTTAAAGCGGTAGAGCGGCGTGGCGTCGAACGTTGCACCCCAGAAACGGCCGGCGTCGGCGCGGTACTGGACCCCCTCTGGCGGGCCCATCAGATTGCCGAACTCGGCGAACCAGCCGGTCACGACCGGCCGTTCGCAGAACCCGTGGGGGGCATGCAAAAAGCCCGCGCCCTCGCCGGTCATCGCGTATTTGTAGCCGCCGGAGACGTAAAAGATCCGGTTCGCCACCGCCGACAAGTCCGTCGGCGTCGCCATGAAGCCGTGGTAGCCGTCGACGATTACCCAAGGCCCTTCCGGCTTGGCCAACGCCGCCAGATCGTCGATGCAGCCGATGGCCTGGCCGGTCTTGAAGAAGACCTGGCTGACTACGATCACCTCATGGCCGCCGCCCTCCGCCGCCGCCGTGAACCGGGCGTCGAACGTCTCGAATGGCTCCAGCGGCACGCGCGTGACGACGGCGTCGCCGCTTTCCTCCCAGCGTTCGGCCTGCCGGCGGAAGGCGTGGAACTCTCCGTCGGTGGTGAGGATGCGGACCGGCCTGGTCTCCCAGCCCGAGAAGATGCGGATCAGCAAGTCGTGGGTGTTGGAGGCGAAGACGACCGTCTCCGGGTCGGGCAGACCCAGTTCCCTGGCCACATGCTTCTGGGCCTCGGGGATGACGTCGCCGAACACCAGATCCCATTTCCGGTCGGCGAAGTGGTTCGCCTCGACCCAGGCGCGAACCTGCCCGTCGAAGCTGGCGTCCGGCCACAGATGATGGCTGTGCGCCGCGAAATGCAGTCGCTCCGGATCGAGCGCCAGGGCGCGGGAGAAGAGGGCCTTGTAGCTCATCGAAACTCCGAACTCAGTTTCTCGACGCGCTTGGTCGGGCTCAAGCAGCGAGGCTCCGCGAGCCGAACGGTAGCGCCCTAAACCAGCGCCCCATGGCAATGCTTGAACTTGCGGCCCGATCCGCAGGGGCAGTCCGAGTTGCGCGCGGTGCGTTCCCAGCCGGCGGGCAGAAGCTCGACCGGCAAGCGTGAGCGGGCGTCGCCGGTCAGTTGGCCTTCAGGGTTCTGCGCCAGCGGATCGGCCATCTCGTTGACGCCTGTGCCGGGGTTCAGGTGGATTTCCTGGAACTCGGGCAGCTCCATCGGCGGCGGGGCTTCGAAGCGGAACTCCACCGTCATCAGCCAGCGCGTCACATTGTGCCGCAGCTCGTGCAGGAGGGTCTCGAACAGCGAGAAGGCCTCGGTCTTGTATTCGTTCAGCGGGTCGCGCTGGCCATAGCCGCGCAGGCCGATGACCCCGCGCAGATGGTCGAGGTGCACCAGGTGCTCGCGCCACTGCATGTCGATCATCTGCATCAGGAACTGCTTTTCGAGCCCCCGCATCTGACCTTCGCCAAGCTGTTCGAGGCGTTCGGCGGCGCGGGCCTCGGCGGCGGCCTGGATCCGCTCCTCGACCTCCTCGTTGGACACGCCTTCCTCGGCCGCCCAGTCGTGCAGCGGAAGTTCGAGACCGAGCGTGGACTTCACCTTCTCGTCCAGACCGTCGATGTCCCACTGTTCGGCATAGGCCTTGGGCGGCATGAAGCGGTCGACCAGGTCGGTGACCACATCGCGACGGAACTCGCCGACCAGTTCCGAGAGGTCGTCGGAGTCCATGAACTCCTGGCGCTGCTCGAACACGGCCTTGCGCTGGTCGTTCACGACGTCGTCGTATTTCAGCAGGTTCTTGCGGATGTCGTAGTTGCGGGCCTCGACCCGCTTTTGGGCCGTCTCGACGGCGCGGTTCAGCCACGGGTGGGAGATCGCCTCGCCCTCGGCCACGCCGAAGGAGCGCATGATGGCGTCCAGACGGTCGCCGGCGAAGATGCGCAGCAGGTCATCCTCGCAGGACAGGTAGAATTTCGACGTGCCGGGGTCGCCCTGACGGCCCGTCCGCCCACGCAGCTGGTTGTCGATGCGGCGGCTCTCATGGCGTTCGGTGCCGAGCACGAACAGGCCGCCGGCGTCGAGCGCGATCTTCTTCTGAACCGCGATGTCGGCCTTCAGCCGGGCTTCCTCGGCCTTCAGCATCTCGGGCGTGACTTCGATGGCGAGGTTGCGCTGATCCAGCCGGTATTTCTCCAGCCGCATTTCTAGGTTGCCGCCCAGCTGGATGTCGGTCCCACGGCCGGCCATGTTGGTGGCGATGGTCACCGCGCCGGGCAGACCCGCATCGGCGACGATGAAGGCCTCCTGCTCGTGCTGGCGGGCGTTCAGGACGCTGTGCGGGATGCCCTTGAACTTCGTCTCCCAGACGATGTCGTAGGCGGCGTCGCCGATCTTGGCGGCCTCCTTGTCCTTGCCGACGAACTCGGTCTTCAGGGTCCGCGAGACCTCGACCTTGTGCTCATAGGTGTCGAGCAGGGCCGACAGCTGTTCGGATTTCTCGATCGAGACGGTGCCGACCAGGATCGGCTGGCCGCGCTCGCGGCAGTCGGCGATCTGTTTGGCGATGGCCAGATTCTTCTCGGCATAGGTCCGGTAGACCTCGTCGTCATAATCGATGCGCTTGACCGGGCGGTTGGTCGGCACCTCCAGGACGTCCATCTTGTAGATGTCGAGGAATTCCTGGGCCTCGGTCGCGGCCGTGCCGGTCATGCCGGACAGCTTCTCGTAGAGGCGAAAATAGTTCTGGATGGTGACCGAGGCCAGGGTCTGGTTCTCGGGCTGAATCTTGACGCCCTCCTTGGCCTCGATGGCCTGGTGCAGACCCTCGGACAGGCGGCGCCCGGTCATCATCCGGCCGGTGAACTCGTCGATCAGAACGACTTCGTCGTTCTTGATGATGTAGTCCTTGTCCTTTTGATACAGGGTGTTGGCGCGCAGGGCCTGGTTGGTGTGGTGGACCAGGCTGATGTTGGCGGCGTCGTACAGGCCCGTGGTGTCCTCGGCGAAGTGGCCGCCGTCTTCCAGAATCTGCTCGATCCGCTCGGAGCCCTCCTCGGTCAGCAGGGCCTGGCGCTGCTTTTCGTCCAGATCGAAGGTCGTGGTGTCCTTGATCAGTTCCTTGATGATGCCGTCGAGGATTTTATACAGGTCCGACCGGTCTTCCGTCGGCCCCGAGATGATCAGGGGCGTGCGCGCCTCGTCGATCAGGATGGAGTCGACCTCGTCGACGATGGCGAAATGGTGCGGACGCTGCACCATCTCCTTCCTGTCATATTTCAGATTGTCGCGCAGATAGTCGAAGCCGAACTCGTTGTTCGTCCCATAGGTGATGTCGGCGTTGTAGGAGGCCTGGCGCTGGCCGTCGGACAGGCCGTTGACGATCACGCCGACCTCCAGGCCGAGGAACCGATAGACGCGACCCATCCACTCGGCGTCGCGCCGCGCCAGATAGTCGTTGACGGTGATGACGTGGACGCCCTTGCCTGACAGCGCGTTCAGATACACGGGCGCCACGGCGACCAGGGTCTTGCCTTCGCCGGTGCGCATCTCGGCGATGCCGCCCTCGTGCAGGATCATGCCGCCGGTCAGCTGGACGTCATACTGGCGCTGGCCCAGCACGCGCTTGGAGGCCTCGCGCGCCACGGCGAAGGCCTCGTTCATGACCTTGTCCAGGGTCTCGCCGCCCGAGACCCGGTCCTTGAAGGTCTGGGTCATCATCCGCAGCTCGTCGTCCGACAGGGCGGCGAACTTGGGCTCCAGATCGTTGATCTTCTGGACCCGGCTCATGAAGTCCTTGACCTTGCGGTCGTTGGAAGAGCCGAAGAGTTTCTTGGCGAAGCCGAGCATGGGCGATCCGGAAGCGGTCGAGCGGTCAATAGCTCTGGAATTTGCCCTTGCGGGGCGGCGATGGGACGCCGCGAGAGAGGCTGCCGGGCAGGGCGGCGAAACCCGCCGCACAACGAAACGAAAACCCCTCGACTTGGGCGCAGGCGGGACTTAAGCACCGGCCATACCCCTGT
>JAZKHL010000041.1:0-9383 GCA_040385365.1 Pseudomonadota bacterium | reverse complement strand
GATGGTGCGGTCGAGAAGACTCGAACTTCCACGGGTTGCCCCACAGCGACCTCAACGCTGCGCGTCTACCAATTCCGCCACGACCGCTCGCATCGGAGCGGGGGCTGTAGCGGAGAGCGGCGGGGAAGGGAAGGGGGTTGGAGAGAGGCAGTAGGCAATAGGCAGTAGGCAGTAGAAGGCGCGGTTTACGGGGTGGTGTGTTGTTCCAGCCGCACGATCAGGGCGCGGAGCATTCGGCCGAGTTCATCGCTCTCAGCCAGGATCGGGCTGGTGGATGGTTCGGGGCAGATCGATACGCGGGTGGCGAGGATCAGATGGGTCTCGACTTCCTTCAACGAGCCCTGGGCAATGCGAAGGAAGCCTAGGTAGGCTCCCTTGGTCGATCGGCCGTATCCTTCGGCGATATTCGCTGCAACAGACACGGCTGCTCGTCTGGTCTGCGAGGTCAGGCCGAACTGTTCGTCTTTGGGAAAGCTTCGCGTCAGATCATAGACAAGGACGGCCAGATCCATCGCCCGCTGCCAGACCTTCAGATCTCGATAGCTGTTGACGGTATCCACGGATCCCCCGACCTCACTACTGCCTACTGCCTACTGCCTACTGCCTACTGCCTACTGCCTAGACCTACGCCGCCCCCGCCATGAAGTCGTAGAGGTCCGCCGGGCGCGTTACGGTAATGGCGATCCTATCCTCGTGGATTTCGATCATGCCGCGGGCGACGGGGTGGTTGTTGGCCAGGATCCAGACCTCGTCGTGTTCCGAGGCGTCGAGCGGAATCACGGCGCCGCGACCCATCTTCAACAGCTGGGACATGGGCAGCACCGAGCGTCCCAGGACGACCGACAGTTCGACATCGACGGCTTCGATCTGGCTCAAGGCTGCTCCGGCTACACGCGAGGCCGCGCTTGCATTCGCGCCCCCCGGGGACACATTGATCGCATCATGCTTGCCGAGCCGTTAAGTCCCGCCGCGACCTCGCTGGATTCGCCCCTGTTTCGCGCAGACGGGCGAGCTGTCGAATGGGTCGTGAGCGAGGGCTACACCCCCTATGACGACGCTGTGGCCGAAATGGAGGCGCGCGTGGCGGCCATCGCGGCAGGCGAAGCGACCGAACGCGTCTGGCTGCTGGAACATCCGCCGCTGTACACCGCCGGGGTATCGGCCAAGGACGGCGACCTGCTGGATGCCGGGCGGTTTCCGGTGCATCGCACGGGGCGGGGCGGGCAGTTCACCTATCACGGGCCGGGCCAGCGGGTGGCCTATGTGATGCTAGACCTCAACCAGCGCGGCAAGGACGTGCGGGGTTTCGTGCGCGGGCTGGAGGCCTGGCTGATCGGCGCGCTGGGCGCGTTCGGCGTCGAGGCCGACGTGCGAGACGGGCGCGTCGGCGTCTGGGTCGAGCGTAAGGGCGCCGGCTGGTCGCGCGAGGACAAGATCGCCGCGATCGGCGTCAAGGTGCGTAAATGGGTCAGTTTTCACGGCGTCAGTCTGAACGTCGAGCCGGACCTGGATCATTTCGGGGGGATCGTGCCCTGCGGCATCGCCGAGCATGGTGTGACGAGCTTGCTCGATCTCGGCCTGACCGCAACGATGGACGAGGCCGACAGTGCGCTGCGGACAAGTTTTATGGGTATTTTCGGGCTTGTCGTTGATGTCACATCCGACTGACATGCGTGATTAAGTCCTGACCTGTACGGTAGCCGACGTCAGGGCTTGAGTCGGGGTGCGTAGATGGACGGAATGGCGTTGGCCTTCAGGCCCGAAGCCGCTGCCGACGGCGGTTCGGCCGGCCACCTGGCCACTTTCTTCGACGTCTCACTGGACATGCTGGTGATCCGCGAATTGGACGGCACCGCGCTGCGTGTCAGCCGTTCGTGGGAGACGAACCTGGGCTGGAGGCCGGACGAGATCGAGGGCCGACGGCTGGTCGATCTGGTCCATCCCGAGGACATGCCCGGCACGCGCGACAGCATCGTCGAGGTCGAGACCCGCAAGCCGGGCCAGCCGGTGCTGGGTCACGTCAATCGCTATCGCCACCGCGACGGAAGCTACCGCACGCTGGAATGGCGGGCCCAACGCTACGACGATCACATCTATGCCGTGGCGCGCGACGTGACCGACCGGATCGCAGGGCAAAAGGCGCTTGAGGAGGCCAAGGTCGCTGCGGAGGCCGCCAGCCGCGCCAAGAGCGACTTCCTGGCGAATATGAGTCACGAGATCCGTACGCCGCTTAATGGCGTCATCGGCATCGTCGATGCGCTGCGTCGCACTGAGTTGACGCCGGAACAGCGCGAGATGGTCGATCTGATCCAGGGGTCGGGCGTGACGCTCGAACGGCTGGTGTCCGACATTCTGGACGTCTCCAAGATCGAGGCCGGGCGGCTGGACATCGAGGCCCGCCAGTTCGACCTGGTCGAGGCGCTGTCGGGGCTAATCGACCTGGCGCACAACAAGGCCGCCGAAAAAGGACTGACGTTCCAGGCCCGGCCGGGAACGGCCGCGCGGGGCCTGTTCATGGGCGACAGCACGCGCATCGGCCAGATCGTCGGCAATCTGCTGTCCAACGCCGTCAAGTTCACGGCCCGGGGCGCGGTCTCGATCGACTGGGAGGTCACGGGCGACGAGGCGGGCGAGGGCGAGTTGAAGCTGGTCGTGTCCGATACCGGGGTCGGGTTCGACGCCGACACGGGCGCGACCCTGTTCCAGAGGTTCAGCCAGGCCGACGCCTCGATCACGCGTCGGTTCGGCGGGACGGGTCTGGGGCTGTCGATCTGTCGGTCGCTGGCCGAGATGATGGGGGGCGTCGTCGAGGCGCGGTCTTGCCCGGGCGAGGGCAGCACCTTCACCCTGATCCTGCCCCTGCCTCGCGTCGTCGCGCTGGATGAATATGACGGCCTGGCTGCGCCCCTGCCCATCCGGATGATGCAGACCGCGCCGATGCGGCCGCTGAGAGTCTTGCTGGCTGAGGATCATCCGACAAATCAGCGCGTGGTGCAGTTGATCCTGGCCGCGACGGGGGCGGAAGTCGTCACGGTCGAAAACGGCGCTCTGGCGGTTCAGGCCGTGGCGGAGCAGGCCTTCGACGTCATCCTGATGGACATGCAGATGCCCGTGATGGACGGACTGACGGCGACGCGCGCAATCCGCGCGGCCGAGACCGGACGGCATCGCACGCCGCTGATCATGCTGAGCGCGAACGCCATGGCGCAGCATCGCTATGAGGCGCTGGCGGCCGGGGCAGACCTGCACGTCGCCAAGCCGGTGACCGCGGCGAGCCTGTTGGCCGGCATCGCCCAGGCCGTGCCGGCCTAAATCACTCGAGACCGCTGGGCGTCAGGACAGTCGGTCGCGGAAATCGGCGTAGTCGAACTGGCGCACGAGTCTCAGGGCGTCGGTGTCGCTGTTCCACAAGGCGATGGCGGGCAGGGCGACGCCATTGAAGGTCGTCGTCTTGACCATCGAATAGTGGGCCTGATCCAGGAAGGCGATGCGTGCGCCAGCGACAGGCGTCTGGGCGAACGCGTAGTCGCCGATGACGTCGCCGGCGAGGCACGACGGGCCGCCCAGCCTTACGGTCGTGCCGGCATCGACCTCGCCCAGCAGGGCGGGACGGTAGGGCGCCTCGAGCACGTCGGGCATGTGACAGGTCGCCGAGATGTCGGTGATGGCCAGCGGCATGCCGTTGTCGAGCGTGTCCAGGATCTCGCCGACCAGGATGCCCGCGTCCAGCGCGATGGCCTCGCCCGGCTCCAGATAGACCTCGATGCCGTGCTGGACTGTGATCCGGCGCAGGAAGGCGATCAGGTCCTCACGCGCATAGTCGGAGCGGGTGATGTGGTGGCCGCCGCCCAGGTTGATCCACTTCAGTTGCGGCAGATAGGCTCCGATCCGGGGCTCCAGCGCCTGCCAGATGGCGTGGAGAGGCTCGAAGCCCTGTTCGCAGAGGGCATGGATGTGCAGGCCGTCCACCCCCTCCAGATGCTCGGGCAGAAGCTGCGAAAGCGGAAAGCCGAGGCGCGATCCTACGGCGCAGGGATCGTATTTGGCGACTGTCGCCTGGCTGGACTCTGGATTCAGGCGCAGGCCGATCTCGAAGACATCGCCCTGGCCGCGGGCCTTGGCGATCAGGTCGGCGAAGCGAGCGATCTGGGCGGGCGAGTTGAAGATCACCGTATCCGACAGCCGCAGGATTTCCGGCAGTTCATCGGCCTTGTAGGCGGGGGCGTAGGTGGTCAGCTCGCCGCGATAGTGTTCCCGCGCGAGGCGGGCCTCCCACAGGCCGGAAGCGCAGGCGCCGTGCAGGTAATCGCCGACGACATCGGCAAGCGACCACATCGAGAAAGCTTTCAACGCCAGCAGGACTTTCACGCCGCCGCGATCGGCGACGGCCTTGAGGACGGTCAGGTTGCGCCGGATCGCCGCCTCATCGACGACGAAGCAGGGCGAGGGGACGCGGTTCAGGTCGAAGTGGGCGAAGGCGCCGGGATCGCCGGCCTGGGTGTCCATCTGGCCGGTCAGAAGGCGAGGGGCGCGGGCAGGTCCTTGACCTGCCACGGCAGCCCCTGGGTATTCAGCAGGGCCATGAAGGGATCGGGGTCCAATTGCTCCATGTTAAACACGCCGGCGCCGGCCCATTCGCCCGTCAGCATCAGGGAGGCCCCGATCATGGCCGGTACGCCGGTCGTGTAGCTGACCGCCTGGTTGCCAGTCTCGGCATAGGCCTCCTCGTGGTCGCAGACGTTGTAGATGTAGGTGGTCTTCGGCAGGCCGTCCTTTTCGCCCGTGGCGATGACGCCGATGTTGGTCTTGCCCTTGGTCACCGCGCCCAGCGAGGACGGCTCGGGCAACAACGCCTTGAGGAACTGCAGAGGCACGATCTCGACGCCCTGAAACATGACCGGGTCGATTCGGGTCATGCCGACATTTTCGAGTACTTCGAGGTGTTTCAGATAGCTGTCGCCGAAGGTCATCCAGAAGCGGATGCGCTGGATTTCCGGGTAGAATTTGGCCAGGGACTCCAGCTCTTCATGGTACATCAGGTACATGTTGCGCGGGCCGACCTGATCGAAGTCGAACGTCTGTCTGTGCGACAGGGCGGGGCCCTCGACCCACTGGCCGTTCTCCCAGTGACGGGACGGCGCAGTGACTTCGCGCAGATTGATCTCGGGATTGAAGTTGGTGGCGAACGGATGGCCGTGGTCGCCGCCGTTGCAATCGAGGATGTCGAGGGTGTCGATCCGGTCCAGCAGATGCTTCTTCGCATAGGTGGCGAAGACCGAAGTCACGCCGGGGTCGAAGCCGGAGCCCAGCACCGCCATCAGGCCAGCCTCGCGGAAACGCTCCTGATAGGCCCACTGCCAGCTGTATTCGAACTTTGCCTCGTCGCGCGGTTCGTAGTTGGCGGTGTCGAGGTAGTTCACGCCGGCCTTGAGACAGGCCTCCATGATGGCGAGATCCTGATAGGGCAGGGCCAGATTGACGACGAGCTTGGGCTTCACGCTCTGCATCAGAGCGACGGTGGCCTCGATATCGTCGGCGTCGAGTTCAGCCGTGTCGATGACGACGCCGGTGCGCGCCTTCACCGAGGCGGCGATATCGTCGCACTTAGACCGTCGGCGACTTGCCAGAGTGATGTGCGAGAAGACATCGGCGTTCATCGCCATCTTGTGGACCGCGACCGAACCCACGCCGCCCGCGCCGATAACCAGCACCTTGCTCATCTGTGCAACTCCGTAAGCAAACCTGTCGAACAGCGCGCGAGGCCGACGCGCTGGGGACGGTCCTATACAGGGATGTGGCGCGCAGGGGCTGCCAATTTTATCCGACGTTCAGGTTTTGGAGCGGGTCGTAAGGACGCGGTCCTTCACCCGAACTCGACGAGCACGTCATCGGCGGCGACCGGGTCGCCGGCCTTGGCGCCGACGGCTTTGACGGTGCCATCGCGTTCGGCCTTGAGGATGTTCTGCATCTTCATGGCTTCGATGACGGCGACGGTCTCGCCGGCCTTGACCTCCTGCCCCACCGTGACGGCGATGGAGACGACGAGGCCGGGCATGGGGGACTGGATCAGCTTCGAGGTATCGGCGGCCTGTTTCTCAGGCAGGCGGGCGAACAGTTCGGCCATGCGGGGGGTGAGGACGCGGACGCGGGCGCGCGTGGCGCCGGTGCGGATCGAAAAGCCATCGGCGATGCGGGCGACCTCGGCGGTGAAGGGCTCGTGGTCCAGCACGGCGCGGAACTGGGCCAGGCCGGGGCGCCAGTCGATGTCCGACAGGTGCAGTGCGCGGTCTTCGCCGGCCAGGTCGAGCGTCAGCGCCTCGTCGTCGTCGTAGCCGAGGGAGACGCCGTGGGCGTCGCGGTCGATCAGGACGATCCAGTCGGTGCGGTCGGACGGGTCGCCGGACTGTTCGGACAGGATCTCGTTCATGGCGGCGGCGGTGGCGATCAGGATGTCGGTGCGACCCCGGTCGGGGGCCGCGCCTTTGAAGCCTTCCGGGAACTCGTCCTTGATGTAGCTGGTCGACAGGGCCCCCGAGCGGAACCGCTCCTGGTCCATCACGGCGGCGAGGAAGGGCACGTTGTGGCCGACGCCCTGCAGGTGGGTGTCCTCCAGCGCGCGCTTCATGCCGTCGATGGCGGCGATGCGGGTGGGGGCCCAGGTGTTTAGCTTGGCGATCATGGGATCGTAGAACATCGAGATTTCGTC
Organism: Pseudomonadota bacterium; assembly: GCA_040385365.1. GTDB lineage: Bacteria > Pseudomonadota > Alphaproteobacteria > Caulobacterales > Caulobacteraceae > Brevundimonas. The sequence continues at coordinate 2,677 of JAZKHL010000041.1, read as the reverse complement.
GCCCTCGCGGACGCCGGAATCGTTGCGCACCGTGTAGCCATCCTGTTCGCCTTCCTCGGGCTGATCATAGCGGACCAGGCGGCCGATGGAGGGAAGGAAGCCGCGATAGGGGTCCTCGGCGTAGATGCGGCTCTCGATGGCCCAGCCGTTGATCTTCAGGTCGTCCTGACCGAAGGCCATGGTCTCTCCGGCGGCCGAGCGGATCATCTGTTCGACCAGATCGACGCCGGTGATCAGTTCGGTGACCGGATGTTCGACCTGGAGCCGGGTGTTCATCTCCAGGAAGAAGAAGCTGCGGTCCTGGCCGGCGACGAACTCCACCGTGCCGGCGGAGTCGTAGTTGACGGCGCGGGCGAGGGCGATGGCCTGCTCGGACATGGCCTTCCTGGTCGCGTCGTCCAGCAGGGGGGAGGGGGCCTCCTCGATGACCTTCTGGTTCCGGCGCTGGATCGAGCATTCGCGGTCGAACAGGGAGACGATATTGCCGTGCTTGTCGCCCAGCACCTGGATCTCGATGTGGCGCGGATCGATGATGAATTTCTCGAGGAAGACGCGGTCGTCGCCAAACGCGGTCAGCGCCTCGGCCTTCACGGCGGAAAAGCCCTCGGCCATGTCGGCGTCCGAATGGGCCACGCGGATGCCCTTGCCGCCGCCGCCGGCCGAGGCCTTGATCATGACCGGATAGCCGATCTCGTTGGCGATCTGGATGGCGTGTTCGTCGCTTTCGATCAGCCCCATGTAGCCGGGGACGGTGGAGACGCCGGCCTGGGCGGCGAACTTCTTGGACGTGATCTTGTCGCCCATGGCCTCGATGGCATGGGGGTTGGGGCCGATGAAGGTGATACCTTCGGCCTCCAGGCGGCGGGCGAAGATCGGGTTTTCCGACAGGAAGCCGAAGCCTGGGTGGACCGCCTCGGCACCGCTGCGCCGGACGGCTTCGACGATCTTGTCCTGGATCAGATAGCTCTCGGCGGCGGGGGAGCCCCCGATGTGGATCGCCTCGTCGGCCATCTCCACCGCCATGGAGCCGGCGTCGGCGTCGGAGTGGACCACCACCGTCTGGATGCCCATGCGGCGGGCCGTCTTGATGATACGGACGGCGATTTCGCCCCGGTTCGCGATCAGGATCTTGGAGAACATGACGGGGTTCGTAGGATGGCGTCGGGCCGCTGTAAACGGCGCGGCCGTCGCTCGCGTCCGACGCGAACCGTCACATGATCGCCGTTCTGGCTTGGCAAGGTCGCGGTCAATCGGCTTTAACTCGTGGCCGAGCCATTCGCATTCCCCGGCCCTGGAGTTCCCATGACCCGTTTTCTGACCGCCGTTTCGGCGGCCGCCTTCCTGCTTGTCGCGGGCGCCGCCTCGGCGCAGGACTTTCGTCAATTGGCGAACACTGATCTCCAGGCGGCTCATGACGCGCTGCGTGATAACCATCCTGCGGCCGTCGTGCCCGGCGCTGCGGGCGACACGTTTCGAAGCTGGCTCGATGCCGGTCTGGCGGATGCGCGGGGTCGGATCGGTCAGGTTAATTCGGGCGACGCGCACGCCTACCTGATGCGCTACTACGCTGGCGGCTTCCGCGATTCAAACATCGCCATCACGCCCTCGTTCGAAGGTATGGGCCCTTACTTCGGCACCAGCTGGGGGGGGATCACGACGGGATGGCGCAACGGCCAGTATGTCGTGACCTATGTGAAGGACGGCGTCCGCAACGCGCCGCGCATCGGCGATGTCGTCGTCAGCTGCAATCTGACGCCGATCGAGGAGTTCGCTCGGTCCAAGCTGGACAAATGGGAAGGGAATCTGGACAGCGAGGCTGGCCGTGTGACGTCCGCGCCCTACCTGCTGTGGAACCGCAACAATCCCTTCGCCAACGGCCTGCCGTCCACCTGTGAGTTCAAGCGCGGCAACGGGCGTCCGCGCGCCGTCGAACTGCGTCCACTCCCGTTGGTCGCCGGCGACCTGGAAACCGCCTACCGCGCCACCGTCTATATGCCGACCGCGACGCCGCTGAGCGTCGAGACGGTCAACGGTCGCCCGTGGGTGAACGTCCACTCGTTCGCCGATAGCGCCGGTTGGGATGCATTCAACAGCCAGGTCGAAGGACAGGCGGCGGCGCTGCGCGGACCGCAGGGCTTCGTTCTGGACCTGCGCGCCGCCTCGGGAGCCTCGGCCTATACCTCGACCGCGCGCGGTTACGGCCTGGCCAACCGCATCTGGACGCCGGAGTTCACCGTCAGCCGCCAGCCGGCCGCCGGCGCGATCACCTATCGCGCCACGCCGGGCAACCGCACCTGGTATGCCGATACCCTGGGTCGGATGCAGGCGGATCCGCGCTTCGTCGCCGAAGCCGGCCCGGTGATCACCCAGACCCAAGAGATCGTCGCCGCCTTCGATACGGCCATCGCCTCGGGTCAGCAGACCTTCACTCTGCCCGGACGCGCCGCCGTCGCCGATACGGGCGCCGCCAACCCCGTTCAGGGGCCGGTGATCGTGCTGGTGGATGCCGGCTGCTCGGGCGGTTGCCTGGACACGCTGGACCTGCTGTCCAAGCTGCCGAACGTGCGGATCGCGGGTTCGACGACCGCTACGGATTCGATCTTCATCGAGCCGACCGTGGCGCGCCTGCCGTCGAACTATTCGGACCTCAGCTACGGCCACAAGGCCTGGACCAGCC
>JAZKHL010000040.1:0-3339 GCA_040385365.1 Pseudomonadota bacterium | reverse complement strand
GCATGAAAATCACCCCGACCTTGGCCAGCTCGGCCTTGAAGGTGGTGACCACCGAGACGCTGTCGAACACCGCGTCCACGGCGTAGCGCGGCGCGCCCTCGACCCCCGCCAGCACCTCCTGCTCCTTCAGCGGGATGCCCAGCTTGGCGTAGACGGCCAGCAGTTCGGGATCGACCTCGTCCAGCGACTTCGGCCCGTCCTTCTTCTTCTTCGGCGCGGCGTAGTAGAACAGCTCCTGGTAATCGACCGGCGTGTATTTCACCGACGACCAGGTCGGCTCCTCCATCGCCTGCCAGCGCTCATAGGCGGCCAGGCGCCATTCCAGCATCCACGCCGGCTCGCCCTTCTTCTCGGAGATGAAGCGGACGATGTCGGCGTTCAGCCCGCGCGGGGCGTATTCGGTGTCGATGTCCGAGGTGAAGCCGTGCTCGTACTTTTCCAGCGCGGCGACGGCGTCGATGGTCTTCTGAACGGCGGCCATCAGGCGACTTCCTTCGCGCGGGCGGCGGACCGTTCGCGGTGCTTGCCATAGGCCTCGACCCAGGCTGCGGCGAACCGCTTCCAGTCATCCTCGACCGTGCCCCAGCCCCCGGAAATGCGGATGCCGCCCGTGGCCATGTCGATCCGTCCCGTGGCCAGGATGGCCCGCGAGGGTTTGGTCTTGCCCGACGAACAGGCCGAGCCGGCCGAGACCATCAGGCCCATCAGATCAAGCGTGATCAGCTGCTGCGGGCTCTCCCAGTCGGACACGGCCATGAACAGGGTGTTGGGCAGGCGTTCGGCCCCTTCGCCGATGATGGTCGCCCCGGCCTTCTTGACCACAGCTTCAGCCGCGTCGCGCCATCTGGCGTGCGCCATCGCCGTCGGCAGGTCACGCGCGGCGCAGACCGCCGCGGCGCCAAAGCCCGCAATTCCCGGCACATTCTCGGTCCCGGCCCGCAGACCGCGCTCCTGCCCCGCTCCGTGCAGGATGCGCACGGCCTCGCGGCCCTCGCCCAGCACCAGGGCGCCGACGCCCTGCGGGCCGCCCAGCTTGTGCGCGGACAGGGTCAGGCTGTCGGCCCTGAGTTCGCGGATATCGACCGGGATCTTGCCCGCCGACTGGATGGCGTCGACGTGCAGCCAGCCGCCGGCGGCGCGGACCAGCGCGGCGGCCTCGGCGATCGGCTGGATGACGCCGCTCTCGTTGTTGGCGTGATGGATGGCGACCACGGCGCGGCCGGGACGGGCCAGAGCCTGTTCCAGCCAGTTCAGATCGACGACGCCGTCGGCATCCACGGGGATGGTCTCCACCGGCTTGCCGCTGACGGCGGCCGCTTCGGCCACGCAGGGGTGTTCGGTCGCGCCGACGATCAGGCGCTCGCAGCCGGCGGCGATGGCGCTGAGGATCGCCTGGGCGTTTGACTCGGTGCCGCCGGACGAGAAGACCACGGCGGTCGGATCGGCGCCGACCAGATCGGCCACCTGGGCGCGGGCGGTCTCGATGCGGGCGCGGGCGCGGCGGCCGGCGGCGTGCACCGCCGACGGATTGCCGTTGTCGGCCAGCGCCGCCGCCATGATTTCCTGAACCTCAGGACGGACGAGGCCGGAGGCGTTGTAGTCGAGATAGACGCTCACGCCGCAACTCCCACGTCCGCCTGCGCCGCGCGGCGGCGGGCGCCGGTGCGGTTCAGGACCACGTCCTCAAGCGAGACGCCGGCGAGGTAGCGATGAATCTCGTCGCCCAGATCCTCCCACAGATTGTGGGTGATGCAGCGCTCGCCGGCCATCATGCAGCCCTTGGGCGACGACTGGCCGATGCAGCGGGTGGCGCGGATGGGTTCGTCGACGGCCAGAACGATCTCGGCCACCACGGTCTCGTTCGCCCCCTTGGCCAGGCGATAGCCGCCGCCGGGGCCCCGCACGCTTTGCACCAGGCCGCTCTTGCGCAACCGGGCGAACAGCTGTTCCAGATAGCTCAGCGAGATCTCCTGACGCGTCGCGATCTCGGCCAGGGACACGGCTCGAACCACGCCCTCGGCCTGCCCGTTCTTGGCCAGATCGGCCATCGCCATCACGGCGTATCGTCCCTTGGTCGACAGACGCATCGCACACCTTCAAAAATCGCGCGCTTTTCGGGGGTCCTGTGCTAGAACCCGCGCCTTCGCAAAGGCGTCGACACGCACGCGGGACTTAGAAAGTCCTACTGCTGCGGTCAAGTATTACGCAGATGCGAAACGACAGTTGAACACGGATTTCGCCGCCCATGCCTGAAGTCATCCTGCCCGGCGCCTCCGGCCGTATCGAAGGCCGTTACTCCCCGGGCAAACGCCCGAACGCGCCGATCGCCCTGATCCTGCATCCGCACCCCAAGGCGAACGGGCATATGAACAACCCGGTCACCGTGACCCTGTACCAGCTGTTCCAGAAGCGCGGCTTCGCGACGCTGCGCTACAACAGCCGCGGCGTGGGCAAGTCGCAGGGCGAGTTCGACAGCGGCATCGGCGAACTGGCCGACGCGGCCACCGCCCTCGACTGGCTGCAGTCCAACAATCCCGGCGCCTCCCAGACGTGGGTCGCCGGCTATCAGTTCGGCGCCTATATCGGCATGCAGCTCCTGATGCGCCGCCCCGAGACGGACGGCTTCATCTCGGTCTCGCCGCCCTCGAACATGTACGACTTCAGCTTCCTGGCCCCCTGCCCGGCCTCGGGCCTGTTCCTGCACGGCACCAACGACACCGTCGTCCCGCCGGTCGAGGTCGAGCGCGTGGTCAACAAGCTGCGCACCCAGAAGGGCATCATCATCGACTACGAACTGGAAGAGGGTGCGACCCACTTCTGGCAGGACCACATCGACGCCGTCGAACGCCGCGTCGGGGCGTATCTGGACAAGCGGCTGGCCGAAAAGCCGGCTTAAGACGCCTGACGGCCTAACGCCCTTCCTCGCACGGCGGGTGATTGGCGAACACCTGCTCGTATTCCGCCAGGGTCCAGTGGAAACCCATTTCCCGGCGGCGGGCGTCTGCGTTCTCCGGGTCTTCCAGATTCTCCCAATCGATCACCCACTTGCCGGCCTTGCAGGTCACCTGCGTGCCGTAGCGCTGGGGCCTGCCCTCATTTTCGGCGAGGCGATCGTACATCAGCCCGTACGACTGCCCGTCGACTTCGCCCGCCGCCACCAACGGCTCCAGCACCGGCACGAACCGCCGCCAGTTCTCGAGGTCCGAGTGCTGGATGATCAGGAAGGCGGCGCCGGCGGCCCTGTCGCCGTACACGCTCTTCAGGAACCAGCCCTCAGGCGGGAGCATGACCAGAAGCTCGGCCAGCAGACGTTGGTCCGTAGCCGTGAGCGGAGCCCAC
>JAZKHL010000039.1:0-2207 GCA_040385365.1 Pseudomonadota bacterium | reverse complement strand
CGATGGGGTCGCGGGTCTTCTTGACCTCGTCGACCTCTTCCTTGGTGCGGTATTTCGCGGGATCGCTCATCGAGTGACCACGGTAGCGATAGGTCTTCACTTCCAAGATGAAGGGTCCGCCGCCTTCACGGGCACGTTTCACCGCCCGCGCCACCGCGTCCTTGACGGCCAGCACGTCCATGCCGTCGACCAGTTCGCCGGGGATGCCGAAGCTGGCGCCACGCTGGGCCAGCTCGGTCGTCGACGACGAGCGTTCGATGCTGGTGCCCATCGCGTACTGGTTGTTCTCGATGATGTAGATGGCCGGCAGCTTCCACAGCTGGGCCATGTTGAAGCTTTCGTAGACCTGACCCTGGTTCGCCGCGCCGTCGCCGAAATAGATGAAGGCGACCGAATCATCGCCGCGGTATTTGCCGGCGAAAGCCAGACCGGTGCCGAGCGCGACCTGAGCGCCGACGATGCCGTGACCGCCATAGAAGCCGGTGGGCACGTCGAACATGTGCATCGACCCGCCCTTGCCCTTGGACGATCCACCCGAGCGGCCGGTCAACTCGGCCATGACCTCGTTCGGGTCCATGCCGGCGGCCAGCATGTGGCCGTGGTCGCGGTAGCCGGTGATGATCTTGTCATGGCCCTGTTTGACATTGGCCTGAACGCCCACCGCCACGGCCTCCTGGCCGATATACAGGTGACAGAAGCCGCCGATCAGACCCATGCCGTAGAGCTGCCCTGCTCGCTCCTCGAAGCGGCGGATCAGCACCATCTCGCGATAGTAGCTCAGCAACTCGTCCTTGGTCGCTGTGGGTGCATTCGGAATCTTGGCGGACGCCTTGGATTCACTGGTCTTCTGGGCGGCTCTCGCCATCCGGCATCTCCCGGGTGAACCCCATGGCGAAACGCGCCGTGCGGGGCCTCTTGTCGTTACGGAAAGCGGCTGTAGCAGCCTTCGTTCCCGAAAGGCAAAGCACGCGAGCCAGACTGTAACAAGAGTTCAGGAGGCCGTGGAGGCCTTCACCTTCGTCGGCGCGACGGCGACCCGCACGACATAATCCCGGGGATCGGAAAAACCGAGGACGGCGCGGGCGCGCTCTTCCAGCAAATCGCGCGACAGGCTGTCTGAACGCAGGTAGCGGACGCGGACCTCGAGGTCCGCGCGCTGCTCTGTCAGGGTCTGGAGTTGAGCCTCACGCTCGACCAGCCGGGCATCCCTCGCCGCACCGCTGAGCAGGCCCCGCTCGCCGGTCAGGGCCTGGACGCCGAGGTAGACGACCAGCAACAACAGGAATGCGGACAAGGAGTACGGTTTCATCCGTTCGGGCATCACGCACGCTCCTTCTGAGCGTTAGGTCACAGTTGATTGTTTGTGACCGGAAATGCCTAACGAACCGTAGCTTGGCCGTATTACTTCAGCAGCATCCCATCGCCGTAATAGGACGCTTGGTCGCCCAGCAGTTCTTCGATCCGCAGCAGCTGATTGTATTTCGCCGTGCGGTCCGAGCGGGCCAAGGAGCCGGTCTTGATCTGTCCGCAGTTGGTGGCGACGGCGAGGTCGGCGATGGTCGAATCCTCGGTCTCGCCCGAGCGGTGGCTCATCACGGCGGTGTAGCCGGCGCGGTGGGCCATATCGACGGCGTCCAGGGTCTCGGACAGGGTGCCGATCTGGTTGACCTTGATCAGAATCGAGTTGGCCAGGCCCTCGCCGATCCCGGCCGCCAGACGCGCCGGGTTGGTGACGAACAGGTCGTCGCCGACGATCTGGACGCGCTCGCCCAGGGTGTCGGTCAGGATCTTCCAACCCTCGAAATCGTCCTCGGCGCAACCGTCCTCGATCGAGACGATGGGGAAGCGTTCGCACAGGTCAGCCAAGTAGCCGACCATGCCCTCGGCCCCCAGGGTCTTGCCCTCCCCGACCATGTTGTAGGCGCCATCCTTGAAGAACTCGGTCGCGGCGACGTCGAGGCCCAGGTGGAAGTCCTCGCCGGCGAGGTAACCCGCCGCCTGCCCGGCCTTGGTGATGAAGCTCAGCGCCTCCTCGGCAGAGGCCAGATTCGGGGCGAAGCCGCCCTCGTCGCCGACGTTGGTGTTGTGACCGGCGTCCTTGAGCTGCTTCTTCAGCGCGTGGAAGATCTCGGCGCCCATGCGCAGACCTTCGGAGAAGCTCTCGGCGCCCGTCGGCAGGATCATGAACTCCTGGATGTCGATCGGAT